>DASRDJ010000222.1:0-22463 GCA_035652655.1 Terriglobales bacterium
TCACCCTCGAACCCGAGCGTCTCAAGAACCGACTGGCCACCACCAGAAAGATCTACCGGAGATGGAAGGGCTCTTCACCCGAGACGCTCAAGCGGCTTGCGATTTCAGTTTTTCTGCGTCGAAGCTTTCTCCCTTCTTCCACAAAGTCAGCGTTATAGCTGCAATCTTGCGCGCCAGCGTGAGACGCGCCATGGTCGGCTTGATGCCTTTGGCCAGTGCCGCTTGGTAGAACTCCTGGAACGGTCCGGGACCCACACTGGCCATGGTAGCCGCACCTTTAAATAGCCCCTTCAGATCATGGTTGTGGTCCTTGTTCAGGCCCCGAATGCAGAGCAGCTTTTTCGAACGCCTTACTTGCCCTTCGACCATGCGATATTCCGCACTGATGCGAGTCTCCAAAGCCAGCCCGCTGTAAGCCCATAGTTGTCGCTTGGTGCGGAAACGATGGGGAGTCTGCAGCAGAGCCACCGCCAGCGCCGATCGAATCGGTCCCAGATACGGAACCTGGCGCAGCTTGGCGGTGATGGCATGCTTGCGAGCCTCCGCTAACAGTTCCCGTCGCGCCTGCTGCCGCAAGTGTTGCAACATGTCCAGTTGCTCATAGAGGCGTTCCGCTCGTCGCCGCACGCCGGCTTCACGGATCTTGTCCAACCACTGCGCTCGATGCCGTCGATAATAGACATCTCTTCCCGCACAAGGAATCGCCCAGCTCCGGTACACCGCCTTCAGCCGATTCATGACCCGCGACAGGTCTTTGACGATGGTCAGATAACTCCGAGACAGTTCCCGCAGCATGCGCACCCCGTTCTCGCCATGGTAGACCGGCTTTAGTTGGTTGCCGCGTAACAGCTCTGCCAGCTTGCGGGCATCGATGCGATCACTCTTGTTTCCGTCCTTGAGCAGCGCGTTTTTCCGCGGATTGCACACCACCAGCTTGTCGACGCGGGGATTGAGCAGATCGTATAGCCAGGCCGACCAGGTTCCTTCCTCAAAGGTCACCGCCAAAGTTCCGCGCAAGCCGGCAAAGAACTGAAGAATGGTCGCCGCTTCAGTCTCCAGGATGGACTCCATGATTAACTTGCCGCTGGAATCTGTCACCGCGACCACGATGGTTGCTTGATGGACGTCCAGCCCAATATACTTTTCACTGTTCATGAGGGTGCTCCTTTTCGTAGGCGATGATGCGAACAATCACAACCTACTCCAAGAGGGGCGCCCTTTTATAATGCGATTACAACAATTGACTGCCGAGCGGGGCTTTCGTGGAAGGCTTGGACTGACGCTCAATCCTCGGCGTAAGGCGGCGCCCTGTAAGAGAAGCTACTTCACACCTTCGACTCGCTGAGAGAGGCTCTACGCGGTCTTCGACGGGCTGGAATAGAGTTTCGAACAGACAGCAGGTTCGCCAGTTCAGCGGGATGATTCGCTGTTATCGCGTCGTCGAGACCGTGTGCAGAACAAGCCCTCCCAAATCACCGTGAACTACTTGTGTGAAGCTCTGCGCAGCGAGGGCAGTACTCGCTTGCGATGTTGCTGTCACTCCATCGTTGACCTGCGCACAATCCATGCGCAACGTGCCGTTGTCGTTGAACACCAGCCCGTAGAAGCGGAGTGTGCTGCCCGGAGCGAGGGCCTGAGTGTTAAGCCGTTGGGTACTGTTGTCGACGTAGACTTCAACTTGGCTGGGATTGCTCAGCAGCGTGGTCTGTCCTTGCTGCACAGCCAAGGTAGGGAACAAATCGTAGGAAGCTAACGAGACAGTGTAATCCACAAAGTTGCCGCTCTGCTGCGAAGCGACCACTGTCCCATTGATGGTCTGTGGTACGAGGGTGATGGTGTTTGCGTGAGTGTATACGTTGCCGACGGTTGAGAGAGCACCAGAAGCGATATCAACATCCTGGCCCGGGACTATATTCGATCCACTGAAACTGGGGACAAAAGGCAGATTCTGCAGATTCGCAAACTGGCCCGAGATCCGGAACGTTGCAGTACTGAAATCGAAAGAGGGGAAATCCATATAGATTCCCTTCTGACCATTGATCGTCAGTAGATCGCCGAGTTCGGTACGGCCGTAAAGCTGGAAAACCGGAACCAGGCTGGCAACGAACATTACAGGACCGTTGGAGTCGTTGATCGCAGAGAAATCTTCCACTTCAATTCGGGTCGCGAGCAGCGATCCATCGGATTGAGTCGCACCGTCAATATTCAAGAACATTCCGGGGACGAGCGCAGAAGCGCCAGTCACCCCCTGAAACACGGTTGCGCTGTTGGAACTTGCCAAAAGAGTTCTGGTTCCCAACGGTCCCCCGGGAATCGTCAGAGTCAAATTCGACGGTGTCGCGCCCACCGACGCGATTGTCGCCAAAAGCCCGTTGACCTTGCCGTTTCCAGAGTTGGTCGGGGAAGCAGACAGAGTCAGGGGAGTGAGGTCGAAGGTGGGTGTCAAAGAAAAGCCCTGAAACGGAGGCGTCGTCCAGCAAGTGGAAAAGACCGCCGAACTGGAAACCTCCATATCCAGCAGTAATGGCAAGCTGTTGCCCGTAACCGTAATAGGCGAGGGTAGGTTCACCGTGGGGCTTTGATTGATAATTGAATAATTCGCGATCCCGAAACCACCGCCGGGTACCTGTCCAACGCACGCAAATACCGCCTGACTCAGCGAAACCGTTGCTGAAGTGTAGATATCTTGAGGGACGCTGACCGTCATCAACGGCTCGATTCCTCCGTTCAAGTGCATGAACTCGGCGGGTTGCTTTGACGGCAACAGGGTTACGGTCTTTCCTGACTGGCTTGTGAGCGTCAATGTCTCGAATGCCAGATGGAAGCGTGTAACTTGATCGTTCCCCGTGCTTGAGAGCAAAACAGTCACCGAGGTATTCCCGCTGAACTTCGGTACGCTCGGACTGCTTGAAACGCAGCCAGTGGTTATTACCATACTTAGCAGCAAAGTGAGAGGGCCCAGGAAAGAATGAGACGACGCAGAGGAGGTAGACGAAGCAGCTTTCATGAGATCCTCCAACTCATTTACGAGGCAAGTGCCAAATTCGACAGCCATTATAGGTCGAAATGTGTGTCAAGTGATCCGTTAATCATTCGAGAAGTATAAAGATATGTATTTGGCTTCGGAGTGGAACCCTTTGGAGGAGGTTCCGAAGCTCCGGTATATGAAGTTACGGGTTTTAGGTTGCGAGTCGCCTTGCGATGCTTGTTGAAGCGCACTAGTGCTCAATTGGCGAAATATCGCGATTACACTCATTGCGCTCCGGCAAGGGGTGTTGAGTGTAATCGCCTGGTTTTCAACAATTGTCGAGTTAGAATGCGTGGAATGAATGGCAAAGAACTGATGCGCGAGCCAAGACGCCGATGGAAGCATTGGTTGGGAATTTGGTGGATCTGTTGGTTTGGAATCATTTTTGGGTTTCTGATGGTCGGTGTCGGCGAGTTTAGGTATCAATCAGCCTCAGGTTCCCATTTTTCCCTCGCTCTGATAATCGTCACGATGGCAGCGTGGCTCATCTTCTTTGTCGCCGACGACAAGATCAGAGGACAGATTGATGGCGAAGAGAACAGAGCAGCGGAGGTAGACCTCCTCAGTCTAACTGGGACACTGCTAGCCGCGTTTACTCTGCTTGGTATCGGCTTCTTCGTTTCTATAGCGCCCCGCCTCAGATGAATGTTTGGGTTATCGGCGAAAAATCGCCATTGCACCAAAAAACCCCGCCACGGCATGAAGTAAGTCTCTGAGTGCTCCTCGGCCCACACCCACCGAGTGCCATTTCGCTCGGGTTGAGAGCTGACAGACCAACCTCGGCCCGCTTCTAATCGTACGGTTCCCTCTATGCAGCTTCACTTAATCGGCTTTGGCCTCTTTCCGATTGGGATGTCGGATCGGCGTCTTTCCAAAAGGCCCGAAATCCTGTACCTCTTGCGCCGCGGGTTGCGGTCATCGGGGAGGGCGTGAGCGGGAGCCATCAGCCTGTACTATCTGCAGGAAAACCCTGATTGCCTCCTCACAGCCGAACCATGCACACTGCTTCGCATCCCAAATTTCTGAGGAGATTTCTCATGCGACTCGCAACCTTGGCCGTACTGCTGATGATGATCGCTTCCCCCGCTACCAGCCTTTTCCCCAGCGCGCCTCAGCGCGACGTGCCGGCCGAGGTCGAAGCTGCCCGCCGTTCCCTGCAAGGTGCCCGCAACGACCTCGAACACGCCGGCGGAGAATGGGGCGGCCACCGCGTGGCAGCCATGAAACACATCGACGAAGCCGTCAAAGAATTGAACGAAGCCGAAAAGTACGCCCGCGAACATCACGACATGAAGTAGCAAAAGTCGAGTTACGAGAAGGTTGTTGAACCGACTGACTGAGGGGTATTCAGCCGACTGAGCGAAGAGTGCTCAAAGACTAACCCAAGTGCGCTCAAACGGCTGGCTGAAAGCTGACCAACAGCCTTGTAAGACTTGAAACAGAGCCGCGCAGCGGCGGCATAGGCTAGCCCCGGACGTAAGTCCGGGGTGCGCCGCCAAATCGAACGCGAGCCCCCTTTGGGGGCGGCACCGACGCGATGCGGGCGTGAGCCCACGAGCCAACTCACCTCTATCAAATCACGCTCGACATCGTCATCCGCAAACGAACTCTTTCAGACATTCTGTCTGCGATTGCTCTATTTGCGCCTGATCGTAACGTTCCTCGGCCCTCTTGGGATTTTTCTCCTGAACCCGCGTAAAATCCAAACCGAGACCCGCATGCCCGACGAAACTCCCAAACCGCCGACGGCTCCATCCGAACCGACACCCGTTGCACCGAAACCTCCCGGCCTCGATCTGGGTCCGGGCGTCGGCATTAATGTCACGCAGGATATGGCGACACCTGAACGCAGCCTGCCGCCCGCGAAGATCGTGCTCATCGCACTCGCGGGTCTGGCCGTTGTCCTCGCCATCTACGGATTCGTCGGCCGCGCCAAGCCCCAAGGCGCCGGTTCGCTCGACAACATCGCCGCCGTCGAAGTTCCCAACCAGAACTCGATGCTCGTCGCTCTTACCGTAACCCTTCACAACAGCGGCGAGAAGCCTCTCTGGATTCACAACATCGAGGGCAAACTGAAGACACCCTCGCAGGAGTATTCCGACGACGCCGCTTCGGCGGTCGACTTCGAACGATATTTCCAGGCCTTCCCCGCCCTCAAGCAAAACTCCCAAGCCGCGCTTATGCCCGAGACAAAAATTCTTCCCGGCAAGGAGGCCCGCGGCACCGTCATCGTGAGCTTCCCGGTGACCCAAGCTGACTTCGACAAGCGCCAGTCCATCAGCGTCGTCATCCACCCCTACGACCAGCCACTACCCGTCGTGCTGACGAAATAAAGGATACCGAAAACAGGGTCCAGCGAACTGCCGTCAAATGTGCGATTTGCCATTTTGGTAATTAGCTATTAGCTAATCACGAACCGATCGAATGTTCCACGTGGAACATATCTCCACTTTGCATCCGGCCGCAGCCTATTGCTTTTTCTGAATTCCGTGCCGTCGAACCAGATGATTGGGCGCGTTGGGATTGATGTCTTCGTACCGCAGGAAGCTGATCGAGCCGTCGACCTCGAGCACGCTGATGGCAACTTGGTGGAAGTCGGAGATGCCGTGCTGGCGCATGGCACTGCGCAACTCGTCGAGACTCACGTGCTCTTTCGCCATGTGTGACTCGATCACCTGGCCGTCATGAATAAGCATGCTCGGCTGGCCCTGAATGAATTTTCGGAAACGTCGATTGGCTCCGGCGAGATCGGCGATGAGGTAGTTGAGTACCAGCAGAACCACGGCCGCGACCGCGCCGCCCGCAACGGTCGTATCGGAGCCGGTCATCGCGTTCTGCACGGAGTTGCTCAGCAACAGGAGCAGGGTCAGGTCGAACGGAGTCATCTGGCCGACTTCGCGCTTGCCGCTGAGGCGCACGCCGACCAGCACGAGAAAATAAATCGCCGCCGTCCGCAGCGCGATCTCGAGGAGCACGTGAGCGGATGCGGGCAGCATCGCGCCGCTACTGGTTCGAAGCCGTGGGTGAAGCTGTAACCGGCACGGGGGCGTTCTTCGGAGTGCTGATGTAGCCAGTCGCTTTGTTCTTGTCGAGCGTCCACACCACCAGTTCGTACAGCATATGGTCTCGACCCGTGTAGAACTGGATGGGCTCGTTTACGTTGCGATCTTTCTTTTCGATTGTCTTGTCGTCGGAGGTGACGTTGAGCGTGTACTTGCCGCGCTTCGCATCTGACTTCTTCAGCTGCAGGCTGACGGTCGACACCGGCGCCGGCTTCGCGCCCTTCATCAAAGTGAATTCGTAGTACTGGCGGTCGCCCTTGTGCTTCAGGACTTCAAGATCGTCGCGGGTGTGTGCGATCAGTCCGCTCTGCAGTCCGAGATCGCCGACCGTGCTCTCGAGCTTCGCCTTGGTCGCGGCCAGTTCGTTCTTGGTTTCACCCAGGTCAGTCTTCACACCACCCACGTCAGTCTTGACGCCCGCGACTTCCCCGGTCACTGCGGTGATCTGTTCTTTCTGTTCCTTTGCAAGGCGTTCTTCAGCGGCGCGCTGGGACGCCTGCAGTTGTGCGGCGCGTTGTGCCAGCTCTTTCTTGGTGATGCCGACCTGCTGTCCGAGCGTCTCGGCTTCGGCTTCCGCGCCCTGCATGCGTGCGGTCAGGTCCGCGATCTGCTTCTGGCTGGCGGCCTGCTGCTCCACCAGTTTGCCGACACTGCCGTGCATGTCGACCAGGAAGTACAGTGAGCCCGCGACATAAATCGCGGCCAGCAAAAGCAGCAGCCACTTGCCGGCGTTGCTACTACTCTCCTGCACAACCGTGACCTGGTCATCGGACATACGCTTTCCTCCGCACTAATGGTTGGTTTTTAAAGATTGTTGAGCAGAACTCCCATGCTGTCAATTGCTTCCCAGATACCGCCGACACGGGCGCGCGCATGACAATTGTCATCCCACGGTCGTGATGCTATGCACTGGTAGATGCGCCGGGCAGCCTTCATGATGCCTTTGGCGCCGGAACGATTGCCAAGCCGCAGGAGTGTCCTACACTAGAGCGATGCGAGCCTACGTACAGAGCCGGGTGCCGCGCTGGGTTCCGTTCATCTGGCTTGCCTACCTGACTTTTTTTCTATGGCAGCCGATCACACAACACGCCAGCCGGACGGAGTGGATCGCGACGGCGGCGGCGCTGGTTGTGTTTCTGTTTTTCTACTTCGCGTTTTTCGTGACGAGGAGACCCTGGCCGCTGATTTGCGTCGTGTGCATCGGCGCAATCGGCGTTGTGTATGCGCCCTTCAATGGCGGGGCCGCGAACTTTTTCATCTACGCCGCGTCAATGGCGCCGTTCGCGCTCGACACGGAGTGGGCGGGCGCGCTCGCCATTGCCGGCGTGGTGACGGTTGCGGCTCTGGAGTCTTGGTTGCTGCACATCACCAACGGATTTATTTTCCCTGCGACTTTTCTGTCCACCTTTATCGGCGCCGCGAACATTTACTTCGCGCAAAAGAATCGGCATGTTGAAGAGCTGAAGCGGGCGAATGCCGAGATCGAGCAGCTGACCAAAGTCGCGGAGCGGGAGCGCATTGCGCGCGACCTACATGATGTTCTGGGACACACGCTGTCGTTGATCACGTTGAAGTCAGAGTTGGCGCGCAAATTACTAGATCGTGACCCGATACAAGCAAGGAATGAAATCCGCGACGTGGAGTTGACCGCGCGCCAAGCCTTGGCCGACGTGCGCCAAGCAATTGGGGGATACCGGTCGCAGGGACTCGCGGCCGAGATCAAGCAGGCGGCGGCCACCTTGGAGACGGCGGGGGTGCGCGCGGATGTGCGCTCGGCAGAACTCGATCTCCCGCCTGCGAAAGAGAGCGTACTTGCGCTGGTGCTGCGAGAAGCGGTCACCAATGTTGTGCGCCACGCGCGCGCGTCGCATTGCCGCGTGGAACTGGGGCGCGTGAACGGGCAGTGCCGTTTGGAGATATGTGACGATGGTCGAGGCGGCCCGGCGGTCGAAGGCAACGGCCTGCGCGGAATGCGCGAGCGCGTGGAGTCATTGGGCGGAAGCCTTGAGCACGACATGACTCGCGGAACGCGGCTCATCATAGAACTGCCGCTTGAAGAGACGGCGAGCTTGTGACTTCCCTTTCCAAAGAAAGCCGTAAGGCGATCCGGGTGGTCATTGCCGAGGACCAGGGCATGGTTCTGGGCGCATTGGCCGCGTTGCTCGAAATTGAAGGCGATATTTCCGTGGTTGGACGGGCGCGCAACGGGCAGGAAGCGCTCGAATGCGTTTTGACGCACAAGCCCGATGTGTTCTTGACCGATATCGAAATGCCAAGATTGACCGGACTCGATGTTGCCGCAGAGCTGAAGCGGCGGCGGGTGGCAACGCGCGTGGTGATCGTGACGACATTTGCCCGATCCGGTTATTTGCGGCGCGCGCTGGATGCGGGAGCGTCGGGATATTTGTTGAAGGATCATCCGGCCGAACAGTTGGCCGATGCCGTGCGGCGCGTGCATCGCGGATTGCGCGTCATCGATCCGGAACTGGCGACCGAAGCGTGGGGAGAGTTGGATCCGTTGACGGATCGCGAGCGGCAGGTGTTGCGTTTGGCCGGAGACGGCAAGGCGAGCGGCGATATCGCGGCCGAGCTCGGGTTGAGCGAGGGGACGGTGCGGAATTATTTGTCGGAAGCGATCAGCAAGTTGGGCGCGGCGAATCGCGTGGAGGCCGCACGGATCGCGCGCACCAAGGGATGGTTATAGCGGCTCGCAGGCGATGGAGCCCGCACCTAAAACCAGGTTAGCGCCCAAAGGGCGGACGCGAACCTGGGGCACCTTCCCGGTCACGAATGTGGCGGGCCGGGACGCAGCTTTCTCCAGGCGGTCGCCGCCACGCCCAGCAGACCGCTACTTAGCAGCAGCAACGATCCAGGTTCGGGGACTGGCGTCGGCACTGACGTCAGCACGATCGCGATCGTCTGCCCGGGCTGCAGGTAGGTTTGCCCGGGCAACGGCTCCATGGTTATCGTGAAGTTCGTCACCGGCGTAAACAGCTTCCCGTTCGCCAACCGGAATGGCCAGGGATCCAGCAGCGACATTGTGAAGACCGCCGATTCACACGGGCAAAAATAGGGTGGATCGAGCAACGTGATCGTGGGTCCCGGAAGAGTGCTGAAGATCCCGGCATCCCAGCCGAAGGCGTGAATGTCGAAGACCAGCGGGTACCCCACGCCGGGAATAACGGCGTCGTAAGTCATCCCGGTGGTGTCGAGTTGGAGAATGAGCACCGCCTTATGCGGATTGCCCCATGTCCCCTGACTAATGAACGTGATGCTGCCGATGGTGATGGAGTCGGCAAAGACGGGGGTGGCGAGCAGGCAGAAAAGGCCGAGCACGACGAAGCGTCGCACGGACGGCCATGCGAATGAGGTCGACATGAAAACCGCCAGCCGAGGCAAGGGAGGTCGGACGGGTATCCTCTCGTGTCGGGCCCATCATCCCGCAAGCACCAGTGGGAGGCAACCACGTAGATCACGCTTCGCCGTGATAAGCGGGCCGGCGTATCGCAGAAATCGATCTCCGTGGCGGGACGAGGGCAGCATCTACCCCCAGCCTTCGCAAAACGCGCGATAGGCTGGGGCACCCGGCTACAACTTTACGCGGCCAGCGCGACGTCCCTCGCGACCTCGGCCACCAGTTCATACGACCGGAGCCGGTCGGCAGGCTCATAGGTGTCGGTGACCACGATGACTTCATCAGCCGACGTCTCTTCGACTAACTGCTCGAGACGCGCTTTCACCGTGGCTTTCGACCCGACGATGGCAGCGCCCAGCTTGTTTTCTACCGCGGCGCGCTCAAAGTCCGTCCAGATCTCCTCCATCGAATCGACCGGAGGCAGCAACTCCACAGGTTGATTCCGGATCAGCCGCAAGAATCTTTGCTGAGGCGTGGTGAACAAACGGCGCGCGGCCGCGTCGGTTTCGGCGGCGATCCCTTGCACGGCCACCATCAAATGCGGTCGACTCAAGACTTCGCTCGGACGAAAGCTCCCCCGATAAAGTCGCGCTGCCGCATACAAATACTCCGGCGCAAAGTGCGCCGCAAATGCGAAGGGCAGTCCCTCGGCCGCGGCCAGTTGCGCGCTGAAAGCGCTCGAGCCCAGCAGCGTGATGGGCACGTGGCTTCCCTGCCCCGGAATCGCCTTCACCGCCTGACCCTCCCGCGCGTCATCGAGGTAGGCACGCAACTCCGCCAGCAACGCAGGAAAATCGTCTCCCGTCTGACGGTGATCGCGGCGCAATACGCGCATGGTGTGGAAGTCGCCGCCCGGCGCGCGGCCCAGGCCAAGATCGATGCGGTTGGGATAGATTGCAGCCAGCGTCCCGAACTGCTCGGCGACCACTAGCGGAGCGTGATTGGGCAGCATCACACCACCGCTGCCCACGCGGATGGTCGACGTCGCCCCGGCCACATGCCCGATGAGCACCGGCGTGGCCGAACACGCGAGCCCCTCAATCGAATGATGCTCCGCCAGCCAGAAGCGCTCGTACCCAAGCCGCTCCACGTGCTGCGCCAGCTCGACCGAGCGCGCAATCGCGCTACTTGCCGACTCCTCCCCTGTACGCATGCCGACCAGATCAAGAACCGAAACTGCCAGACCGTTAGACATGCAGATTAGATTGCCGAAGGTGGGTGGAGGATGCGGGGGAGGACGATGACGCAGGCAGCATCGTAGCCCCACTCATTCGCAAAGAACGCGAATGAATGAGCCACCCGCCGATCCTAAGTGTCGTCCCGACTTTGTGTTTCCCTTCCCAGCTGCAGGAACACAGCCTATACCAAAAAGGAGCTCTGTCATGCGGTCACTTACACTAGCCTTGCCTGCTGTGGCGGACGACCCGCCCTAAGCATCGCTCCGACTCTCGAGGGTGCTCCGTCCAAGCTCCGCTTGGGCGGGGGTTTTCTTTGCGGTCTGCACGGTAGGGAAAATTCCGAGGCGCCAGCTAGCCGCAGTCCCCGAAGCGAACCTACGTGCCCGACAAGCGTTTGCTGAGCTGATCACACCTTCAGCGCATCCAGGTATTGGTAGCTCATCTTGACGGCTTCCAGCGGCGGTATCTCACAGTAGTCCTGTTCAACGTAGTAGTGCTCCATGCCCCCAACATTCGCGGCCGCCAAGACGCGCTTCCAGTCAATGCTTCCGCTTCCGACGGGCGCAAACAATCCCATCTTCGCATCCAGTTCCTGTGAGGGAGCCGGTTTATCTTTCATGTCCTTGATATGCAGCAGTGGGAAGCGCCCCGGATGCGGCTTGAAGTATGCCACTGGATCCTGCCCTGCATGCGTCACCCAGAAGCAATCCATCTCAAATGCCACCAGCTTCGGATCCAATGTCTTCAGAAGATAGTCGTAGGGCATCGTATCCCCAAATTTCTGGAACTCAAAGTTGTGATTGTGATAGCAGAACTGAATACCAGCCTTCTGCGTGGCCTCTCCCGCTTTGTTGAACAACTCTGCTAACTTTTTATAGTCGTCAAGCGACTTGCGCTCCTCCGGCGGAAGAATCGCAATCACCATGTACCGTAATCCCAGCGTTTTAGCGTCCTCGATTCGCTTTTCCCACTCGGACTTCACGACCGGTAGGAGGTAGTGGCCACTTGAGGCGGCAATGCCGTTGTCCTTTAGTATCTGGCCGAATTCTGCTGGAGTCTTTCCATACAGAGAGTAGATCTCCACATCTTTGTAGCCAATCGCCGACAGCTGTTTGATTGTCCCCGGCACATCCTTTTCAAGCTGCTCGCGCAATGTATATAGTTGCAGCCCGATCGGCTTCCCATAGGGCTTGGCAAAGAGCGATTCCGGCAGCTGAGTCCACATCGCTGCCCCTGCCAACCCCAAGGTCGTGTTGCGAATGAAATCACGACGCTTCATGCTTGATCCTTCCACTCGCGTGAATTAAGCACTCTTGATCTTGTTGGAACCCGCGTCCCAAACAGCTATGGTTTTGTTGAAGTAGGAATGGTTCGACATGTGGCAACCCGTCAGCGCTGCGACATTCCCAAACACTTCGTTTTCCACGACCGGCTTACGGGTTCGCACCGCCTGGAAGAAGTTCGCGAGGTGATCAACCAGATCACTGTATCCCGGAGGCGCGACGTACACTTCCGCGCCCGATTCCAACTTCGCCTGCCCCACGGCAGGCCCAGGATGCTCGCGCTCCCATCTCGCCAAGTACTCTTCTTTCGCCGCTTCCGGCCACGATCCAATCGAATACCCTTCGGCCGTCTCGTATGGCGGCTCTGGAATAAACGATAGGGATCCTCCCGCGCCCAATGCCTGGGGCGCACCCGCTCCGCGAATAAACATGGTTCCCTTTTTTCCGTAGAATGCGAATTGCTGATCTTCGTAGCGATTGTTCTGGTTACAGCGCAGGATCACTTGGAACTTCGGGTAGTCGTACATCGTCCACTGCAGATCGCCAAAATCGCGCTCCTTGTAGTGGTAGATTCCCCCTGTAGAGAACGCGCGAGCGGGAGGCGCGTTCACTCCCGTGATGTAGTTGATGCCGGAAATCAGATGGACAAACAGGTCGCCCGGCAGGCCCGTTCCATAATCCTTGTAGCATCGCCATGAAACAAAGCGGCGGCCATCAAACGGCCGCTTAGGCGCATCCCCAAGCCATGTATTCCAGTCAATCGTCTTTTCATTGGCATCTGGGGGGATAGGAAACATCCATGCTCCGCTGTCGCTGTTGCGGTCCCACACCGCCTCAATCGTATCGACCTGTCCAAGCCTCCCGGAATCCCAGATTTCCTTTGCCTTCGCATACATGATCGAACTCACACGCTGGCTTCCGATCTGGCAGATTCGGTTGTTTTTCTTCACCGCGTCCACCATCGCGAAACCGTCTTCCGCGCTGTGTGACATCGGCTTTTCGCAATAGACATCCTTACTGGCTTGTGCCGCCTCCGCCACCAACTTCCGGTGCCAGTGGTCCGGCGTCGCCACGATCACCGCGTCTATGTCTTTGCGATCGAGAATTCGCCGATAATCCTTCGCGGCATCGACGTTCTTCTTCAATATTGTCTTGGCGTGTTCCAGCCGAGTGTCGTAGAGGTCTGAAATAGCCACACATTCTGCGCCAGGTACTTTCAGGGCATTCCTGAGTAAGTCGCTTCCCTGTGTCCCCGTTCCGATAATTCCGAATCGAACCGCGTCAGAAGGTGCCGGTGTTTGCGTAGCCCAGAGCATCTTCGGCTCCAGCAATGTAACCGTGCCACCCGCAACTCCTGCTACTACAGATCCAGCGATTCGGACGAAACCACGTCGAGTTATCCCGTTCATGAGAGCTCAGACCTCCTGGCCGAGAATTCGTGGGAAAGCATAATGGAAAAAGGCCTCTTGTGGCCAAGAAAATCGGTTTAGGAGAAATAACTCCCGCTCGAAGGGCGGGTGAATTCCCATAACTCGAGGGCCCCATTCACGTTCTGTGCGGTTGAGTGGGGTAGCGATGCAGTATGCGATACCCCCATCCCCCGTCTTGGGTTTTCGGGGGAACTGTCCCCCCCCAGGTTAGCGTCCAAAACGCGGACGCGAATCTGGGGCACCAGGCCGCGGGCGAGGGCGCCCGCGCTACACGCGCCGACGAATCGCTAACAGCGTCAAGTCATCCAAACGTTTCTCGCCCTCGCAGAAGACCTGGAGGTCGTCGAGGCAGGAGGTGATCAGCTCGGCGGGTTGGCGTCCGGCTTGGGCGGGTGGCCCACACAATTCGAGGGTGCCCCATTCAATCGCGTTCTGTGCGATTGAGTGGGGTAGCGATCCAGCCTGCGACGTCCATCTCGTTTCGCTCATAAACTGAGATTATTCCCGCCGGTACGGTCGCGAAGTCGCCCTTGCACTGCCGCTTTCGGCCTTGACATGGCGCTCCGGGGCGACCAGAATCAACCGCAAAAAAGTAACTGTTCAGAATTCACTCTTCCCCGAAATCCGGCCTCGATTAAACAAACTAGGAGGTTCTTATGAAATGGATCGCCGTGGGAATCGGTGTGGCTGTGCTGTTCGCCTGCCTGGCCAATGCGCAAACCACCAAAACTATCATCATGCGGGACGCCTGTGATCCCGACAGTTTCAACGCCACCGTCGGACCCGGAACCTGTGTGGCCGGGCAACACGGAACCACGCTGTTCGGGGACTTCATCGGGGAACTGCAAAGCGACCAGATTGCCGGGGCGTGGCGCTTCAACCCTCTTTTGAATACCACCGAGGGACACTTCAAGCTGGTCCGCCTCGAACTGAAACCGGGAGATCAAACCACCATTCAGAACCTAGGGGGCGAAACTCATACCTTCACCCGCGTCAAGAAATTCGGAGGCGGGTTCATCGCTGTGCTCAATGGCCTTACGGGCAATCCCGATCCGGCTCCGGAGTGTGCGCAGGTGTTGCCCGACGGATCGCTCGCCCCGCAGCCGGAGAGTGATTCGAATCAGTTTGTGGAAGCCGGCCTTACCGAACCTGGGCCGACGGCGGGAAGTCCTGCGCTGCCACGCGGCGTTTCTCGCTGGGAGTGCTGCATCCACCCGTGGATGCGGATGATCGTCGAAGTCCAGGGACACGAACACGGAGAAGACTGATGCGAAGCAGGTGGCGCGCGCCTAAGCGTCGTTCCAACTCTCGAGGGTACCCCGTCCGAGCTTAGCTTGGGCGGGGGCTTTCATCGGTCACAGAGTACGCAGCACTCCGCTCGCATACTTATAAGTACCGAGCCTCATGCGCAATCTCCTTGCAGCTGCTGACACTTCTTGATAACTTGGCGCCGACTTGGGAGGAGACCATCGACTCCACAGCGATTGAACCCGGAAAAGACTAGTGTTCTGTGGGGCCCGCGCTCGCGGCGGAGACGCCCAAACCGCCGTTCCGACCCCAGGTGGCAGGCCGGATCGCAGTGTTCTTTGGCCCGGTCGCCGGCGCACTGGTGCCTGTCATCAGCTTGCGCCACATGGGGCTTCCCTTAAAGGCCAAGCGAACTTTGCGCTGGACACTGCTGGCCACTGCCGTCCTGGCCGCAGTACTGCTGGCAACACCCGACGTCTATGGACGTGTCATCGGCCTTGGCGCCGAGATTTCCTTCTACCTGCTTTATCCGCGTCTGCAGGAAGTCGAATATGCCGCATGGCAGTCGGCGCATACCGACATCGAAGCGTCCTACGGGTGGGGCGCCGTAGGATGGGGCATCGTAGGTCTCGTTTTGTTTTTTGTCATCTTCATCGTAGTGGCCATCCCCATGTCGATTCTCTTTCCTTCACGTGGGTGATTGGGGCATCCCCGATCCTCCTTACCCCTGCCGCCGTATCGCCAACAGCGTCAAGTCATCCAACCCGCGCTCGCCTTTGGTAAACACGCGCAGGTCGTCGAGGCAGGCGGTGATCAGCTCAGCGGGTTGACGTCCGGCTTGCTGGCGCACCAGGGTCAGGACGCGCTCCACGCCGTATTCGTCGTCCGCGTGGCGGGCTTCGGAAAGGCCGTCGGTATAGAGAAAGAGCGTGTCGCCAGGTTCCAGCTGCACGCGCGTCGCGGAAAACTCGCTGTTGTGAAACATGCCGAGCGGCAGGCCGGTCGATTCCACGCGCAGCACGCCGCCGCGTCCGACCACGATCGCGGGCCAGTGGCCGGCGTTATGGATTTCCACTTCTCCGGTGGGCTTGGCCTGTCCGCAGACGAGCGTGGCATACTGCCCGGCCAGCGCGCTTTCACAGAAGACGCGATTCACCTGCGTGACAATCTGGCCGAGTGGCAGGGCCAGCCCGGTCAGGCTGCGGAATAGGGCGTGGAGTTGCGCCATCAGCATGGACGCGGCCACGCCTTTGCCGGAGACGTCGCCCAGCACGAAGAAGAGCTGGCCATCAGTCGGGATCAAGTCGCAGTAGTCGCCGCTGACCGCGCCCAGCGGCGCGTAGTGATAGCTGGTCTCCCAGTCGCCGGCGCACAGGCCATTCTGCGGGAGCAGGTTGCGCTGCACCTCCGAGGCCAGGTCGAGATCGCGTTGCAGCTCGGCGCGCTCCGTCTGGGTCAGGTGGTCGAGACAGTAGCGCAACAGCGGATCGGCCAACAGACGGTCCTGCTCGACGGGATCGTGGCACTCCTCGCACAGTCCGTAAGTGCCCTTGGCCATGCGGTCGAGCGCCGAATCCACTTCGCGTAACAGGCCAGCCAGCCCCGCGTTGCGCGGCGCCGCGACGATCGCCGCCTCCAGCCGCCGCTTGCGCTCTTCTAATTGATTGTGCAGGAAACTGACTTCGAGTGTGGCCATGAGAATCTCCTTGTGTCATTATCCGCGCTATTGGATTCTGCTCGGGCGGTTTTCGATGCGAAATCGCTTGTGTATACTCTGCGCCGATGACTCGCCGAATATTTTCTCTCTCCTTATTGCTGTGCACGCTCTGGAGCAGTGCGGTTGCGCAGGATCGCATTGCTGCGGCCCTCGATTCCCTTCCCGCTATCAAGAAGATTGATCAGGTCGCAATCTCGCCCGACGGAAAGAACGTCGCGTACATCGTCGACGGAGAACTGTCAGTCGAGTCGCTGGCTGGCGGCGACGCACGCCGCATCGCGCCCGACCAGAAGCTTGCTGCGCGCGACGTCACGTGGTCCGCGGACAGCAAGAAGCTCGCATGGCTCGGCGACTTGCCAACCGACATTCCTGCTGCAGAATTGTGGAGCGCATCGACCGATGGAAGCGGTCTCGTCAAGCTGGCCGATCTGAAGGGATATGCGTCGACGCCGCGCTTTGCGCCCGATGGAACGAAGGTCGCGGTGCTGTACATCGAAGGCATGCCGCGAATCGCGGGACCGCTGCAGCCGATGACGCCGTTAGCTGGCGTTGTGGGCGAGAAGGTGTACGAGCAGCGCATCGCAGTCGTCGATATAGCCACGACGAAGTTGACGCAGGTCACGCCGTCGGATGTTTACGTGTACGAGTACGACTGGACACCCGACTCGAAGGCATGGGTTGTGAGCGCCGCTCACGGGTCAGGAGACAACAACTGGTGGCTCGCGCGCCTGTACGAGGTCGATGCCAGCAACGGCGAGATGCGCGAGATCTACAAGCCGAAGTGGCAGATCGCGGAACCGCATGTCTCGCCCGATGGAAAGTCGGTGGCGTTCATCGAGGGCCTGATGAGCGACGCAGGATTAACAGGCGGAGACATCCAGCTGGTAGCGATGTCCGGAGGCACAGCGCGCAACCTGACACCAGGAATCAAGGCGTCTCCGTCATCGCTAGCGTGGACAGGAGCGCATCAGCTTGCGGTCATCGCGAACGTGGATGGTAATGCCGGATACTCCACGATCATCACAGATGGCCAATCCACACCAACGACTTGGAAGGGTTGGACAGGGGAAGAGACGATCGGCACGGCGACCGATGTATACGCATTAGGCGCGTCGTTCTCGCGTGACGGCGCCGTGAGCGCGGTGGTGAGGCAAGCGTCGAGCACTCCTCCGGAAGTTTGGGCCGGACCGATGGGATTGTGGAAGCAGCTGACGCACGTGAACAGCAACATCCATGCGACTTGGGGCGAAAGCCGCAACGTGCATTGGACGAATGGCGACACGCGTGTGCAAGGCTGGCTGATGCTGCCCAAGGATTACGACCCGGCGAAGAAGTATCCGCTCGTAATCAGCGTGCACGGCGGTCCGTCGTGGGGATGCCTGTCGCAGTGGTCGGCGGGAAAGATGGGCGACATGACGGCGGCCTCGTTGCTCGGGTGGTTCGTGCTGTGTCCCAACCCGCGCGGGAGTTATGGGCAGGGCGAGGCGTTCACGCAAGGCAACGTCAAGGACTTCGGCAACGGGGACTATAAGGACATAATGGCGGGAGTCGACGCCATGATGAAGCAGTTTCCGATTGATCCCAAACGCATCGGACTGCGTGGACACAGCTACGGCGGATACATGGCGATGTGGGCCGAGACGCAGACTGCGCGATTTGCGGCCGTGGTAGCGGGAGCTGGGTTGGCCGACTTTCTGAGTTACTACGGGCAGAACGATATTGATGAGTGGATGATTCCGTTCTTTGGAGCGTCTGTGTATGACGATCCGGCGGTGTATCAAAAGTCGGATCCGATTCGTTTTGTAAGGAATGTAAAAACGCCGACGCTGATTCTGGTGGGCGATCGCGACGGCGAAGTACCGATGCCGCAATCGATCGAGTGGTATCACGCGCTGCAGGCGATGAAAGTGCCAACGCAGATGGTGGTGTATCCGAATGAAGGGCATGTGTTCTACCGTCCGGCGGACGCGCGCGATTACACGCTGCGCAGCTTGAAGTGGTTTGAGGAATGGTTCGGCAAGTAACTGGCCGGTGGTGAAGTGGTGACAGTATCCACCATACTGTCACCATCCACGGTGATTCGGGTCTCTGCATAGCCGGGGAAGAACGCGCTATGATGGTGGCGCCAACGGCCTGTTGGCGCACGACCAACGCCGGTGAAGTCCCCCTCAGCAAATCGTGCGCGCAGGAAGGTCGGTCGCTGATCCCGGTTTGTCTTTTCGACATCGGCCCATAACCACGGTGATCGACCTTAAAGTGAACGATGGCCGGAAGGTGAAGCATGGCACGGTCCTTGATCTGGATTCAGGGCAATTCCGAACCCGGGTGGGCCTGTTCCAGTTGCCGATGGAAGTTTCCCATCCCCACACTGCTGGGTTCTGAAGAGGCCAAGGGTGCGTACGACCGTCTGGCGGCCGCGAAATTCCGCGACCACATCTGTGAAACGGAAACCGCAAAACCCGCAGTGCATGCGAACACCGGGCCGACGTTCGCGGAACGGGCCAGCAAGCTGATTAAGGCGGGATACAAGCCGAAAGACGCGGTTGAATTGGTAACGGAGGAAATCATCCTGGAGCACGGCCATGAACCGAATGCCAAGGAGAAGGCGCGCGCAGAGGCAGAAGATTTCCTTTATCGAATTCGTAAAGGACTGATCTAATCGTGGGTAGCGTGAAGTCGCGGATAGAGAGGGCACGGGGCGTTAAGCCCCGTGCTTTTTTCTGACTAGTTGCAGCGTGGGGCGTTGGGATGGGCCTTACAGTAGGGAGTGCACGGAATGCACAGCTTCTTCTTCGGTGTTGCAGTAATGTTTCCGGCTAGAGTCCCCGTGAACATCGCGAAGGTGAGCACCAGCAGGAATCGTTTCGAAGACATCAGGCATTCTCCTGTGTGTGGGATGTGGGCCCGAGATTGCGCGGGAGTGTGGAGCAATGTGGGGTTGAGTGTCAAGAAGTGATTTTGTTCTGGGAGACATAACAAACCAGCGATGTTGTGGCGCCCGCGTGCGGTTTCGTTGTGACGGATCGTGCTGGACTCGCAGTTTGGCGTTAGGAACCGCCGCCGCTTCGCGCCCCCGCCTTTCCTTATTTGTTCTCGGTTGGTCCTGATTTTCGCGCGATCGCTTTTCGCACGGCCTCGATCGTGGAGTTGGTCGAACGCGCGATCACCCCGATCACGTCGTCCGCGGTGATCTCCAGGACCACCGGCGAGGTCTTCCGATATTCCGTAAGCAAAGCGTCCAAAGCTGTGCGTTCTTTCCGCTCTTCATCCGAGTAGAACCACGCCTTTTCGAACTCGTGGTTTTCGATGGAGCTGTTTTTTCTTTTCACAATAAAGCGCAGACGCTTTTGGACCTCGACTATTTCTGGCGGCACCTTGCGGTTGCGCAGGCGGACGACCGAGCCGCTTCATCCATGAAGTCGACGGCCTTACCGGGCAGACTGCGACCAGGAATGCCGGCGGCAGCCCCGGCAATAGCACTCGTCAGGGCTTCATCGGTGTAACTCGCGGCGTGAAATTCTTCATAAATGTGTTTGATTCCGCGCAAGACTCCGAGAAATTCGGCCTCGGTGGGAGGGCCCACCTGAATGGGCTGAAAGCAAGCTTCGAGCCAGCCGTGGTCGGCGATTGATTTTGCATAGCCTGCGGGCGTGGCGACGCTGATGCACTGGATCTGCCCACTCAGAACAGCACGCTTCAGGATTTCCTGGAGATGAACCGCACTTCTTCCGAAGAGACTGTCGGGGGGCGTGTGAAGATCATCGACGAACACTATGACGCCCTGTTCCGCAGCCTTTGGTAGATCGGAATAGAACTTCTCAAACCATGCGCTGGTGATGGATGCCCAGGGAGGAAGGTTCAGTTCGACAATGGTAGCTTCGGAGAGGAAGGAGGGGACGTCGCCATTCGCCATGCGCTGCGCCAAGCCTCCAACGATGGTGTGCTTGCCCACTCCCAGTTCGCCAACCAGCACGGGATTCTTGGCGTCGTAGCAACCAAGTATGTGGAGAATGCGCTCGAGTTCGTTCTCGCGACCGATGAGCGGGAATACAGGCTCCAACGGAATAAAGCTGGCGCTAGGCGAGACCCGCAGAGACGGTGATGGTGGTACTTCTCGGGCGGGAGCGGGATGGGGCGTGTGGCCAAGATCCTCCCTCACCTTCTCAAGGGTCACGCCGCAGGTTCGCAATGCTCGAGCGGCGAGAGCTTGTTCTTCCCGCAGAATTCCCAGAAGAAGGTGTTCGGTACCGATGTGTTTGTGACCGAAGCGCTCTGCTTCCCCTGATGCGTATGCGAGGACGCGCTTGGACTCGCTGCTCAGGGGAAGATCCGCGGAAGTGGAGGTTTTCTCGCGGATCAAGGTGTTCTTCTGGATATCCAGGCGAATGTTCTCAGGGGCACCGGGCGGAAGAAAGCGTCGGTTGAGAACATTATCTTCGCGCAGCAAGCCCAACAGCAGATGTTCCGTCTCAATGTAGGGATTGCCGAACTGCGAAGCTTCGTAGCGAGCAAAAAAGATGACGCGGCGCGCCTTTTCTGTGAACCGCTCAAACATAAAGCGTTCCTTCAGGAGTGTTACGTAGGAATAACCGAGTGCGATAGATTGCGCAACTGAAAACGGGGGCGGACTTGGGATGGGTCGACGGCTTTCAGATTACGGAAAAAGTCGCTAATCGAAAATCGCAAACCTCAGGCGCTGAAGCGCGCACAGATTTTCAGCGACTTAAAGCACGACTGAAGCCGTGCCCTTCCCGCAACCCGCCGGAAGCGGAGTTTTTTCTGCAGCCTCTGAAGTCGTGCTCTTCCCATACTTGTCAGACGGAGAGCTTTTTCCGCAGCTACTTTAGTTATTGACCTGAACTTTGATGGAAGGTCGCGACAGGGTGAGGGCTTGTTTCTGGATGGGACCGGGATTCTGGCGGATTCGTGCGGCTTCACTGCCCAGAGGTTTTTCGAATTCTTCGAGAGTCTTTGCCAATGTTTTTCCTTCCTCCGAATCGGCCGCTACTTTCATAAGCTGCTGTGATTTTAAAAGGCTCGCGTAGGAGAGGCGTGGCGGAAATCCCGCGTCGTGAAGGAAGAGCGCGTAGTTGTACCAGTCGACGGCTTCGTTGTGACGATCGTCCATCGTGGCGTCGAGTTGGAGGGCGCGCTGGTAGAAGCGCAGGGCTTCTTCAGTACGGCCCGAGTGGGCGTGGACGGTGGCTTCTCCGATGGTAGCGAAGCTCTCGAGCTTCCCTTCACCCGTCTGAGCGGCTATGCGACGCGCGAGGTCGAACGAACGGAGGGCCTGTTCCGGATGTCCGGCGCGGTTCTGGCAATCGGCAAGTTTCAAAGCGACGCCAATCAACTTGGGCGCGGGCGGGCGCATTTCGGCGCCGTGGTGAGAGACGATTTCCAAAAAGGCTCCGTAGTGCGGGGCCGCTTCGGCGGCCTTTCCTTGGCGATCGAGTTCGGCAGCGAGATAGAGCTGGGCGTCGGCGAGCGAGGGATCGGTGGCGACCGCCTTCTGCCAGCTCTGCAGTGCTTCCGCGGTGTGGCCGAGTTGCATGGCCAGGATGCCGTGATTGGTGAGGAGTTGCGCGTCGCGGGGCGTGCGCTCCATGGAGGTTCGCGTCAAAGTGTAAGCCTCATCGAAACGCTTCTCGCTAGTCAGAAACTGAAGGAACGCGTTGCGGGGCGCCGGATCGACGGGATTGGCCTGGATGGCACGCTTCCATGCAGCCTCGGCGGCTTCCGGTTTTCCGGCGTCTAGTTCCTTGCGCGCCAGACGCATCTCTAGCGTGGAGTCGTAGGCGTTGAGAGCCGCGGCACGCTGCAGGTCGGGAAGATTGTCGTCATGCAACGCCAGGTAGTAGCGAACCTGATCGATTGTGCCCCAGGCGAGCAAGGCTACGGCGGCCGTGATGCGTAAGGTACGCGCGGCGCGCGCGGGGCCGATGGTCCAGCGGAATGCTGAGGCCAGGCTGGTACGCGCTCCGGAAGCGGCGTCAGCAAGCTGCTCTTTGGAATTCAACAGCAAGCTGGCGATGCGGCCGTCACGCAGTTTCCAGATCGCGCCGTCGAGAATGAAGTGATGGATGTTCACCAGCGCGGTAAAGA
>DASRDJ010000223.1:0-14728 GCA_035652655.1 Terriglobales bacterium
CGTGATCTTAAGGAGTTGCTCTCGGACGACGACCTGGGCGTGGTCCCCTTCAATGTGCCTTCGGTAATCACGTTTGCGAGTGGAGGAGGTCGCGGACAACCTTTGATCGTGCAGTTGCTTAACTACTTCGACCATCCGGTGGAGGCGATCACGCTTCGTGTCGCCGGGAAGTTCAAATCAGCTCGGCTGGAGACACCCGAGGGGGCGGTGGTGGATCTGCCCCTGCGGCAGACCGAGGGAAGAACCGAGGTGACGATTCCTAAGCTTTTGTTATGGGGTGTGGTTTCGATGGAATAATAAAGGAGATAAACAATGAGAGAAGGTGTGACGCGGCGCGATTGGCTGGCACTTTCTGGCCTTGCTCTCGGGGCAATGGCAGCGCGCCCAGCCGAAGGGGCGCGGTCCGAATCGAGGGGGCCGGTGGAACCGGTATCCGTTGCCAAGGTCCGCAGCTACGACGAGGATCTGACCATCCGATTCCGGCAGATGTTTGATCAGATCGGCGGGATCGGCAACCAAGTCAAGGGGAAGACGGTCGGCATCAAGGTTAATCTGACTGGCGGCGGCCGATTCCCCGGATACACGTCGGGCGACACGCATTGGGTGCACCCCCGCGTGGTTGGCGCGGTGGTTGCGGTGTTCGGTGCACTCGGCGCGAAGCGCATCCGGATTCTCGAGAGCGCCGGCGGCCGGAAGCCGGGCTACAAACTCGAAGACAAGTTGCTCTCGGGCGGTTGGGACGTGGCCGCCATCCGCAATGCGGCTCCCCTGGTCGAATTCGAAGACACCAATGCGCTCGGCCAGAACAAGCAGTACTCTCTGCTAAAGGTCCAGGGCAAACCGTACGTCTTCCCGGCTTTCCAGTTGAATCACTCCTACGAGGACTGCGACTTCTTCGTGAGCCTTGGCAAAATGAAGAACCACGAAGAGATGGGCCTCACGATTTGCATCAAGAACCTGTTCGGCATCACGCCGCTCGGCGTGTATGGCGATCGGGAGAAGGTCTTCCACTACGGGCAGGTGCAAGCGCCTTCCGGCGTGCCCGCCGAACTCGATCCGACATCAAACCGGTACGAAGGTTGGCGGCTCCCTCGAATTCTGGTCGATATTCTCAGCGCGCGCCCGGTGGACCTCGCCATCGCCGACGGTATTGTCTCCATGGTTGGCGGCGAGGGCCCGTGGGTCTTGGGTTCCAAGCCTGCCCATCCGGGAATCCTCGTCGTCGGCAGGAACTGCGTGAACACCGACGCGGTGGCCGCGGCCACGATGGGCTACAACCCCCGTGCGGGCCGGAATGAGGCACCCTATCGCGTATTCAAAAGCCCCAAGGATCATCCGCCGGAACAGTTGCAGCCCGGGGATGAGTTGTTCCAGTACGCCGACAACATGATGCTTCTTGCCGAGGCCGCGGGACTTGGGTCGGCAGACGTGAAGAAAATGGATATGCGCGGCGTGCCCATCCAGGAAGCGATGTTTGACTACGAAGCGTTTTGGAAGAATCAAATGCCGAAGGAGCCGTCCTGAGCCGATCGTTTCTTGCCCTCTTTGCAGCGGTTCTGCTTGTGCGGTCAGCTGGGCCACTGCAGTCGGAAAGAAGCACGGATGCCATGGGGACGACGTTTACCATCGTCCTCTATGGCTCTGATCGGGCGTCGATGGACCAGGCGATCGACGCAGCGTTTGAAGAAACCCATCGCCTGGACGCGTTGCTGTCGAATTACCGGCCGGAAAGCGAGTGGAGTCGTGTCAATCGCGAGGCCGCCGCGCGCCCGGTCGCAGTCTCGCCGGAGTTGTTCCGTCTCCTGTCCGAGTGCATCGACTACAGTCGTGCGACCGAAGGGACCTTTGATCTGACGGTCGGCCCGCTCATGCGCGTCTGGGGTTTTTTCGGCGGAGATCGTCATGTTCCGTCACCCGACGAGATCCGCGGAGCGCTCGAAGTAGTGGGATACCGGCACCTGCGACTGAACGCGCAGAAGCGGACTGTGCGCTTCGATCGTCCCGGCGTCGAGATCGATCCCGGCGGAGTGGGCAAGGGCTACGCGGTCGATCGCATGGTCGAAATTCTCCGCACACGGGGTTTTCGCAACGCTCTGGTCGCCGCATCTGGTAGCAGCATTTTTGGCCTCGGCAATCCCCCCGATGAGCCCCGGGGTTGGCCCATTAGCATTGCCGACCCCTGGGACCACCGCAAGAACGCGGGCCAGGTGTTCCTGAAAGACCTGTCTCTCTCCACCTCGGGCAGTTACGAGAAATCATTCCGTGTGGGCGGACGCCGTTACTCGCACATCATGGATCCCCGTCGCGGTGTTCCGGCCGACAGAACTGTACAGGTGACTGTCATCACGCCCCGCACCATCGATAGCGAGGTGTGGGCGAAGCCTTACTTCATACAGGGAGGCGCTTGGACGGTGGTGCACAAGCCGAAGTCCTGGCGTGTGCTCTACTGCGAAAACACTCCCGGGTCCGCTTGCTTCTGGATGGAGTAGGCTGCCGCTCGACTGTTCCCCAAATACAGTTCAGGGTCCACGTGCGACAGTCGCGAAGGTTCACGCCCAACATCGTTCTCGGTCACCCTCTCCCTGCGGGCGACAACTCTTGCGACTGATTCATGAGGTCAGCGGTCTTCTCCAGATGTTGGTAGTGAAACGATAAACCCGGTTAATTCCTCTGTTCTGCTAGCTGATCTCCACCTATACTCGAAGCTCATTATGGGCAATACAGACGTCGGAAAGTGGACGCTCCACCCATTCCTGGAGCAGCACGGTTTTGCGGCGACGTTCTCGACTTTGCCGGAAGCGGGCCTTGACCAGGCGAAGTGGATCGTCAAGGATCACGAAGAGTTGGAGGTCTTCCTGTTCCGAAATATGGTGCAGGATGCCGCTGAGAAGATCAGTTTCGTCTCCGGAGATTGGCGATGATCACGATCCGGGAAGTGGCGGGCGAAAGCGGATTCTCGGTGACCACCGTTTCCATGGTTCTCAATAATGGCGCTGGGGTCGACCGCATTTCCCAGCGCACTCGCAATCGAATTTGGGAGGTGGCCCGCCAGCTGGGGTACCGACCAAATCTGCACGCGCGCTCCCTGCGCAGCAATCGAAGCCAGACCTTGGGAGTGATGGTTTTCGATCTCACCGATCCCTACTGCACACAGATTTTGCGCGGGATTCAAAACCACATACGACCATCCGGACTCTTTCCGATTGTCACCGACTTGCAAGATGACCGCTCACAGTTTCAAACCTGTCTCGACATGCTCCTGGGTCGTAGAGTTGAGGGAATCATTTCTATTGCGAACCCCTTGTACCTCGACAGCAAACTACTCTCAGAATTTTCTGATCGAAACATTCCGGCGGTGGTCATCGGCCGCGAGCTCTCGAATGTCCCCGTCAGCTCGGTGGTCGTCGACAATGCGGCTGGCACCCGCCTTGCGATCCAGCATCTCTATGATCTGGGACATAGCAAAATGGCCTTCATCAAAGGCCCTGACATCTTGGTCGACAGCATCCAGCGTTGGCAGGGATTGGAGAGCTTTGCGGCGGAGGTGGACCTGGAACTTGATCCAGAGCTCATTGTGCAGATCAAGGGACGGAACTCAACCTTCCGGGAAGCTTACGAGCTCACGGAGGAACTGCTGCGGCGACGCTCCAGGTTTACGGCTTTGATTACGTTCGATGATCTCAGCGCCTGCGCGGCGATCCGCGCTTTATCCAAAGCAGGAGAACGAGTGCCGGAAGATTGCTCGGTGGTGGGATTCGACGACATACCCAGCGCAGCGTTCTACAACCCACCACTCACTACGATCCAACAGCAACTGGAAATGCAAGGCTCCCTGGGCGCCGAAATCGTCGAGCAATTGATCCGCGCTGCTGCTGAGAAGCGCATGCTGACGCCCAAACATCGAAAAGTCTTCCCAAAGTTGGTCGTGCGCGACTCGACTTGTCCTGCAGGAAAGTTGTGATCGGCTCTGTAAAATTGAATGCGAACTACCAGTCGACGATTTCATAAAACTCAACCCACGTGCCCTCAAAGAAATGCTTCTGCTGATTCGCGAGTTCGGTATGTTCCGGATTGGTCTCGAAAAGCTTTAGGGCCGCTTCCGCTTCCGCCAGGCTTTCGAAGCGCCGCTGCCACACCATGGTGTTCCCGGGTTCGCGACCTGCGATTGGTATTAGCCGCTCGCCGCGAGGCAGGATGCCGCGGTGCTCGAGTTGTGAGAACTCCTTTTCCAGCGTGATGAATTCTTCTCTTTTAGAATGTTGGAACCGCTGCACTAACCGTAGAATGATGGCCACACAGCCTCCTGATTGAACTTGAGAATTCAGCCTTTCATCACTTCCACATCATTCGCGGCGTCATCCGGAACATCGAAAGAAACCAATTCCGAACGGAAGCCGCGCGTGCGATAAGCCCCGTAGGCAATGCCCAGCAACATCCAGATCGTGCCAGCAATCTTGGCGGGGGGGCTCAAATTCAGCCACAGCAGCAGACAGATGGTGAATCCGAGAATCGGCGGGAGAAAGTTGCCCAGCGTTCTTTGACGCTCGCGGACGTAATATCGCGTGAACGACGCGGCATTGACTCCCATGAAGGCAAGCAAGGCTCCGAAGTTCAATAACTCTGCGGCACGCTCGAACGTCAGCACGACCGTGCCTGCCAGAGCCAATGCACCGACGAACATTACATTGTTTTGGGGAATGCGACGTTTGGGTTCGATGGCTCCGAAAAAAGATTTCGGCAGGGCATTGCTTCTCCCCATGCCATACAAGAGTCGGGCCGCTCCAAGCTGCGAACCCATTCCCGACCCCACAGTCGCAACCAGCAACGTGATGTTGATCAGCAGGAACAGCCAGGCCCCGCCTGCTCGACCGGCGACGTGGACGAAGGCGGTGTCCACGTCCGGAAAGGGCTGCGAGCCGGGCCATACCAGTTGCGCGGCGTAGACTTCCACCGATGCCAGGACTCCCGTGATGAGGCACACCAGCACGGTTGCAAGCAGAATGTTGCGGCGCGGGTTTTCAGCTTCTTCCGATAGGGTGGAAATTCCGTCGAACCCGATATAAGTGAGCACCGCCAGGGATGTGCCCCCGAGAACGGCCGAGGTCCTGAAAGTCTGAGGATCATAAAACGGACGGGTAAAGAAGGCCATACCTTCATGCGGCGTATGCAGGACGTAACGCACCGCGGCAGCAAGAAAGATGAGGATTACAACGCCCATGCTCGCCGCCAGAATTTCGTTGATGCGCGCTGAGGTCCGGATTCCGAAAAGGTTCAGCCCTGTGAAGATAGAGATGAAGAGAACGACGAAGACTGGGTAGGGAACCTCTGGGAAAAAGTTCAGCGCGAACTTACTGCAAAGAATAGTGCATACGATCGGGTTCAGCATGTAGTCCATCGCCATGCTCCACCCCGTGACATAGCCAAGCGCGGGATGGATTTCCGACCCGACGTAGGTGAACGCTGATCCGGCGCTGGGATAGGCCCGTGCCATGCGACCGTAGGCGATCGCGGTGAAGAGCATCGCCACCATGGCGATGAGGACAGTGGTGACGGCGTGTCCATGTGCCCGCTGACTCATGACGCCATACACGGGCATGGGTGCCGTGGGCTGGATCACGATCATTCCGTAAAGGATCAGATCCCACAGACTGAGGGCTCGGCGAAGACCGATCGATCCAGGAGCATGGCTGGTTGTTGCACTCGACATAGATTCCCGCAAAAGAAAGGGCCGATGTGGTTCGGCCCTCCGACCATCATTGATTCGGACCGTTTCTCAGTGGCCAAGCGCTCGTTAGAAATAGAACTTCAACGCAAATTGAACCTGTCGAGGATCTCGGGCGGCCTGGAATTGCCCTTCCTGCGGTGTGCCGATTTCGATGGCCACGGGCTCGACCTGTCCGGCGGCTCCGATCGGACCCCAAAGGGAATTCGTGTGGTTCCATACGTTGAACAGGTCTGCGCGGAACTCCAGCCTCATTTGTTCTCGGATCGGAAATAGCTTGTTGAACGAGACGTCCCAGATGTGGCTTCCCGGACCACGTACCGAGTTGCGTGGTTCATTTCCATATGTGCCCTGTACCAGGTTGCTAGCGAACGCGCAGGTGTTGAAGAACGTTCCCGCGATGCAGGGAGTTCCATTGGGATTGCCAACAGTATTCGGCCGCGAACAGTTATAGGTCACTGTTCCGCCGCAGTCGTTGTTCGCGCTGTTGACCAGTGGGTCGCTGACTGTGAAGAAGTTTCCGGTGGAAGCCGACGTGATGCCAGCAATCTGCCAGTTACCGACAATCTGGTTCAGGACACCGCTGGCATTTCCGGCGAAGCGCTTGCCCAGTCCGAACGGCAGGTCGTAGGAGTAGCTGATCGTGAAGCGATGCCGCACGTCGAAGTCCGAGTTTCCATATTCGAGCGCCGGGAAGCGCTGGTCGCGAAAATCGCCGTTGCCCAACGAGCCAAGACTTGCGCTCGAGGCTTCATCCTGCGTATGCGAGTAGGTGTATGCAGCCTGGAACATGAGCCCGTGGGAAATGCGCTTTTCGAGACTGACCTGCAGTGAGTTGTAGTTGGAGTTTGTATTGGAACGAAAAGTGGCAATGGTTCCATCCACGTTTGGAAAAGGACGACGATCTGCGAGTGGGGCATTGGGATCGTCGCTGGGCGTCGCCTGGTTACCGTTGTAGAAGCCATAAAGATGACTCCCGTGCGACCCGCCATAAGAGACTCCCAGCATCATCTCACTGGGTAGTTGATATTCCAGTCCCAGATGCCACTGGTGCATTGCGGGCGTTCGAAGGTTGCGGTCCACAGAGTAAAGAAGAGGATTGTTTGGATCGATCAGAGAATTCGCTGGGAATCCTTGAGTCCAGAAGTTTGCGATCATCTGGCTCGCGTCACCGGGTTTTAATCCAATTGCGCAATTCCCGTCATCCGCCGGATTTGCATTTGCCGGCGGCGGACTGCCGCAGGGAGAACCGAAGCTCTGGGTCAAGAAGTAGGGTGGGTTGAAGCCGGGGCTGGGAAACGAGAAAGGCCCGCTCTCTTGCCCCCCATAAAAAATCCCATATCCGCCGCGCAGCACGAGCGGTTCGCTGATCTTGTACGCGAACCCGATGCGTGGCGCGAGAGTTCGGTAGTCGGGCTTCACCAGGCTCGCCGAGCCAGTTCGCAGAATCGGCAGGTAGGACGCGATGGTCGGCGTCAGTTGCGCGGTCTGCCCTTTCGGGACGATGAGCGAATTAGAACCGAAATCAAACGTCGCCATCTGATTCTTGCTATCGGTGACCGGCCGGAAGAGTTCATAGCGCAGCCCGAGGTTCAGAGTGAGGCGGTCGTTGACCCGGAAGTCGTCTTGTCCGAAGAATGCGTATATTTTGCGGTGATAATCGGGCGCGTGCAGGTTGACGATGTTCGCCCCATCGGGCACGCCCAGCAGGAAGGACGCGATGTCGTCGCCTCCGGTCGGCGCACCGTCGGCATTGATCGGAAGTGCAGGGTTGGCAGTGAAGTCCGGGGCAAAGCTTAAATCTCCACGCGGGGCGGAAACCTGTCCCATCGTGAACTGCTCGAACCGCAATTCCGTTCCGAATTTCATCGAGTGGTGGCCATGCACCCAAATCAAGTTCTCATTGATCACGTAGCTGTTCTGCTTCTCAAACGAGGGAAGAAAGTCGGATGCCCCGATGCAGGCATAACTCACAAAGCAGATGCTCGGCAGCCCACCGTACCCGGGGGAGAAGGGAACTCCCTTCAGCCCGAGCTGGCCCGAAACATCTTCATTTGAGAAGGGCGGCGAACGATGCGAATTAATGCGGTTATATCCCAGGCGGAATTCATTGATGAGATTCGACGAAAAAGTGTGAACTTCGCTGATGGCCGCGCTGCGATACGCATTGTCCTGGTTTCCGGACGTAAAGCCACCGCCATCCAGGAAATTCGTGAATGGGCCCGGAGTGAAGATGGGTTGATCCTCGTAACTGAAACGGACGAAGAAGTCGTCGCTGGAGGAAAATCGGTGATCAACGCGGACATCAAAGTTGTTCTGATCAAGGTGCTTTTTCGGGGTTACGAGGTAGTTGTTCCCGCCAATGTTGAATCCAGGCAGCGGGGCGGGGAACAGCGCAGCCAGCCCCGCGGCTACCGGATCGATGGAACTTCCGGGAATCATGTTCGTGGGCACGCCGCCAGCGGTGGCTGCCACCGGAAATCCGCACATGCCATTGGGGAAATTACCGCTCGGAGCGACGGTCTGCGTCAGGTGCGGATCGAAAATTTCCCCCTGGTAGGTCTGGTTGCCGCTGCAGTCGAGAACGTTCAGTCCGCTGACCGGATCAACAATTGGCGTGTTCAAATCCAGGAAGCTCGAGAAATCACCGGCCAACTGTTCGGGCGTGGGAAGCAGCAGAAGCTGTGGCCGCGCCTGCCGGATGCGCAGGCCTTCGTAGTCGACAAAGAAGAACGTACGGTTCTTGATGATCGGCCCGCCGAAGGTAGCGCCGTACTGGTTTTGCTGATACGGTTGCCGCCCGAGGAAGTCGAAGGCATTCCGTCCGTCCAGCTTATCGTTGCGGAAAAACTCGTAGGCGTTGCCGTGAAATGAATTCGTTCCGGACTTGATGACGGCGTTCATGATGGCGCCATTGCCGCGGCCGAATTCTGAGCTGTAGGAGTTGGTCTGGACCTTGAATTCGCCGATCGCATCGACCGAAGGCTGAATAACGTAGGCGCTGCCGTTGAGTACGTCACCCAGGTTCGCGTTATTGTCGATGCCGTCGAGCAGATAGTTGTTCTGTAGGGCGCGCGCTCCGTTGGAACTGAACCCGAAGCTGGTTTCCGTTCGTGATCCGGGTTCTGCCGGAGCAACACCAGCCGCCAGTTGCGCCAGTTGCGCGAAATTGCGGCCATTAAGGGGAAGGGTCGTGGCTTGCTTGCCGCTGACGACCTGTCCGAGTTCGGAGGTCTCCGTTTCGAGCTGTGGACCTTCCGAAGTTACGGTGATGGTTTCCGCAATCTGGCCCACGTGCAAAGATATGTTCACTTCCGCCCGGGCCTGCACGTTCACCTCGATCGGGCCGACCACCTGTTTGCGAAATCCTTGCTTTTCGACCGTGACGTTGTAGCGCCCGATGCGGAGGGGATTGGCCGCATACTCACCGGTCACGTTCGTCATCGTCTCGAAAGTGGTGCCACGATCGGCATCCGTGACCGTTACCTTGGCTCCCTGCACAACTGCGCCGGAGGTATCCCGCACCGTGCCGAGGATGCTTCCCATGTCTTTTTGGGCGAAGGCCGTTCCGGCCACTACAATTAAGGCTATGGTTGCGCTACATAGATTTCGAAAACGGTTCAACATGAGCGACCTCCTACTTGTGGCATTAGTTGCCACCCCGGACCGACAACTGACGATTGGCGGACGAAACTTTACTGCGGATCAGCTTCGAGCAATAAGTGCTCATTGAATGAGACCTTCAACCGGGGACTGGCAGCATCCACAACTGCTAGTTCCTTGTTCTGCTCGTAGTCGTGCACCGTGTAACGTCCGGGCTTAAGCCCGCGAAGTTCGATTTCCCCGGACCAGCCTTTCTGCTTTTCGGGAGCGTAGAAGGCGTAGTACATGTGCCCGTTCCTGGCAATCACGTAGGCCTCGGGCGTGTCGTAGCCGTAGGTATAGAGATCAAGGAAATCGCCCTGAGAAAGCATCTTGGAGTTGTAGATATCGATCCACTTCTTCCAGTGCTGCTCTTTTTCCGGCGTCAGTTCCACCATTTTGAATTTCGGTCCATAGTCTGGCCAAGTAAATTTCGTGCCGACAACAGCGCCGACGCCAACTTCAGATGCGAAGTCACGCCCTTTGTCGACCTCGTGGAGCGTATTGCTGAATTCCATTTCGGTGAGTTCGACATGGTCGCCGTACACAGCGGCCTGCGGGCCAAGGAGCGCTTTATACATTTTCGTGCGCAGGCGAACCTGGCGCGCTCCGACGGGATCGGCCGTCACTGCCTGGTCGATGTAGGGCAGCCAAGCGAGGCTGGGGGGAGTTCCGCACGGACATGCCTGGGTCACGCTGTCGGGTTTTAGTGCGCGCGTGGTGTCGAGGATGACTTTGTAAACGTCTCCTACAGCAGCAATCGAATCGTTGGGAGATTTGTGATGATGCTTCGGGTTGTAGCAAGCCGGAACGGTGTATGAGAAATCGAGCTTGTGTCCGTCGAAATCCCAATCATGAATGAAGCGCTGGGTGATCTGTTTGTAGTATTGCTGCACTGCGGGGAGGGCAGGGCAAAGAGCGCCAAGGTCCGCAGTGGCGCGCGCCGGCTTGCCGTCTTTGCCTAAAATCAACCAGTCGGGATGATCTCTGACCACATTCGATAGCTGGTAGCGGCGGTGATTCAGAATGTCTTTTCCCCGGCCGTCTTCGGCAACCAAGGGAATCCACCAGAGCGTGATCTTGATTCCATTGTCGTGAAAGGTTTTCACGACGTTCTGTAAAGAGTCATCCGGGAAAGTGTCTTTGCGAGGCTCCCAGTCACCGCGTGCGCGAAACCAACCTGCATCCAGGGTCGCCCATTTCAAGCCGAGTTCCTTCAGCTTCGGAATTGTCTCCACCATCTGCTTGGGCGTGAAATCCATTTCATATCCCCAGCCACACCAATTTACCTGGTAATCAGCCTCGGTGGGGTGGGCAAGACTCAACCCACGCTTCTGCAGAAACTTCGAATAGGTGCTTAGAGGTTCGTAGAAATCACCGTGGAACACGGTAAGAAAAGTCAGCGGCGAGGTGTAGGTCTCTCCCGGATGCAGGGTCACGGGACCTTCGAGCGCGATGGAAGCGCTCACTCGCTGGTCCGCCTGCGTCTTCACCGGCATGCTGAGTTTCAAGGGAACGGTTTCGGCGTGTCCAATCGCTTCGCCGACGGCTCCCGTCCAGAACGCGGTGAGCGGAATTCCGCCGCCAGTCTGGTTTTCGTCGTTGTGCAGCATGGTTTGCATCGGATTGTCACGCGTATATTTCGCTTTCAATGCAACCACATCATCCTTTCCCCACGCCTCACTCGATCCGTGAAACGACCACATGGAATAGGGATCGGCATTTTTGTCCGAGAGAGAAGCATTGAGAACATGACGCTGCGTCGTGACCTTGTCGAAAAAAACATCTTTAGTTCCTGAGTTTTTGAATGAGATGCTAGTGAGAACGACGTCCGGGAAGCTGTCGTATATCTCCAGGATGGCCGTGCTTTGAATTTCAGGAAGGAAAATGCTTTTGCCGGTGATCTCAACCTTTTTGCCGATTGAGCCCAATCGTCCCGAAGCCGCGTCGATCTTCGCGTGCTCCACGTCGAAAGCAAAGTCGGAAATCTCTTTTCCGCCGATGGTTAACGAACTGCTTCCCGAAGCTGTCTGCGGCGGGTCATCGAGAGTCAGGGTTTCGCTTCCGCGAAGGAGGGCAGCCTGAAGATACCCGTCCGGATAGAAACGGAATTCTGCGGAAGCAGTTCGAATAACCAAAGGCCCGGAATTGACGGATGTGATCTGTATTCTGGAGCCGGAACCGACGTCGGCTTTAGGAGCTGTTTCCTTTCGAGTGCAAGCCATCAATGCAATCAGGGTCAACGCCAGGAGGCTCGCGGAGAACCGCGCTGCGGCTGGAATGTGCTTGAGGTATGAAGCGGCGGGGCCGATAAGAATCACATCAAACCTCCCACACTCAGGCTGCGCAGGGAATCGAAGTGTAACGTTTCACTGAGGGACCTTGATATACCCGCGCCAACGGGACTGTCAAGCCAAAAAGGGCTGGGCGCCGTCGGGCAAGTCACGCGCCGCAAGCCGAAAGCTCGAGGCTGCTGGCAACTCCTGATCGAATCAGTGGCTTGCTTTGGCGATCTCTCTCCCGGTTATCAGCTGCTCAACCTCGGAAGCTACGGGTACTGCGAGTCGTTCCGCGAATCGCAGCAGTTCGCCTAGCGAGGCATCCGGATGGATGGTATGGGGGGATGAGACTTTGTAGCTGGCCAGCAGAACGCCGAAATCAAGTGCATTTTCTAACAGTGGTTCTGTCGCTGGCCGTTGCCGACCGCGCGGGAGAGGAATTCCGGCAGCCATCGCAGCCAAAATTCCACCCAGCAGGCAGTCCCCCGCTCCTGCGGTGGATGCGACCTCTACTCTCGGCGACGGGGAGTGGCTCCATCCCGAACGGTCGATGAAATACGCACCATTCTTGCCAGCACTCATGACCGCCGCAAGCTGGGGGTACGTCAAAGTTACGAGGCGAAAGAGCCTGTCCAGAAAACCCTCCGGACTATCCGGAGTGAAGGCCTCACCGACCAGGTCCGCGGCCTCTTCTTCATTCAGAGCGACGAGGTTCAACTGGTCCAACATCCCCAATCGTTTGGCATCGGCGATCTCGCCTGAAACGAAAGAAGCCGCCGAGAACGCACCCTTCTGCCGAACCACGGCAAGGAAATGCTGCCGACAAGTGAGAGGCACTTCTGGTACCAGTAACGCGATGGTCCTTGGACCGACAGGCTGAAACAGAGATTCGGCTCGGTCAATATCTTCCTCCGACAGTTCGGCGGTCGCCGAATTGTCCGTCGTGATATTGCCCCCGCTGCCGTCCGGATACTGAAAACACACGCTGAATAGAGTTGGCTTTCCGCGGACCACTTCCACGAAACGCGTATCCATGCCCACGTGACGCATCTCGCGCAAAACGAATGCACCGGCAGCGTCATCGCCAACCTTGCCGATGGGCATTACGGGAAACTGGCCCTGAGTGGCGCCCAACAACTTCGCGACATAGTGCGTCACGATATGCAGTTTGCAGTAATCGCGCACATCCAATAGGTTCCCCAAGCGGCTTTCATGGCGGCCCAGCGTGTGATCGCCCTGGAGAGCAAAAAACATGCCCGTGCCGAGACCGCCGACTCCAATCAGTTGCCGAAAGGGAGAATGCTCGTCGATTCGCAGAACGCGCATGCCGTCTCCTAGAGAAGATCCCAGTCCGGATTCTCGCTGATCGGGTGACTGGCCGTTTCTTCGGTCGCAGTGATCAAGGCATCTGCATGCCGCTGCAACAGCGTCATCGGATATTCCGGTGTCGGTTCGGCGAACAATGCAACCCGTAAGGCGGTTTGCTTCCATGAGCCGGTGTCGCTGTACACGCGCACTTTTGTGGCAGAGAGACACTCCCTCAAGCCGAGCGTGATCGACATCGGGGGAACGAACTGATAGGCGCCTCCAAACGAGCGTTGTGCAAGCGCCAGAATGGTGTCGGAATTGTTTTCCTGTACGCGGATGGTGGAGGCCGCGAGTTCTTCCAGAGAAATCGCGCTGTATGGATGACGGCGGGCCTGATTGTAAGCTACGTGTCCGTCCTGTCCCCACCCGCCCACCGCGACGTCGATGGGGGCGGCATCGATCGCAATTGTGACTGCGTCGGCGGTCGACGGCAGCAGCCAAAACCGCTGTTCTTCGGGTACCGCGAGGTCCGGGCGGATTCCACCGTAGAAGTGCTGCTCCATAAAGGTACGAAAATTGTAAGGATGATTTGCAGGCAGAGGACGGGCCTGCCAGTCCAGACACTCGTCCATGTGAAACACACTAAGCTGACGAAGCGATACTCCGCGTGCATTAACGAGCTTTGTAAACGGCTCGTACCAGCATTTCGGCCCGCACGGAATGATGGCGCGCGTTGGGATCTTTTTCAGATTGTTCGCTTCGATGATCTCGACCAACTCTGCAGCCATGAGTTGGCCCATCTCTGACGAATCGCGCACCATCCGGAAGGGTACCCTGCGCCTGGGATGATCCGGTAACTCCCGGGCTGGGATTTTGCACCATTCATACAGATCGCGTTTGCGAAATTGACTCATGCAATCTTCTCCGATGAGCGGTCGAATGGTACAAGCTTCTATGGAGTTGCATCCAGTGAGCGCAGCTCGAAAAAAAGTAAAAGAAATGAGGAACGCGTTGACAAGCATGGGCCTGACGATTACATTTCCAGCCAGTGTATCGTTTCACCTGGGAGGCCCGTGAGTCAACCTGGAAAGAACATACGTCTTCGCCGCATTCTTCATTCCGACCGCGGAAGCCTGGTGGTGGCCTTTGATCACGCTCTGGTTCACGGGCCGATCCCCGGAACCATTAATCCGGCGGCGCAGATCGGCCGCTTTGTCGAAGGCAGAGCGGATGCACTCCTTCTCAATCTCGGCAACTTTCGGTACGTGGCAGACGCCGTACGGGGCACCAAGGGGCTGCCGGCACTCATCGCTCGTCTCGATTGGACGACGGCATTGGGCACGGCGCCCATCAATCCTGCCGAGCACTTTCGCAGCTGTCTGGTCGGGCATCCTGAAGATGCAATGCGCGCAGCAGCCGACGCCGTCATCACGTTTCTCGTCCTCGGCAGCGGCGATGTCGACTTTGAAAGGGGCGAGGTTCAGAGAGTGAGCCGAATTGCCCGGGAATGTGAGCAACTCGGGATGCCGCTTGTTGTCGAATCGCTGGCGCGTGGCAAGGCTGCGCGCAACCCCCAGGACCCAGAATGGCTGAAACTGCATTCGCGCGTTGCGGGGGAACTGGGGGCCGACGTGATCAAGACCGAATACACGGGCAATCCGGCCACCATGAGAGAAGTGATCGATGCGTGTCCCATCCCGATTCTGGTCCTGGGGGGCACACGAACCGGTTCCGACGACGACATCCTCAGAGTCACGCAGGGAATCGTGCAATCCGG
>DASRDJ010000224.1:0-40779 GCA_035652655.1 Terriglobales bacterium
CCCAGCATATTTGCAGTCCTGAGAATGCCTAACGAAGATGGCAACGCTTGGTGTGCTCATGCTGTGTAGTGTAAGCACAAAAAAAGCACAAAATCAGTGACGGGCGTCACAAGGGTGCATTAAATGCGGGGAAAATGTTGGGGTGCCTGGTGGGATTCGAACCCACGTCATCCGGAGCCACAGTCCGGCGTTCCACCGCTGAACTACAGGCACCACACGGAGGGATACCGCAGCCTCTGATTATAGCAAGCAGGAGGAAAAGCTGTGAGAGACGCGTGGGACGCTCAACCTACTTGGGTGGAGAGGAATACCAGAGGAGCAATGTGACGAAGCCAATACATGAAAAGACAACCCGCTCGGGCCACTTCATCATCCGCCGACTGCCTCGCCAACGGATCTCGATTGGAAGGTAGCAGAAGACAATCCAGCAGACTCCAAACAAGAGAAGAAAAGGCTCCTTAATTTGCGTCAGCCCCTTCAGCAAGTTATCGACCTGCACAACTAGATCCGCCCAACGCCCATGTACTGAAAGCCCATTGCCTTCAGCTTCGACGAATCAAGCAGGTTTTTCGTATCCACAATCACAGGACGTTTCAGCAGATGTTTAATCTTCGAGAAGTCGAGCGTGCGGAATTCGGGCCAGCCCGTACCTACCACCAAAGCATCCACACCTTCGGCGGCCGCATAAGCCGTCTCGCAGTAGCGGACCGTTCCGTTCAACTGCATCTTCGCTTCTGCCAATGCCTCGGGATCGTAAGCCCGTACCCGCGCACCTTTGGAGAGCAGTGTCTGCGCCAACCGGATGGACGACGAACCGGCCACCGAATTCGTGTTCGGTTTAAACGCCAGGCCGAGGATACCGACTTCCTTGTTCTCAACCGAATTCATCATCCCAGAAATCTTCGCCACCAGTCTTTCCGCCAGAGCAGCATTCACATCTCGAGCCGCAGTGAGGATCTTCAAATCGACGCCTTTTTCCTGCGCTAAACGCGCCAGCGAATCCATGTCCGACTCAGCAAAGCTTCCGCCCATGCCCGCGCCCGGCTGTAGGCAACGCGGCGCGATCTTTTTATCAAGTCCCAGAGCAAGCGACAGGCTGACCGCGTCGGCATTCACCTTTTCGCACAGCGACGACAACTCATTAATGAAGGAGATCTTGGTCGCCACAAACGCGGTGGCCGCCTCGCGCACCAGTTCGGCCGTCTCGTGATTGGTCACAACCACCGGCACTCCGCGCATCACCAGCGGGTGGAAGGTCTGCTTAAGCGTCGCTACCGCTTCCGACGATGTCGTCCCTAGAATAATGCGATCGGGCCAGTTGAAATCCTCTACCGCGCAGCCATCGGTGAAGAACATCGGCTGCGACACGATCGTTCCCTTGAGTTTGGCACCCTTGAGCGCCTGTTCGAGTTTGGCAGCGGTCCCGACTGGAACCGGTGTGACCAGCGCAAACGTGATCGAATGGGTTGAGTGTCGCGCGATCCGCAACACCAGATCTTCCAGGTTTTCCGCCGAATCCTCGGCCAGGAAAATCACCTGCGCTCGCTTGGAGAACGCTTCCACATCGGTGGAATACGAAAGCCGTCCGCAGCGCACATTGCGCTTTACGATCTCTTTCAGATTTTTTTCGAAGAAGCAGATATTGCCCTGGGCCATCTCAACCATGCGCGTGCTGTCGGTATCACAGCAGTTCACTGGAGTTCCGAAGTCGGCCAGGCACGCCGATATCACCGTACCTAGATATCCCGATCCATAGACTCCGACTTGCATGCGAAACGTCTCCCGAATGGAGGGGGCAGCTCAGTCGCCTGGGGAGAGGCGTATGCGCGAGCACACCATGCCTCGATGCCCTTATGTAACGCTGGTTACCCACCCCCGGCAATGCACGTTGGGTCAGGGCACTACCTTGGCCCCGGACATGTCCTTCCGGCAGCGAGAACCGATTTCCTTTTGAAATGTTTCGGTAGGGATGCTTCTGCAGAACTTTCGTAGCCCAAGACACAAACTTCCGTACCTTGCCCAAAGAACACCGGCCTTTTTAGACCCTACTTCCGGCGGGTGGCCACCTTCCGGCCCAGCGTCATCGTGCCCAGGTCGACCCACCGGTTGGTCTCGTTCTCGCGAACGAACGTGAGTTCTTCCAGCGCGATATGACGGCTCCCGGCATACTTCGCCCAGCGGCGTCGCGCCATCTCAAAAGCCTTCCACGCCTGCTCCTCGGTCCCCATCTTGGCGATGGTCAGATGCGGAATATAAGGCAGTTCTTCCGTGCAGCAGACCCCGTCGCGATTCAGCCGGTCATGAACTTCCTGCATGCGGATCGCGGCATGCGCCACGCGAATAAAGACCGTCGGAGTTACGGGGATAAACGTCTCGACTTCGCCGAGGGCCACTTCGAAGGGTTCCAGATCGCGGCAGGTCTCTTCCAGAGCCTGGATCGCCAGGCTCTCACTACCTTCAAGCCTGCGGGGAGGCAGCAGGGTGAGATGGGCGGCCATGTGGGGCAGTTCCGGATGCAGTTCCCGGCGAAGCTTTTCCACGAACTCCCCAACTGGATTCCTGACGTAGGCCACCAGCGCGTAACGCGAACCAGACATGATCGGGATGGAATTATAGCGCGACGGGAGCCCGGCTCACCCGCTCCAATGGACATGGTCGGCTATAATCGATGAGACCTTCACGCATACCGTCGGGGCGTAGCGCAGCCTGGTAGCGCACCTGCCTTGGGCGCAGGGGGTCGTAGGTTCAAATCCTATCGCCCCGACCAATTCCTCGCGCTTTTCGACCAACGCTCACTCACGAAACGAGTTTCCCCTCTAATCCTTCGGGGGCATAATAGACGCCAAATCGCCGCGTTTGACCCAGGAACCCGCATGAAGACTCTAGTCGGACTCTTTGCCCTCGTCGTGTTCGCTTCGGTCGCACTCGCACAGACTGCAAAGCCAGCTGCCCCAAAACCGCAGGACTACTCCTTCACGGTTTCTACCGAGCGCGTTTGGACCGACACGGCACTCGACCTCGAACCCGGAGATCGCGTCCATGTCTACGGCGCAGTCGTCGCGTGCGAGGGCCAAACGCCCAGCGAAAAGGCCCACTTACCATTGCCTTCCGCGCCCGCCGGGTCTCTGTTGTTGAAGTTGCACGGGGAAGCGGGTCCGATCCTGGCATCGCCGGATGCCGACATGCCCATCATCGAAAACAGCCGTCTTTACCTGGGCGTAAACGGATGGCATTGTCACGGCACGATCGCCGCCAAGGTACACGTCAACTGGCATCAACCCAAACCCGCCAAGTAGAGGGCGATCGGACAGAAAGAAAAAGGCCGGCTCGCGCCGGCCTTTCAAAAACTTCTCCGCCCACGATCAGTGCTCGCCGAACGTGTATCCAATCGACGCTCCGTAACGCACAACATACGGAGACGTGTATTCCGCGTTGTTGTGCACCATATAGAAGTGAACCTCCGGGCGCACGAAAAGTCCGCCGCGAGCGTACAGCTTCAGTCCGGCTCCAAACTGCCCCATGAAGTGCGTACTGGTCTGGTAGTTAGTGCAGCTGAAATTGCCGCAGATTGTGAATGGGGTATAGAAGCGCGTGCTCTCTGCGCCGATGCCGGCCGATAGTTCGCCCTGTACCTTGGGCGCGAGCTTGGGCAGGTAGAGCGCATCAACATCCCAGAAGATCGGGCGGTAGGGCTGCGACAGATCGTAGTTTCCTTGCCCGCCACGCCACGTGATCTCCGCGCCCACTGCCAGGTGCTTGCGGATCGCCACGTCCCCGCTGATCGCGGGATACAGTCCGCCGGTCAGGGATTCGGGAGGAAATTGCTGTTGCGCCTGGGAACTGGAAAGCGGCGCGGAGTGAATCGTACTGAAGCCGAGAGCGAAATCGACTTGCTGTGCGAATGCTGTCGTACCCAAAAGAACGAACAGTCCTGCGATGACGGAAATCTTATTATTGTTCAAGTGTCTTCTCTCCGGAGCGTAAATATGACTCTGACTTGCAAACCACCAAAATCAAGTTTCGACACATCGCCCCGAAGCTTTAAACCCGGCTTGGCCCAGTTTGTCTCGGCTCGTTCCTTCACAGATGCAAGGGGGCTAAGTCGCGTTGCTCGTATACCTTCTGGCCACTGGCTGCGGGCTTATACCCCGGGCCCATCATGATGGGAAGATGTTCCCCCCAAGGCAGCGGATGTATGCATTCTGCTGCTTGCGGACCTCGATCGCGGTAACCTTAGTTACTCCATGCTGCACTATTTTTGCTGCACGTTCATCATCCTGAAATATTTTCCCGATAGGCTGAATGTAGGAAAATAAGGACCATGGGATCGCCGCGCACCGCGAAATCGCTGCCCTTGCAGGTCGCTGCCGTTTGCTATCGGCGGCGTGGGCCCACGGTCGAGTTCCTGCTGGTCAAAACGAACGGCGGCAGCAAGTGGACTTTTCCCAAGGGCTGCACCGATACTCGCCTTTCGCACAGCCAGGCTGCAGCCCGCGAAGCGCTGGAAGAAGCCGGAGCGGTTGGCGTGATCGAACCGCGGCACTTCCATCTCTACATTCACTCCAAAGGCGTGTTTTGGCAGCCGACCGGCATACAGGAGTTTGTGATCAAAGCATTCCTGATGGAAGTCACTTCCACGCGCACGCCGGGTGAGACGATGCGCAATCCGACCTGGTTTCCTGCTGGTGAGGCGCGCAAGATTCTGGCCAAAGGACGCGAGATCAAGTACGCCGCCGAATTGCAGGCGGTCATCGACCGCGCACTCGAGCGAATCGAACCCGCTATGTTCGATCGGTCGGGGAGTGCAGACTCCCGGACCAACCGATACCCCGCCCGCTGCTAAGCCAACCCTCCTGTTTCTAGTAACTTCCGACTCCTCGAAACCCGTGACTCCAGTAACTTTTTCGCAGGCGGCTTTTCCGGAACAATGGATGCGGATCAAGGCTCGCCTTGGCCTCGGAGAACCACATGTCGAAGACTGCCGTCCTGCTCCTGTTGATCGCCGGATTTGCATCCAGCGCCCCGGCACAGACCGCCGCTCCCAACGCAGCAACTGCCAGCGCTGCGACCGTCAACGTCGTGCTCGCGGATGGAACGCCCGTGAAGTTGCACTTGGGCGCAACCGCTGCGGCGAATGGAGTACGAGTCGGGGAAGCAGTCGATCTCGAAGTCTCGGAAGACGTGAAGGTTGGTGACGTCGTCGTCATCGCCAAGGGCAGTCCGGCGAGCGCCTCGGTGACGAACCTGCGCTCGGGTGGCAACGTGAAAGGTGGATGGGTCGACATCGATCTTGACTCCGTTACACTATCGGACGGGGAGCGCGTTCCGATTCGCGCATCGAAGCAACGACCGTTTCGCGCCGACCAGTCGAGCGTCGTTTCGAGCCAGGCGCAGGACGCAAGCATCACCCAGGGGTCCGATCTAACCGCCTACATCAATGGTAGCCAGCAGCTTGACCTGACGCGCTTGCGCGCGGCGGGCGGTCCGACCACGACCATCAAGATCACTTCCAGCCCTTCGAACGCCGAAGTCACACTCGACGGCCGTCTGGCGGGCAGCACTCCATCTTCGTTGCGCGCGACCAGTGGCGATCACATCGTCGTTGTGCGCATGGCGGGATTCCAGCCGTGGCAGAAAAAGATTCACGTCGACGCCGAACCCGTCGCACTTGATGTCGCGCTCTACAAGCAAGACGGTTCGGAGCCTTTGCCGACGACAACCAAGCCAGCCGAAGCTTCTTTAGGTGATCTGGCGCGCGCGGCCCGGGCACGCAAGCCGCAATCGCCTCCTCCTTCGACTGTATTGGAGCAGGATGGTCCCAGTACGGCGGCAAACCAAGGCGCGCGGCGGGATCCGATGCAGGAGCAGTCGCCAAAGCAATAAGCTCGGCGTCGACGCCGGGCCGACGAGCCACAACTCCGTTTTACGCAACCAACACTCGTTCCCACTTTTCCGCCTGCAACTCGTGCAAGTCGCGCAGTCGGCACTTGGCGCTGACCGCCCAAGCCTTCTGCTATATGCCTTCCTCGTGAGACGATAAAGCTGTCGTCATGATTCAACTCTCTGCAGCCGGCAAACGCTTCGGCCACAAATTGCTATTCGAGAACGCGGACTGGCTGATCACGCCGCAAGACCGCATTGGTCTGGTTGGCGCGAACGGGACCGGCAAGTCGACTTTGATGAAGATCCTCGCGGGCCTCGAAACCCTCGATTACGGCTCGATCACCATCGCCAAGGGAATCTCGGCTGGCTATCTTCCGCAGGATGGGTTGACTCTTTCTGGACAAACGGTTTTCGCCGAGTGCATGTCAGTGTTCGACGAGTTGCGCGGCATGGAGCGCGAGATGGAAGACCTGACGCGTCGCATGTCGGAGATCTCGCACGAGTCGCCAGAATATTCGCAGGTGGCAGATCGGTTCCACCGCATCGAACACGAATTTCAGACGCGCGACGGTTACGCGATCGAAGCCAAGGTGGGAACGGTTCTTACTGGACTCGGCTTCAAAAAGGAAGACTGGACGCGACTGACCGACGAGTTCTCTGGCGGCTGGCAGATGCGCATCGCACTTGCAAAGCTGCTGCTGCAGAAACCGAACTTGCTGCTGCTCGACGAGCCGACCAACCACCTGGATCTCGAAGCGCGCAACTGGCTCGAAGAGTACCTGAACGAGTATCCGTACGCGTTCTTGCTGATCTCGCACGATCGCTACTTTCTCGACGTCACGGTGAAAAAGACGGTGGAGATCTGGAATAAGCAGATCTTCTTCTATACCGGCAACTACGACAAGTATCTGGCGGAGAAGACGCAGCGGCGCGAGCAACTGGAAGCGGCTTACCACAACCAGCGCGAACGCATTGAGCAGCTGGAAGTGTTCATTAACCGCTTCCGCTACCAGGCGACTAAAGCGAAGCAGGTGCAGAGCCGCATCAAGGAACTGGAGAAGATCGAGCGCATCGAAATTCCTGCGGAAGAGAAGTCGATTCACTTCTCGTTCCCGCAGCCTAAGCCAAGCGGAAGAATTGTCGCGGAGTTCAAAGACGTCGCCAAGAGCTACGGGCCGAAAGAAGTGTTTCGCGGCGTGAATTTCATGATCGAGCGCGGCGACCGCATCGCATTGGTCGGTGTGAATGGGGCCGGAAAATCAACTCTCATCAAACTGCTGGCAGGGACGGAACCACTGAGCTCGGGCGATTACAAACTGGGACACAACGTCGAGGCCGACTACTTCGCGCAGGATCAGTACAAAGAACTCGATGCCAATGCGCGCATTCTCGACGACCTCGAGAAGCTGTCCCCACGTTCGACGCAGACCGAACTGCGCAGCTTGCTGGGCTGCTTCTTGTTTCAAGCCGATGACGTCTTCAAGCGCATCGGCGTCCTCTCGGGCGGTGAGCGCGGGCGCTATGCTCTGCTACGACTGCTTTTGCATCCCGCAAATTTTCTTCTGCTTGACGAGCCGACGAACCATCTCGACATGCGCGCCAAAGACATTCTGCTCGACGCGCTTGCTGCGTATACCGGAACCGTGGTGCTGGTTTCGCATGATCGCTACTTCATCGACAAGCTGGCTACCCGGGTGTTCGAGATCGGTGATGGCCGCGTAGAAATCTATCCCGGGAACTACGAGGACTATCGCTGGCGGAAAGAGGGGCGCGTAGCCGCTGTGCCCACGCTCGACGATGTGCCGATGCGCGGCGCGCCGAAGAACGGGTCGCTCACGCAAGCGCACAAGAGCTCCGCCGGCTCCCCTGAAAATGGAAGTCCGTCAGGCGATGGCGCTGGTTCGGACGGAGCAAAGAGCAAGCGTCTGAATCCCATCAAGCGCAAGCAGATGGAAGATCGCCTCCACGAGATCGAAGATGACATCGCCCGCGTCGAAGCGACGATTGCTCATTGCGAAACCGCTTTGCTCACCTTCGTCAGCGTCGATGAAACTCATCAGCAAACGCAGGAACTGAACGCACGGCGCAAAGAGCTGAGCAGTCTGATGGCTGAATGGGAAGAATTGTCGCAAACGCTCGAGGCTGCAACGTAGGAATTCCAGAGTGTAGGCCCGCGCTGATCTGGTAGGCTGTCGACCGGCCAAGTCCCGATTTCGCAAGACAGTCGGGTCGCCGGTCCCTTCAAATTCGAAGTTCAAGGCAGGTCATGACCCTAGCTCGTTTTTCGTTCTTGCTGGCTGCATTTGCCGCTGCCCTTTTTCTGACTCTTCCGCTTTATGCAACCGAACATCCCTACCAGTACTTCCGCGCAGGCAGTCCCAATGATGTGCAGACCAATACGCAGGCTGGATTTGCGCTGATGGGCGGGGGAGACGATCTGGATGAGGCTTTCAAGTGGATGTGCGAGCGGGCAGGCGGAGGCGACTTTGTTGTGCTGCGTGCTTCTGGCGACGAAGATTACAACCCTTACATCCAGGGGCTCTGCAAACTGAATTCCGTGGCAACGCTGATCCTGAAGAGCCGCGAGGCGGCAAAGGATCCATTCGTGGCGGACGCGATTCGACATGCGGAGGCGGTGTTTATTGCGGGAGGCGACCAGGCGCACTACATCAATTGGTGGATGGGTACTCCAGTGCAGCAAGCGCTCAACGAGGCAATCGAGCGCGGCGTCCCGATTGGCGGGACAAGTGCGGGTCTCGCGGTGCAAGGCGAGTTTGTCTATTCGGCGCAGGGCGACGCGCCAGACGACAAGGACCTGAATTCACCGCAGACGTTGGCGAATCCCTATCATCCCCGGGTGACGATTGTGCAGGCATTTCTGAAAAACCCTCAGCTGCATAACGTGATTACCGATACGCATTTTGCGGCGCGGGACCGCATGGGACGGACGCTGGTTTTCATGGCTCGCATCTTGCAGGATGGCCGGGCTCGGGAGATCCGGGATATCGCCGTGGATGAGCGAACCTCTGTATTGCTGGAGCCGGACGGGCGTGCGACCGTGGTTGGAGCGGGGCACGTTTATTTTCTTCAAGCGACGCAGCGGCCAGAAGTGTGCAAGGCCGATGTGCCGCTGACGTTTCATGGAATCGCTGCGCGGAGTTTGAGTGCCGGTCAGCACTTTGATGTGGGCAGGTGGAGTTCAAGCGAGGGGACAGCGTATACGCTTGGGGTGGAAAAGGGCGTGGTGGAGTCCTCGCTTCCTGGTGGTGGGGCTTACATGAAGGCGGAGTGAAGCCTTAGATTTATCCGTCCGTGGAATCCCACCTTTGCGCAAAGGACGCGCAAACAAGGGGCACCCTCGGTTTAGTGATATCTCCCGTCCTTAAAATCTCAGTAAATAACTTACCTTCACAAACAACTGCCGTCCGTCGTTCAGGTAGCGATTCGAGCGCACGAGTTCCGTGTAGTCAGTTGGGCTTGAGGTCAGGGGGCGGTAGATGTTCGCCAGATCGCTGTTGTACCCCACGTAGATGGCTGTTCCCGGGTGGACCATATAAGTAAAGAGAACGTCGGCGTTAAAACTCTTCGCATTCTGCAGTGATGTGAAGGCTGAATTAGCGATGTTGCCGTTGTATTCGCCAATCAGGCGCAGTGAGAAGGCGCGGGTAAACTGGTAATTCCACTTGGAACGGGCGATGTAGTTGTTGATGAAGTTGAGATTGGTATTCACATCGCGGAGAGAGTAGTAGAAGAACGTATTCTCCACGGTCAGACCGCGATTCGGACGGAAGGTGGCGGAGACTTGCGCAAAGCGCGATTTGCCTGGCCCTGGGAGAAGCGGAGTGATCGGGCAGTCTCCGATCGTTGAGCCGCATTGCACCGGATCATAGTTGGTATCTCGACCGATGTTGGCCTCCATCGCCAGCGTCAGCCAGTTGAAGTACTGGCTGTTGAAGAAGAAACCGAACTGGTCGTGTGGCACGTCAATGTTACTGGTGAGTTGTGAGTAGTCGGCCGGGCGAAGCCGTTCGTGGCCGTAGTTCGCGTAGATGCCAAGGTTGTTGCGATTGCTGAAAAACCACTTGTAGTTCGCGTTGCTGAAGTATTCGATGCGCAGTCCGTTATGATCCCAAATGTTGCGCGTATAGATGCTCGGGCCGTGCCAGAGCAGGTGCTTCCCTTCCACGTAGAAGCGGCGCTGAGCAAAGTTGCTGAACCAGTGAATGTCGGGGCGCTGGAAGAATCCGGTGCGCGTCTGAAATCCAGGGGCGTTGTCTTTGTACATCGAATTGATTTCGAGATTGCGGCTGGTGCGTTCCAGATAGAGGAAATATCCGGCGCCGTGGTCTGACGTGCCGTCGTTGAAGCGAGTCAGGCTGTTGACGGCCTGCGCGTCGAGTTGCCAGTTCTTGTTGAACCTGAAATGCGCGTCTATGCCTCCCACGCGATTGGTCCGCGTGATGCACGGGTCGTCGGTGCACGTCGTATTCGGAACAGTGTCGAGTTCGCGATCCGTATAGATCAGGCCAATGTTGCTGCCGTTCTTGCCGAGTTCGCGACTCACGCGAACGATTCCAAAGTAGGCCTGCCTTCCCCACAGAGGATCGTTGGGAGCGACGCTTTCGCCCGGCGATTGATCGTCGGCGAACAGCGTGCCGATTGACCATGGTCCTTTCTTGCCGGTGAGCCGCACACCATAGAGGGGGTCGGCGATGCGGCGTGTGAAGACCAGGTTGATCGGAGTGGCGAAGTAGCCGGAGTTCTCCTGAAAGAACGGGCGCTTCTCGGGGAACAGCACTTCGAATCGCTGATTGACGGTGATCTGCGGTTCGTCCGACTCGACCTGGGCGAAATCTGGATTGATGGTAGCGTCGAGTACAAAGCTGTCTTTGATGACAGCCTTCGCATCAAGCCCAGCCTTGGCATCGAAGTCTTTTGCTTCGAACGTCGGGTTCAGCGGATCGCGATGATCCACGCTGCGATACGAACGCCCGGAGACGTAAGGGATCAACTGGAAATTGCGACCCGGGGAAATGTCCTTCAGTCCGGTCATTGCGCCTTCCTGCGGGAGAAGCCCCTGCACGTTCATCGAGTAGTGCGGGAAGAAAGAGTGCTCGGTGTTGTTGTGTGGAATGTCGCGTTCGAGCAGGAATCCCCATTCCTGCACGGCCTTGGTTGACCGGAAGCGCAGCGACTTGAAAGGCACGGAGATGAATCCGATCCAGCCTTTTTTTGAGACGCGCGTTTCGCTTTTCCAGATCGTGTCCCAGGAGAGGTCGATGTCCTGCTGTCCTTCGAAGAATGTTCCTTCCTGCTGAACGCCGGAAGGGTTGATGAAGAAGAACACGCAATGCCGATGGTCGTGGAACGTGTCGAGAAAGATGCCAACCTGGTCTTCTTCGTTAATCTGTTCGCGGCGCACCATGTGATTGCGGATGTGGCCGGCGTCGTTGTCGAAGGCGAGGAAGACGACATAAAGATTTTTGTCGGTGTAACCGAGGTAAGCTTCCGTTTTCTGCGAAATAGGCTGCCCGTCGATGGGGTCGTGTTGCCAGAATTGGTCGACCTTAAGCATGGTTCCCGCAACGGACGGGGAGAGTTGCATGTCGGCGAAGTCTTCTAGTTTTGGCTCACGAGCGAGGTGGGGGATCTGCAGGGTCGTAAGGCTGCCGAGCGCGTCGCGTGTGACGGCGGAATCGCGCTGCGCGGAGACACGAGGACATGTGGCCGCTACGAGACACACTGCGAGTAATAGAGTTTTAACGTTCAATGGCACAGGATTTGCCGGCGGAAATTTCCCCAGCTACGCCGGCGAGCATTAGACGTATGGAATTTGGAAGAGTCAACGGTAGGGCGGAGGGTGGAGACGCCTTCCGGACTGCGGCGAGACGCCACCGCAACTGGGGAAAAAGCGCTTTTACAATGCGAGAAAAAACCTTCCTGCTGCGAACCGGTGCGCAACGAAAACTTGTCAGAGCAAACCGACGGAAGATCGCCGCGAACTCGTGACATCTTAACCGTAGCGCCGGCGTCCCGCCGGCAGTCGCGCGGGCATTCTGCCCGCGCTCACGACTACTCATACCGCAGGCAGACAATGGGATCAAGGTTCGCAGCCAAGTTTGCCGGGTAGTATCCAAAGAACAGTCCTACGCTCACAGAAATCGTGAAACCGATCACCACCCACAAATAAGAGAGGCTCGCCGGAACCGAGGGGATGAAAGTTCGAACAAGAGTAGAAACGATCGCACCGATAAGGATGCCGATGGTTCCACCCACCAAAGTCAGGGCTACGGCTTCTAAAAGAAACTGCAGGCGTATGTCAGCACGGCGCGCGCCGATGGCTTTGCGAATTCCGATTTCGTGGGTACGCTCAGTGACCGAGATCAGCATGATGTTCATGACGCCAATGCCGCCCACGATGAGACCGATCGAACTGATAACTCCAGTCAGAATCACCAGCGCGCCGGTCAACTGATTCCAGAGGTTGCTCAGGAAATCCGGCGAGCTGACTTCGAAGTCATTCTCTTTGTCGACGGGCACGTGACGAAGACGACGCATGGCCTGCACAACCTCGTCTTGCGCCGTTTCCAGGCTCACGTTTGGCGGCACGGTGAAGGCCATGATCAGTTCCTTGGCCTCCGGGTAACTCTTTTTGAAATTGCTCAGCGGAATCACGGCGAAGGCGTCGACACCTGGACCAATGAACAGCCCAGGATCGTGCTCGAAAACCCCGATGACTTCGAAAAGCTGTCCATTGATGCGAACGGTTTTGCCGACCGCATCTTCATAGGGGAAGAGCGAGTCGCACACGGCAGCGCCCAGGACGACGACCGCACGGGCATGTTCCTGATCGAAGGCGCTAATGAAGCGTCCGCGTTGCACCGAAAATAACGGGATGGCCTCCGTGTATTGCGGTTCGGCCCCGCGCACGATGACTTTCTCTACGCTCCGTCCGCCGTAATTAATCTGATTGGAATCGCCAAAGAAGAATCCTCGGGTTCCGAAGGTGGTGATGATCTGCACATGCGGCGCAGCCTCGCGGATGAAGTTGGCGTAGTCGTACTGGAAATATCTGCGCGTGCGAATGCTTTCGGGCCAGCGAGAAGGATCGGATCCGGGCGGGAAACGCGAAACGAAATACGTACGCGATCCGAGCGATTCCACTTTGTCTTGCACGAACTTGTTCAGGCCCTGAATGATCGCCGCCATCGAAATCACCGACGAGACTCCGATGATGATCCCAAGCACGGTCAGCGCGGAACGTACTTTCGCGGAGCGCAGCGTCGCCAGGGCAGCAAGAAAATTCTCGCGAGCCTGGGATGCGGTCATGATCGCCATCTAATCGGACCTCAAGGCGACAATCGGATCGAGGTTGGCCGCGCGCAGGGCCGGGTAGATTCCGAAAAACAAGCCGACCGCCGAACTCATCACAATGCCGAGAATGGCGACACTGGTTTGCACGGACGCGGGAAAGGGGGAAAACGTGCGCAGTGCAAGCGCCACCAGGAAACCCAGGCCAATACCAATGACCCCTCCAGCGATGCACTGGATTACACTCTCGGCGATAAACTGCCGCATGATGTCGACTTTAGTGGCTCCCACAGCTCGCCGCACCCCGATTTCGCGCTTGCGTGACGTGACGCCCATCAACATGACGTTCATGATGACGATGCCACCAATGATGACGGAAATCGCGCTGACCATGATGAAGACGGCGAAAAAGGCACTGCTGATGCTTCGCCAAAGGGCCATGTAGCTTTCTTTCGTGCCGATGAAGAAGTCGTTCTCCATGCCGGCAGTCAGATGTCGGCGAGCACGAATGATCAGTGTCGCCTGGTCCTGCGCTTGCTGGAAGGCCTCTCCACGGGCCTTCACGTTGATGGTCAGACTCTCGTGCTCACCGCGCATTCTTAGGTAGACCGACAAGGGCACGGTGACGAAGTTGTCTTGATCCTGGCCGAGCACGCTGCCGACTTTGTCCATCACGCCGATCACGGTGAATTCTTCGTTGTCGAGGCGGAGCGTTTTGCCCAGAGGATCGACCCCGAGGAAAAGTTGCTGGACGAGAGTGTCGCCAATCAGGCAGACGTTGGCGCGATGTTCGGCTTCAGAGGGTGTGAAGTAGCGGCCGCGCTCAACGGCTCGCGTGTCGATATCGACCATCGAGGGCGTGTGTCCGGCGAGGCTAACGTCGGTGACCTCCTTGTTGCCGTAGCGAGCACGCACGTTGGCCCCAGCGGTGGCGCCGACTTCTCCGCAGCTTGAGCATCCGTCGGCGACCGCCTGCATGTCGTCGAGCTCGATTTTGCGGTACTTCAGAGCCTTGATGATGATGTTGAAGTCAGTAACAGCGAACGGGGTGCGGGCAAGCTGAAAAACGTTCGTGCCCAGGTTTGCGATCTTCTGCTCTACGTAGACGTTCGCTCCCTGCACAATCGTCATCACGGTAATCAGCGTGGCCACGCCCATGGTGAGTCCGATCATGGTCAGAGAAGCGCGCAGTTTGTGGGCGCGTAGGGCGCTGAAACACTCGGCGAGATTGTCGCGAACGGCGAACATGCGGGCTTGTTAATAGTAGCAGCGGCGAAGGCGCGATACGGCGGTCAAGGGGAGTGATTGGCTGGAACGCGAGACCACCGAGCCATCAATAGTTGATGCGCTGCACCGCATGACGCGAAAGATACCAGCAGGGCGGATTCCCGCCATGCGGGAAGAGAGCGTGCACACACGGCTGCGCGGTTGGCTGCTCGAAGGCGAATTCGGTCTTACCGTTCTTTTCCGGGATCGCGTCGTAACGCTCGACGACGATGGATCCGACGGGATTGGGCCGAAAATGAAGCACCAGACCGTCCACGAGGTAAAGCAACGCCATCAAACCCAGCGCGCCGAAAAGTAATCTCAGCTTTGACATCCGTGTGACGACGATGATTCCGAAAAGTCGAGCAGGAAGTCAAATGCGAGTCCCGAATGAGGGGCAGACTGCGGTGGCGTTCCCTTGATCAGTCTAAGAAACGAACGGCGAGGTCAATTCGAATGCGGCTTTCACCCCACGGGCGAGCGCGATCCCTAGTTGTGTTTCTTCTCGAGAATACGCTGGCTCTCCAGGCGCGTGATGGTCGCTCGCAGCCAGGATTTCAATGCTTCTTCCATCTCCGGCTGATGAGAATGACGCTCCATGCTGTCCACGGTCTCGCCCAGTTTGTTGAGCGGGATGAAGTGGCACGGGATGGCCTCTTCGCGCGCTTCCGGCGGAACGAAGTCCGTCAGGAGACATTCGCTGCAAGCATGGGGCCGCGAAGAGTCATTGAAGTTAATGCAACTCGGGGAGTCCTGAAACACCGAAGTTGCTTTCCAGGGCGTGCGCACGCTGCGCCCGTACCCGCCCTGTTCCAGGAAGTTGAGCTCGAACTTCAACACTTCAAGGATGTCGCGTTTGTCATCCGACATAGAGACCTCACTTGGGGCGAGTCCCAATACCTGCAGACGCCCCTCCCAACAAAGGCAATTGTGGCCGCCGATGTAACTACGTGCTGTGACAGCGCTCACAACTCCGAGTGAGCTAGATCACCTCAGGAAATCGGCGGGGAAGGCTGCCCTTACGCCTCCAAATGACGAATTGGTAAAGCTAAAAGAACGAGGACTGGTGTCAAAAGCGTACGAGGTAATGATTCGCGAAGTTACTAACCTTGGAGCACGGACTTGAAGCGCAACCGATTTGGGCCGATAAGTGCCGCTTAGTCTAAGTGGAAACGGGAGTTTTCCTTGACACGCCGGAGGCGGAATTGTATTGTGCGCCCAATAGGTGTGCTCGACAGCAGGGTATGGCTGGGCCGCTTCGTCATCCCACACTGGTCGTAACCCACCCACACCACGTCCGGAGACTGAACTAGAACTGCGGAAAGGAGTTCCGCCATGCCCCTTCGTCGCCTGAATCTGGCCTTTTCCCTCTCGATTGCTTTTGGATTGTTGATATGCCTCTCGCCCCCGGCAAGAGCGGGCATCGCGTTTCAACCGATTTCCCCAGAAGAACTCAAGATGACATCGGATCCGAAAGCCCCTGGCGCGCCCGCAATCATCCTGTTCCGGCAAGTCGATCGGGATGACAACAGCTATACCTCGCACGAGGACAACTACATCCGCATCAAGATCCTCACCGAGGAGGGGCGCAAGTACGCCGATGTCGAGATACCTTTCTTCAAGGACCGGGAAAACATTACTGCGATAAAAGCGCGCAGCATCCGGCCGGATGGATCGACCGCCGATTTTGACGGGAAGGTATTCGACAAATCCATTGCCAAAGCGAAGGGTCTGAAATACCTGGCCAAGACGTTCACGCTGCCTGACGTGCAGGTGGGAGGGATCATTGAGTATGCGTACACCCGCGATTTTGCCGAGAACCTGATCTTTGATTCGCACTGGATCCTGAGTGACGAGTTGTTCACCAAGCACGCGAAGTTTTCGTTGAAGCGCTATGTCGGCCAGTACGAGTCATGGACGGTTCGCTACAGCTGGCAATTTCTGCCTGAGGGAACACAGCCTCCAAAAGAAGGACCCGACAAGGTTATTCGACTGGAAGCGCAAGACATCCCCGCCTTCCAGACAGAAGATTTCATGCCTCCGGAGAACGAGTTGAAGTCCCGCGTCGACTTCATCTACAGCAACGAAGGATTTGAATCGGATGCGGACAAGTTCTGGCACAACAAGGGAAAGAAGCTGAATGAGCGCCTGGAGAGCTTTATCGGCAAGAAGAAACAAATGGAGCAGGCGGTGTCACAGATCGTGTCACCCAGCGATCCGCCGGAAGTGAAAGCACGCAAGATCTACGCGCGCGTGCAGCAGATTCGTAATACGTCGTTCGAAGTGCGCAAGACGGAGGAAGAGCAGAAGCGCGCCAAGGAAAAAGACAACGGGAATGTTGAAGACGTCTGGAAGCGCGGATACGGCGATGGCAACGAACTGACCTGGCTCTATCTGGCGATGGCTCGCGCCGCCGGTATCGAAGCTTACGGGGTGTGGGCATCAGACCGGCGGAACTACTTCTTTAATCCCAAGTTGATGGACAGCACCAAGCTCGATGCCAACGTGGTGCTGCTCAAACTGAACGGGAAAGAGGTGTATTGCGATCCCGGCGCCGCCTTCGCTCCGTTCGGGATATTGCCCTGGGACGAGACCAGCGTCACGGGCCTGCGCATGGATAAAGACGGCGGAAGCTGGGTGCAGACCTCGCTTCCCGAGAGTTCCGCTTCGCGCATCGAGCGCAAGGCCAAGTTAAAACTCGACGAGAGCACGGGCAGCCTGGAGGGCAAGCTGACCCTGACTTTCACCGGACTCGAAGCCATGCGGCGCCGGGTTGAGGAGCGGCACGAGGATGAGACCGAGCGCAAGAAGTTTCTGGAGGACCAGGTTCGCGAATACATTCCGGCGGCAATTGATATCGACCTGGCGAACAAGCCGGATTGGAGCAGTTCAGAGAATTCGCTCGTGGCGGAATTCGATTTGAAGGTGCCGGGATGGGCTTCGGCAGCAGGACGCAGAGCGCTGTTGCCAGTTGGATTGTTTGGCGCGACCGAGAAGCGACTCTTCGACCACGCGGCGCGCGTGCATCCGATTTATTTCGAGTTCCCTTTCCAGAAGGTCGATGACGTGACGGTTGAGTTACCGCTGGGCTGGATGGTAAGCAGCACCCCTCCGGCGCAAGATCAGAACGCGAAAGTCGTCATTTACACGCTCAAGGTCGACCATGATGCGGGAGCGTTGCACTGGACCCGCACGCTGAACATCGATCTGCTGCTGTTGGAGACGAAGTTCTACCCCGCGTTGCGCAACTTTTTCCAGGTGGTGAGGTCAGGTGATGAGTCACAGATTGTTTTGCAACCGGCGACCGCAACTACGAATTGAACGCTTTCTCATCCTGGTCGTCCTGCTAGCCGGTACGGTCGTGGGATGGGTGTGTCCGGCCGTAGCGGGTGATGCTCCGCAGTGGATGCATGCGGTAGTGAATGCCCCGCTCCCGCCGCATGACGACAAAGCCGACGCCATTCTGCTGTATTCCGAAACGATGGTAAGTGTGCAGTCCACCGACAAGATCATTCGAACGGTGCGAGAGGCTTACAAGATCCTGCGGCCTGGGGGCCGGGAATACGGCAATGTCTTCGTCTATTTGAACTCGCACCGCCGCATTACCGGGCTGCGGGGATGGTGCATTCCGGCCCAAGGGAAAGACTACGAGGTGAAGGATAAAGAAGCGCTGGAAATTTCGCTGCCCAAAATTGAAGGGAGCGAATTGATTTCAGACGTGAAGGACAAGGTCCTCCACATTCCTGCGGCCGATCCGGGCAATATTATTGGTTATGAATACGAAACCGAAGAGCAGCCGATGGTGCTTCAGGATTTCTGGGATTTTCAGGAATCCGTTCCGGTTCGCGAAAGCCACTATTCGTTGCGCCTTCCACCGGGCTGGGAGTACAAGGCAACCTGGATGAACTATCCGGAAGTGAAACCGACGCAGGCGGGGACACCGACCTGGACAGTGAACGACGTTAAAGCCGTCCGGAAAGAAGATGACATGCCGCCCATGGACGGTGTGATCGGACAGATGATCATCAGTTTCTTTCCGGCGGGCGGGCCCGCGGTAAATGGGTTTGGCGACTGGCAGCAGATGGGCAATTGGTATCGTTCGCTGATCAACGGGCGTACGAATCCATCTCCTGAACTCAAGCAGAAGGTTGTGGCTTTGACATCTTCCGCGCCGGGCCAGATCGAGAAGATGCGAGCCTTGGCACAGTTCGTGCAGCACGACATACGCTACGTGGCGATCGAACTGGGGATCGGCGGCTGGCAGCCGCACGCCGCTCCCGACATTTTTTCTCACCGTTACGGGGACTGCAAAGACAAAGCCACTCTGATGGGATCGATGCTGCACGAGATCGGCATCGATTCGTATTACGTGCTGATCAACACGGAGCGTGGCGCGGTCACGCCTTCCATGCCAGCTCGCGCGCGCTTTGATCACGCCATTATCGCAATCAAATTGCCGGAGGAGCTAAACGATCCGTCCCTTAGCACAGTAGTGACGGTACCGAAATTGGGAAAGATTTTGTTTTTCGATCCGACCGACGAACTCACACCGTTTGGAAGAATCTCGGGATCGCTGCAGGCCAACTATGGACTGCTGGTGACGTCCGACGGTGGACAGCTAGTCGAATTGCCCATGTTGCCCTCGAGCATGAATGGGATCCGCCGCGTAGCCAAGCTGAACCTTGACGTGAACGGGAAACTCACAGGCAGCGTCGCGGAGACCAGAATCGGGGACCGTGCCTGGTCGCAGCGCTATGCGTTACGCACCGTGACCAACGCGAACGAGCGCATCAAGCCCATCGAGAACCTGCTGTCGGGTTCGTTGTCGACCTTCGTCATTACCAAGGCGAAAGCCGTCAATATCGAGCATACCGATTTACCCTTCGGGTTCGAATACACATTCGAATCGGAAAACTACGCGAAGAATGCCGGGAATCTGTTGCTGGTGCGTCCACGCGTGCTGGGAAGCAAGTCAAGTTCCCTGCTGGAAACCAAAGAGGCGCGGCAGTTTCCGGTCGAGTTCGAGGGGCCGATCAAGGATACCGACGCGTTCGAAATTACGCTGCCCGCGGGGTATGTGGTGGACGACATGCCACCCCCGGTAGATGCTGAATTCGGATTTGCCAGCTATCACTCGAAAACCGAAACCCAAGGCAGCGTGCTGACCTATACGCGCAGCTTCGAAATCAAAGAACTTAGCGTGCCGGTCGACAAGGCTGCGGACTTAAAAAAGTTCTATCGGATCATTGCCAGCGATGAGCGGAATACCGCGGTGCTGAAGCCGGCTGGGAAGTAAGACCTGGTTAGGGGGCCACGGTCGGAGGGCGGGACGCCGGCGCCAGGTCGCTAGCTGGGCTCGGCCGGAAATGCCTTGAGGGTAACCTCTCGCGACCGGGAGGATGTCTTCTGATTCACGTCGGTCAGATGCTCGGTAAGGGTTCCCTTGATCTCGTAGTAGGCTTCGTCGCCGGGCTTCTTCCCTTCTCCCCGGCCGATCGTTCCTTTGAATTCATACGCCATCCCGTGAACAATTTCGGTCATGAAAGTCAGGGCGTCGCCGTCGAGCTTGCCGGTTTTGAAGAACTGGTCGAGAAAGGCTCCTTTGTCGCTGTCCTGATCTCCGTAGCGCGAGACGAATCCGGTCACGTGTCCTGCGTCTTCGACCGTCACCTGCACGAATTCGCCTTCTTTGAGGAAGCTGTACATCCCCGAGTATTGGGACCCGGGCCGTTCGGCCGACTGTGGATCTGTGGGTTTCGCGGGGGCGGCCTTCTCCTGCGCCATTAGCGTCGAACAGACCGCCAAAAGCGCCCACACGACAATCAGCCAACGTCTATTCATCGAGTCAGCCTCCTTTGGGGTAATCGTACTATAGGGTTACGAGACGTTCGGAGTCTACTCGGCAGTACATTTCGGCTTCGGATCTGCCGGAAGCGTTCGCTATAATGATGCCACTGCGGTCCCTCTTCTGACGTGTCTTCATGACTTCTTACTTAGGGCTGGAAAACCCCGAAATCGCGGAACCGCAGGCAAGCCCGGACACTCCCCTTCCGCCGAGTCTGCTGGTTGAATTGGAGCCGTGGGGGCGCACTTTTCGGCGGAATCTCGCGGATACGTTGCTTCGCCGCCGCCCTCCGGCGATCCACATCACCTCCAGCCCGGCACCTTTCTGGCCGGACGTATTTGTGCCCCGTCGGCTGCCCTGGGGAGCGTTCGTCGAGTCGGTCATCTATCACTTGATTGTCTTCGCGGTGGCATGGGGAATTTCGATGCTGCTGCCGCCATCCCCGCACGTTGTGCAGGTGCGCCGATTTGATCCGTCAGACGTGATTTACTACTCGCCTTCGGAGTACTTGCCACCCCTCGATACGGGACGACCGAACGCAGCGAAGCCGATCAAGGGGAATCCGGCATTCGCGCGGCAGCCGATCCTCTCGGTGCCCCCGGAATCGGACAACCGTCACCAGACGATCGTCACGCCTCCTGAGATCAAGATCAATCACGATGTGGAAACACCCAACATTGTGGCGTGGGGAAATCATTCTGTACCAGTGCCCGGTTCTGCGGTGGAAAGAAAGAGCCTGACCACGCCGGTTTTACCGAACCAGATCGTGGCACCGGCGCCTGAGGTCGATCAGACGTCTCGCCGCAACTTGCGCGGCATGGAGCAAGGCATCGTTGCGCCTCCACCCACTGTGCAGAGCAGCGTTCGCGCGGTCGCATCGCTGGCGATTGACGTGGTGGCTCCCGCGCCCGACGCAAATAGCGCAGGATCGCGTCGCGGATTGCGCGGACTGGAATCCTCAGTGGTGGCTCCTCCACCTGCTACCGATGCTGCATCCATCCGGCGGCTGGGTGACGTGAACATCGGGCGGTCGGATGTGATTGTGCCGGCACCGCAGTTGCCGGTGGCGGCACAGCGGACGCTGTCGGGATTTGGCGGCGAAGGAAAGTCAGTCGTGCCGCCTCCGCCGTCGGTCGAAGGAGCGGCGTCGGGCACCGCGGCCGGGGCACGTACGGCTCGTGCTGCAAGTTTAGGAGTGCCGGGCGGGCAAGTCGTGCCTCCCCCACCGGCGGTTGCTGGATCGCATTCCGCCGAGGCTGGCGGACACATCATCGCGCTTAGCCTTCACCCGTCAGTGGCGCCTCCGGCTCAGCCGCCGGTTGGCAATCGGCGCGGAACATTCGCCGCGTCGCCTGAAGGAAAGGCTGGCGCGGAAGGCACGCCCGACGTTCGCGCTGATAACGCGGCGACGAACGGACGCGGCGCCGGGAGGAATGGGCTTTCGGGTGGAACAGGATCGGGCACATCAGCGGCCGGAGTGCCGTCCGGCCTGCACGTTGGCAACGGCGCGAAGCCAGCAACGGCTGCGACCGGCGGCGGAGATCCGGCGGCGGATGGTTCGTCGGCGAGCGGCGCGCTCCCGGGAAAGACCGAGATGGCCAGCACCAGCGTTTCGCGCACACGCACTTCCGCTGGGCCGCATACCAAAGCAGAGCTAGTAGAGAATCCCACGCCCCTCGAGCGGCAAATCTTCCGCGACCGTCGCCTTTATTCCATGACCATGAACATGCCGAATCTCAATTCGGCCGGCGGCAGCTGGGTAATGCGATTTGCCGAGTTGGGCGATGCTCACGAAAAGGGCGAGTTGCTTGCGCCAGTTGCGGACCACAAAGTGGATCCGGCGTACCCATTGCAGTTGATGCGGGAGAACGTCTCCGGAACGGTAACGCTGCGAGCAATCATTCGCGCAGATGGAACGGTCGGCGATATACGGGTGGTGAATGGAGCCGACTCGCGACTCGATCGCTATGCCAGCGAGGCCCTGGCACGCTGGCACTTCTTGCCAGCGATGAAGAACGACGCCAACGTCGACGTGGAAGCGATCGTAATGATTCCCTTCAAACCAATTCTGAAGAGGTCGCAGTTTTAACGTAGCTCCACGTTAGCGCCGGCCGTCGTGCGGGCATCCTGCCCGCACACCCACTACTTCACTCCGAACCAAAGGTTCTTGAATAGATCAGCCGAGGCTGAAGATGACGCGCAGTTTTGTCATTCGCATGAACAGTCCTGATCGTGTGCGTTTTAACAAACGCAAGCCAGGACTACCAGAGACGGAGAGCGCTATTCTCCCTTGTCAGTTCCTGCCTTGTCGTACACCGAGCGCACGATGATGGGCGTATTCAGGTGCTTGCTTTCGAGCGTGAGCGTGTCCGCCATCTGCTTGCCTTCCTGTGTGATTTCGTAGGCATGCGAAATTTTCTCGCCGCCCGGACCCTTCTCTTCGGTGATCAAGGTGCCGTGATCCCAATGCGCCTTGACCTGCATTTGGGAAGCGTCCTTGCCGGACTTTTCAATCTTGCGACCGTCGGTGAAGAGAGAACGCTCGTGATGATCGGAACCGTTCACATCGATTTCCGGACCTTTCTCTACGATGGTCAGTTGCTCGGAAGCTTGCACAAGAGTGGCAAGCCGCGATCTCTGCTCCTCGTTACCAGCGCCAGAGCCACGACCCATACCCGGCCCTCCGGGACGCCCCATTCCACCGATACCCGGGATTCCCAGGCTCACGCCACCCATGCCGGTGTGGCTGCCCATGGGTCCGTTTTGATCGCGGTCCTGCATGGCGGAGCGCAGTTTGGCGCGCGCGTCATCGCTCTCGTCGCGGTTGAGTTTCCAGATACCGTTCAGGTCGGTCTTCGGCGGTTCAGCACTCTGCTGCGCCGGAAGAATGGTTGCAGAGACAAGCAAAGCAGCAAGGATAATCCGTACAAACATCAGAAACTCCCGACATGGGCGGAAATGCGACGAAGTATGTTTGGGCGTTTCATATGAAGATGGGGACCCGCCGAAGGGAGATGCCTGGGACCAGCAAAAATTGCAGTGAGATGTGGAGCTTTTCCGCTGCCAGTTACATGTCGGACCGCAACCGTTGCGCCGGCAGCCAGCCCTGAGCGGAACGGAGGGTCCCGCCGGCAGTCCGGCGGGCGTCGCCGCCCGCCATCAGTGAATCGCTGCCCGTCGCGCCTCAACAAAAAAGAGCCGCAAAGCGGCGGCACAAGATAGCCCACCACGTGAGTGGTGGGCCAGCGGCAAAAACGATCGCAAGCCCGGTAGGGGCGGCACAACAGCGGACGCGGGCGTGAGCCCGCCAGCGAGGGCGGGACGCCCTCGGGACTGCCGGCAAGATGCCGGCGCTACAAAAACCCGGGCCACCCGACAACTGAGAACTGAGAACTGACTCTCCTGTGACCTCCATCACCTGTCAAGCCCCACTCACTTCACAAATCAAATCCATCTGCATCAATCCAAGCGAAATATAAACTTCCTCGCCATGTCACAATCGCCCCACCCAAATTGCTATCCCAAAATTTAGCCAGAGATGGCGTCGTTCCGCGTGTCCTAGGCAGAACCGCGCGGACCCTTACCGTGTAACTTGGACCCCAAGGGAGACCAAGCCGGACATCTGATGCGGCGCAGGCCGACTCACCCGCTACTGAGTCATACAGGGCTCATAGCATCGGTGAACCGTACCCGCAGCGGGAGTGATCAGTCCTCATCGCTTTAGAGAGCGATGAAGACCGAAGAGATAGGCTTCAAGAAGGATAAAGAGATTGAGGAATGGTGCCCCATCCAAGCTTCGGTGGGGGGATGCTGACCACAAATCGCGACGAACTGATTTGATTTGGCGGGCTATTGCCCAGTCCGGAATTGCGGGGTAATCAGCAGGCGGTTGGGAGATTTCTTTCCGTCTTTCTGTGTCTGAAAAACCAGATCGAGGCCCTCTTCGGCGGCGGCCGGAGCCTGCGCCAGCAGTTCTGCGAGTGACCGGAACGCGCGGCTAACTTCCTGTGAATCATGAGCAGCCACCGGCGTCCCTTTGTCGATGGCCGGCGCGATCAACTGATAGTTGTTCGGAACCTTCCAGAGGATCTTGACGTTCGTGGCGCGCTCGACGTCTTCTTCGCTGAATCCAGGAATCTTCTTGTAACGATTCATCACCAGGCGCAGATGCTTGCGGCCGTTGCCTTCCTCGAGGAAGGTGCGAATGCGGCCTGCGCTCCAGAGCGAGACCACGTCCGTCTGAGCAACCATCAACACCACGTTTGAGAGATCGGAAAGCAGGCGCGTCGTCTGGTCCAGACGGCCGGAGCAATCGACAATCACGTAGCGGTAGTGACTGACGAGCAAGTCGAACAGGCGCGCCAGTTCGGCGGCTGCGGGCGCCGTGGTGTAAGGCTGCTGCGGACCAGCAAGCAGATGCAGACCATCCTTGGTTGAGGTCATCAGGCCTTCAAGCAAGGAAGCATCCATGCGGTGCAGATTCTGCAGCGCATCCATTACGCTGAACGTGGGCCGCGCATTCAAGTGCAGTGCGGCGTGACCAATCGGCGAGAAGTCTACCAAGATGGTCTGACCATGCAACTGTTGCAGCGCAACGGCGGTGTTCACCGCGAGAGTGGTCGCTCCGCTCCCGCCTTTTGCATTGATCACAGTGAAGACGCGCGCCTTGCCGGTGCTGCGACTCTTGCTGCGCGCAGAAGAAAAACGAGTGAAGGCTTCGAGCAGGCCTTCCGTTCCGGTATTGCGGTCGATGAATTCGCCGGCGCCTGCGCGCATCGCTCCGACAATCGCCATCGGATTGCGCATCTCGCCGATCGCAAATATGGCGGTGTCACTGGTGGTCGCGCGAATGAGTTCGATGGTGCGGATGGCACGCTGCGGGTCTTCGGAATTCACGTCTACCAGCACAACTTCGGCGCGTTGCGCCTGCATCTGGCGAACGATGGGATCGGTCGCGCTCAGCGGGAAGCCGACATTGCTGAACACAATGCGCGCAACGTGAGTGCTCTCCAGTCGGTTCTGGAGTATGGCGGACTGCTCCCGGTCCTCGGTCAGGAGGGCGACTGCGATGCCATGCATGGCTTGGTTCTCGCTAAAATCTTTCTGCGTTTGCATGGTATTGGGGGACAAACCTCCGAGCCAAGTGACTTTTGTAACCGAGCGAACACACTTCTAGGCCGATTTTACGCGTCTACGATTGCTGGACAAAGAAGATAGGCACTGCCGAGAGGGAGACTCCACATCTCAATTTCCCGACTGCGGAACATTCTAAGCGAAATGGAGCGGATTGAAAAGAACCGAAAGGACCCAAAATCCGCATCCCGCGCGGGAATCGAAGGCTTTTTATCCTACGGTGCTAAAAACAGCCAGAAACCCTACGACGCCACACGCCTGGTATCGGGAGCCGCACTGTCCCGCTCCTTTTCCGGATGCGGATGAAGCGAAGAAATCCGGTTAAACGCGTCGGTAGAGGCCTCAGCCTCGGGCTGGGCGAGATATTCGTAATGAGAAAAGTGCACGGCCACCCCTAGCATCGTGCCAACCGAAGGCTGCACGACGCGCAAGACCGTTCCTTGGCAGCGGACACGCATACTTTCCCCAAGAGTGATCTCGGACGGCATTACGAGAGTGATTTCCACGACTTCCCCCTGGGCGAGGGGGAAATCGGTAAAAACGAAGGCTCCGCGAGAACTCAGGTCCTGCGTAAAGCCGGAGGATTCGTGCTGAGAGCCGGTCAGTTTCAGAGAAACTGGCACGTGAAGATCGAATCGCTGCCCGCAGCGGCGCTCAAGACAGTCAGGAGTCGTCATGGCTTCCTCTGGGCGTAGCACATGGATCCCGGCACGGGAAAAGCCAGGTCAGGAACCAAACTTTACCGCAGGTCGGCGCAAGTTGGAAGGGGCGTTTTTTATAATCACGTCAAAGTTTAGACAGATCTGTGGATAACGCCGAACAAGCCAAGCATCTCGAGGTAGGGACGTCAGTGGGGTGTAGTACTTCTACAGATTGCGCGCGGACGGAACTCCTTCCTAATCAACAACTCCGACAGGACGGAATAAGCGCCAGAGCACGTGTGCGTGTGATGGATGTCACAGCCGACCGGCTTGAAACGCCAAACAATGGAATTCGGTCCGCGCGTGCCTTGACTCGCGCTTTGCGGCGGCACAACCCGCGCACTACGGAGGCGATATGGCGGTGACGAAACAGCAGGCGCTGGACTATCACTTTGGCGAGCGCCCCGGAAAGATCGAAGTCACATCAAGTAAGCCTTGCCGCACACAACGCGACCTGAGCCTCGCCTACACGCCGGGAGTTGCAATTCCCTGCCTAGAGATCGAAAAAAATCCGCATGACGCATTCAAATACACCGCGCGCGGAAACCTGGTGGCGGTGATCAGCAACGGGACGGCCGTGCTCGGTCTGGGCGACATTGGAGCGCTAGCGGGCAAACCGGTCATGGAAGGGAAAGGTGTTCTGTTCAAGCGCTTCGCAGATGTCGATGTGTTCGATCTGGAAGTGAACAGCCACGACCCGGACGAAATCATCAAGCTGTGCCAACTGCTTGAGCCTACATTCGGCGGAATCAATCTCGAAGACATCAAGGCGCCCGAGTGTTTTTACATTGAGGAGACTCTGAAGAAGACGATGAAGATTCCCGTCTTCCACGATGACCAGCACGGAACCGCGATCATTTCCGGCGCAGCACTGCTGAATGCATTGGAGGTCGCGGGAAAGCCGATCGACAAAGTGAAAGTGGTTTTCAACGGGGCAGGCGCATCGGGAATTGCGTGCGCGGAACACTATGTGCGCTTGGGAGTGAAACGCGAAAACATCACGCTGTGCGATACGAAGGGTGTGGTCTACAAGGGCCGTACGGCCGGAATGAATCCGTACAAGGAACGTTTCGCGAAAGAGACCAACCTGCGTACTCTAAGCGAAGCGATACGGGGAGCGGATGTGTTTGTGGGATGTTCGGTGAAGGGCGCGGTTGACGCCGAGATGATTCGAACGATGGCGGCGCGGCCTATCGTGTTTGCGATGGCGAATCCGGACCCCGAGATCACTTACGAAGAAGCGAAAGCGAGCCGAGACGATGTGATCCTGGCTACCGGGCGATCGGACTATCCGAACCAGGTGAACAACGTATTGGGATTTCCGTTCATTTTCCGCGGGGCGTTGGACGTGCGCGCAACCGCCATCAATGAAGAGATGAAACTGGCGGCCACCAAGGCGTTAGCGGCGTTAGCGAAGGAAGATGTTCCGGACTCGGTTTGTCGCGCTTACGGCGTGGAGCGATTGAAGTTCGGCGCGGAATATTTAATTCCGAAGCCATTCGATCCGCGGGTTCTGCTGTGGGAGGCGGTCGCAGTCGCCCGGGCTGCGATCGAAAGCGGCGTTGCGCAGGAACCAATTGACCTCGATGTGTATCGCGAGCAACTAGAACGGCGGCTTGGCAAGGCGCATGAAGTGGCACGCATGATGGTTCACAAGGCAAAAGCGCAACCGAAGACCGTGGTCTTTCCGGAAGGCGATAACGAAAAGATTTTGCGGGCCTGCCACACCCTGATTGAAGAGCACATCGCGCTTCCCATCCTGCTGGGTGATCCTTCCACGATTCGCAGGAATGTGGCAGAACTCGGCTTGAACCTGAACGGCGTACGCATTGCGGACCCGTTAAGCTCGCCACTGCGGGAGCGTTACATCGAAGAACTGTTTCGGCTGCGGCAGCGCCGAGGCATGACGCTTTCGGAAGCGCGCTTACAGATTAGCAGGCGCAACATCTTCGCATCGATGATGCTGCACATGGGTGATGCCGATGCACTGGTGTCCGGAGTAACGCAACACTTCCCTGACACGATCCGGCCGGCCCTACAGATCGTTCGCGTGCGCGAGGGACTCCACAAGGTGTCGGGTTGCTACGCGATGATCACCCGCAAGGGCGACATCTACTTCCTTGCCGACACAAGCGTGAACATCGAACCGACAGCTGAGGATCTGGTCGAGATCGCGCTGTGCACTGCCCAAACCGCGCGCCGCTTCGACATCCAGCCGAAAGTTGCCTTGTTATCGTTCTCCAGCTTCGGAAGCACGCCGCATCCGCAATGCGAGAAAGTCCGCCGGGCGGTCGAGTTGTTGCACCGCGCTGATCCAGCGCTGATGGTGGAAGGCGAACTGATGGCGGACGATGCAGTCTCGACCGAACTCGAACTGCAGTATCCGTTCAGCCAACTGAAAGGCGGGGCGAATGTTTTGATTTTCCCCGATCTCAATTCAGCGAACATCGCTTACAAGCTGCTGTCGAAGATCGGCGGCGGCGAGACTCTGGGCCCAATCTTGATGGGTATGAGCAAGCCTGTTCATTTGTTGTCGCGCGGAGCCGAGGTGGAAGAGATTGTCAACGTGACGGCGATCGCGGTGGTGGATGCGCAAGAGAGCACACCTGCGACCCAGCCCCTGAAAGTTGAACCGGAACTGGCCGGCGCACGTTAAAGAGAGCGACTGATCTCCATTTACTTTTTCTTCGGAGGAGGCGCCGCAGTTCCGCCGTTCGAGGAATCAAAAGGCTGCGGAATTCCCATGCTTCCACCGTGCGGGCTTGCGCCTGGCGTCGTTTGAATTCCGCTGTGAGGATCGGCTCCAGTTGGATTCAATCCCATCGTCCCCGGAATGAAGCACGTGAGACGGAGGCTGGGCGCAACCCGCAATGCGGCCGGACATGGACCGCTCTCCAGCTTGGCTCCCGTTCCTGCTCCCTGCAATTCCAAAGCGAAGAGTTTGCCCTCGGAATTTCCGGCAACGCCGGTCGTCATTCCGGGCATGTCATAGGCGACGTAGAACGGCTTCTTATTATCGGCGGCGTTGGTCGCGCAGGTGCTCGACGCCTTGAACTGATCGTTCGCCGCTTTCACGTCCAGGCGTCCGCAATCTTTGGCACCTGACCCGGCGAGCTCTTGCAGTTTCAGTTGCACCGCGTCGCTCGGACGAGAAGGAGCAGCGGAAGTCGAAGACTTATTGCAGCCGACGAGGCACACGGCAGCAGCGAGCCCAATCAGAATTCTTCTGTTCATGAGCTAGCATTGTAAAACAGAGGCGCTCGCAAGGTCGTCTATAGTGGTACCAATGAGTAGTTTCGGGCATCTAATGGGCAACCGTGACTGAACCCGCAACCACCAATCCGGCGAGCAGCGACCCAACCGATGCGCCCATGCCGGAAGGGAGAGAGTCACGGTGGTCGGTCGGGGTACGCGCGCTCAAGCACCGCAATTTCCAGCTCTTCTTTTCCGGACAACTGATTTCGCTGATTGGCACGTGGATGCAGACGGTGGCGCAGTCCTGGCTGGTCTACGAGAAAACGGGATCGTCGTTTCAGTTGGGAGCGGTCGGGTTTGCGAGCCAGATTCCGGTGTTTCTAATGGCACCGATCGGAGGCATGGTGGCCGATCGGGTGAACCGCCATCGAGTGGTGATCGCCACGCAGATCGCGTCGATGATCCTGGCATTCATCCTTGCGGCGCTGACGCTAACACACAAGGTGCAGGTGTGGCACATCTTTGTACTGGCATCGCTACTGGGAGTGGTAAATGCGTTCGATATTCCTGGGCGACAGTCGTTCCTCGTCGATATGGTTGGACGCGAGGATTTGATGAACGCCATCGCGCTTAATTCTTCGATGTTCAACGGCGCCCGCGTGATCGGGCCGGCGATCGCCGGCATCCTCCTCATAAAGATTGGAGAAGGCGGATGTTTTCTCTTGAACGGCATCAGTTACATCGCCGTCATCATCGGGCTGCTGATGATGCGAGTAGACGTCGGTGCTCGCTCCAAGTCGGATTCGCCGCTGGAAGACATCATCGAAGGGTTTCGCTGGGTGAGTAGCACGGGCCCGATCCGCGCTTTGCTTCTGCTGCTCGGGCTGGTGAGTCTGGTCGGCCTGCCGTATACGGTGCTGATGCCGATCTTCGCCGACCACGTGTTGCATTCGGGCGCGAAGGGACTCGGCATTCTTATGGGCTTCACCGGGATCGGGGCGTTGCTCGGCGCCTTGACGCTAGCGGTTCGCACCGGCGTGAAAGGGTTGGGTAAGCTGATCTCGATTTGCTGTGCGGGCTTCGGCGTGAGCCTGATTGTGTTTGCATTCTCGAAAATCTTCTGGCTGTCGGCCAACCTCCTGATCCCGGTGGGATTCTTCATCATGTTGCAGATGGCGTGCTCGAACACGCTGATCCAGGCCATGGTGCCAGACGCGCTGCGCGGGCGCGTGATGGCGCTGTACTCGATGATGTTCATGGGCATGGCACCGTTCGGGGCGCTGCTGGGGGGCGCGATGGCCGATCGCTTGGGGGCTCCGATTGCAGTGGCCACCGGCGGGGTCGCCAGCATTGCAGGAGCGATCTGGTTTGGGCGGCAGCTCCCGGTCTTCCGTGGCGAGGCGCGTCAGTTGATCATTGCTCAGGCGATGGCTGGCGGAGAGCCCGCAGAAGAGATGACCGTGCGAGTAGTGCGGTAGCTGTAGCGAGGGCGAGACGCCCTTTGCCAAAAGGGTCCGTTCAACCTCAACACTTTCTCAGCTTGCTTCGCAGAGAACGATTTCCAGGAGTGGAGAATTTGCGCGAGAGAATTGCCTGGAAAGAGACGGACCACGACGTGGACATGATTCGGCATGATGCACCATGCGAAGAGGCGATACCGCTTCTCGTCGAAATGGCGGAGGGATTCGCTGACAATTTCGGCGATCGCCGGCACTTGTAGATGGCATGCACCTCTCCCAACTGTCCAGGAATTGCTCAATGCGAGTTGTCGAAAGACGCGTGAGGCTTTTTCGTTCGTCGGGAGAAATGTCGCGGCCTAGCTCCGCCGCTGTGCGGAGGATGTTCTTTTTCTCCGATTCGATTCTGTCGAGGACGGTGCGGGGGAGAGAGTCTTTGAGACGGAACGTGATGAAGTAAGTTGCTGAGGCAGTTTCCCAGTGCGGCAGACGGCCGCGGTCTCGGATGTTGATGTCGCTGAAGCGTGGCGAGACGCCCCCGCGACTGCCGGCGGGACGCCGGCGCTACGGTCGGAAGTCGGAGCGGTTTTTGTTGTCACTCTCTCTTGCAGTTTCTTACTCTTCTGAATGCACTCTTCTGCAATGTGATTCAACTCTTCGCGCTCCCCCTACTCCTCCGCGTAGGTTACGTGCTCGAATTCCTGCGAGTGGCTTTTCTCGGCCAGAGACCGGACGCCGTAGTCGTAGCCTTTTTCGAACGCCTGAAGATTCAGGTCTCGGAAGTTGGAGGGGACGGAGTCCGCGACGGCTTTTCTGACGGCGGCGGGGTCGAGCAGGTGCGTGACCGCGGTAAAAAATCCCACCATTACTGAGTTCAGCACCATGCGCTTGCCTAGTTCTTCGGCGAGGCGCGTGGCTGGGCAACTGTAAACTCGCGTTTGCTTTGGAAGATCTGTTACTCGGACTAAATCCTGTTCAACGATCAGCGTTCCGCCTTCTTTGAGTTCCGGGACAAAACGTGTGTACGCTTCCTGCGACATGACCACCATGATGTCCGGTTGCGTGACGTAGGGATAGAGGATGGGGTCTCCCGAGAGCACGAGTTGGGCGCTGCAGGCGCCCCCGCGGGCTTCGGGGCCGAAGTTTTGCGTCATGGTTGCATAGGCGCCCTGATAGATGGACGCGGCCTTGCCCAGCACGATGGCCGACAGAATGACTCCCTGCCCGCCGAATCCGGCGATTCGAAGTTCGGTTAGCCGCAGCTGCATACATTCTCCGAAGGTTCCACGTAACGCTCGCCCAGGGATTCGACCATCTGCGCGTGAACCAGGCTCTGGTAGTCGGGACGATCGCGGTCCACGAATTTTCCTACGATGATTTCGCCCGTCATGGTCAGGCCGACCTCCCCGGTGGGTGCGCCGTGCTTCACCTTGCTCTTTTCCTTGTAGTACTTCATGGTGTCGAGACCATCCCCCAGGCGGTTGCGGCGCTGGTAGAGGGTTGGACACGGGCTGATGATTTCGATGAAGCTGAAGCCTTTCTTCTGGAAAGCTTCGCCGATGGAGCGCGCGAGCTGCTTCACGTGGAATGTCGTCCAACGCGCGACGTAAACAGCGCCAGCGGCTTCGACCAAGTGCGGCAGGTTGAATGCGGGCTCGCAAGCACCGTAGGGCGAGGTCGATGTAATGGCATGGCCGGGCGTGGTCGGCGCGGTCTGGCCGCCAGTCATGGCGTAGATCAGGTTATTCACGCAGATGACTTTGAGATCGATATTGCGGCGCGCGGCATGGATCAAGTGATTGCCGCCGATCGCGGAAAGATCACCGTCGCCGGAGTAGATCACCACGTTGAGTTTCGGATTCGCCAGCTTCAGGCCGGTTGCAAAAGGAATCGCGCGCCCGTGCGTGGTGTGAAACGAATCAAGCTTCACGTAACCCGCAACGCGGCCCGTACAGCCGATTCCGGAGACCAGCGCAAGGGATTGCAGGTCAATCTTCGATTCGATCAAGGCCCGCGCAAAGCAGTTGACGGTTGTGCCGATGCCGCATCCAGGACACCAGATGTGCGGCATGCGGTCAGTGCGCAGGAAAGGCTCGACCGGGTTCATGACATCGAGGGTGCTCATCGGCTGGCCTCCACAATCGCCTTGAGAATGTCTTCGGGACGATGCACGCTGCCCCCGGCATGAGGCACTAGAATCGTCTTTGCTTTGCCGCCTGCCGCGCGTTCTACTTCGCGCACCATCTGTCCCAGATTCAGTTCGGGGACGACGAAAGCTTTCGCGGTGGCTGCCAGTTCGCGGATGCGTTGCTCGGGGAAGGGCCAGCAGGTGATCAGGCGTAGCTTGCCCACCCGCAGTCCACGCTCTCGCGCCATTTCAATAGCACGCTGCGCCACGCGAGAGGTGATGCCGTACGAGACGACAATTACATCTGCGCCTTCGAGTTGCTGTTCTTCGAGCAACGTGATGCGATCGGCGGCATCGTGGATCTTGCTTTGCAGGCGACGCACCAACTTGTCTTGCGTCTGCGGCGTCATGTTTGGATAGCCGCGCTCATCGTGGGTCAAGCCCGTCACGTGAAAGCGATAGCCTTCGCCGGCGTGCGCCATTTCTGGCACGCCATCGCCGTTGGTGGCGTAGGGCAGATATTCGTCCGCGGACTTGTGGGTGTGGCGGCGCGGAAAGACTTCGATCTGGTCGGCGTCTGGGATGACTACTTTTTCCGTCATGTGCCCCACGACCTCGTCCATCATGAGCATGACCGGCAGGCGGAATTCTTCGGAAAAATTGAAAGCCTTGACTGTGAGGTCGAAACATTCCTGCGGCGAGTTGGGGCAGAGAGCGATGATTTCGTAGTCTCCGTGCGAACCCCACCGGGCCTGCATCATGTCGGCCTGCGCGGGCAAAGTTGGCAAGCCGGTAGAGGGCCCTCCGCGCTGCACGTCGACGAACACGCAGGGCGTCTCGGTCATGGCGGCGTATCCGATGTGCTCCATCATCAGCGAGAAGCCCGGGCCCGAGGTCACCGTAAAAGCCTTCGCTCCTCCCCAGACCGCACCCTGCAGAGTGATCGAGGCGGCGAGTTCGTCTTCCATTTGAATGAACGTTCCCCCGACGACGGGGATGCGGGAGGCAAAACGTTCGACGACTTCGGTTGAGGGAGTGATCGGGTATCCGGCGGCAAACCGCGCGCCAGCGGCCAAGGCGCCTTCGCAACAGGCGTGATCGCCGTCGATGAAGTGCGTGCCGGAGAGGACTCCCCGCGGATCAGCTTTCACGGGTCACCTCCGGGAGCGGAGCGGCAGGCGCAGTCTCTTTCTGTGCCGGCAGACGCTGGCCGTAAATTGCGAAGTCGGGACAATACATTCCGCACAGGTCGCAGCCACTGCACTTTTCCGGCGCGACCACATGCGGGGGATGGTAGCCCTTCGCGTTGAACGCAGATGACAGAGCCAGAACTTTGGTTGGACAAAACTCCACGCAGAAACCGCACGCCTTGCAACGCTCGACGACAATGGAAACGCGACCTTTGGCCACGACAAGACCCCCACAGGGGAGTGCAAGGACACTCCCCATCCACAAAAAGTATGACGGTTGAGGTCCGCGGCAGGTGTGACGGAGATCACTTGTGGCGGTGACGTGGCGCTAGCCATGCAGAGTCAGCGGAATAGCCCATGGCAGACGAGCTTCAATCTGCAGGAAAAGAAAAGCAGCGCACAAGAGTGTGCGCTCCACATGTGACAAAAAAAGGCGACCCCGATCTTCCGGGATCGCCTGCTTTGCGACAACTCTAGAACGTAAGCGACGCCTTGACTTGAATCAGACGCGGGGAGGCATCGCCGCCTAGGAATGATCCAAGGATCGAAGTCGGAGTGCTCACGGTGGTGATGATCGAACCGAAGCTCGGATTGGAAACGTCTCCGACCGGTTGATCAAAGTTTGGATGGTTGAACAGGTTGAAGAACTGCAACCCAACGCCCAGTTTTCCGGACTCCCAGCGTGGGATGCGGAAGTTCTTCATCACGGTGAAATCGGTGTCGAAGAAATTCGGCCCGTAGAACTGGTTGCGGCGCTGCACACCCAGGCCAGACGTCGCTTGCGAGAACATGGCGGTGGTGAAGCACGGCGTGTTCACCGCCGACGCGCTGCACGACGAAGGCGCTCCGCCAAGGTAATTGGCGAAGACAAAAGCACCTGTGTCGTTGAGGACGCCACCGAAGTTGTTCGACGCCAGGATGGAGGTTGCATTGCTATCAACCACAGTGAAAGGCAAGCCGGTGCGGGCAAAGATGGTTCCGGAGACGGTCCAGTCACCGAAGACCGCTCGCGGGCCCCAGAAGCGCGGGATGTCCCACACGTAGTTGAAGCTGAAGTAATGCCGCGCATCGTAGTCAGCGTTGCCGTAGTTACCGCGCAGATTGAACGGGTTCTGCGGGCTCAGCACACTGGTGTTGGTGTTGAAGGTGTACTGGAGGAAGCCCGCGTTCGAGACTTCATCGAGCGCGTGGCTCCAGGTGTAGTTGGCCTGCACCTGCACCGAGTGGAACTGGTGACGCAAGGACGCGGTGAGGCCGTTGTAGTTGGAGTTGGCGATAGTCGAAACCTCGTTGATGGTACCGAAGCGCTGATCGAGCGGATTCGCCGGAAGACCTCCAAAGCCGAAAGCATTCAGCCCCGGATTCTGTACGGCCTCGTGAACTCCGTGATTGCCCACGTAGTTCAGCGACAGTGTGGTTGCGCGTCCAAAACCATGCTGGACTTCAAGATTCCACTCCTGGTATTGGGGAGCGATAATGCGGCGCGCCGCGTTGGTGAACGAAGGCACCACGAAGAACGGGTTCGAGGCCTCGATCTGCGCGAGCGTTTGTCCTGCAGCGAAGCCCTGCACGAACGACGTGTTCGCACCAGCTGCCAGTGACGCCTGGTTACCAGCAACTACGGGCGACAACGGAGCTGTTCCCACCTGGAATGGATTATTCAACGGGGAATTGTTCAGCAAGTTGTCAGCGATGGTGGCCGGGAAAGCGTCGGTGAATAGACCGAAGCCGCCGCGGATCACGGTGTTGCGACTGGAGCCGAACGGACTCCACGCGAAGCCGAACCTGGGCTGCCAACTGACCTTGGTGTAGTTGGCGAGCGCCTGGTTGAGGCCGGTTTGGATGGTCTGGTTGTAGGGCGTGTCAACCGAGTGATCGATGGCCAGGAAGGAATTGTCGAGTCGCGCGAAACAATTCGTCTGGCAGGTCGGGTTGGAATTATGGTCGCCGCGCAGCGACAATGTAAGTTTCAAGTTAGGCCGGACTGCCCACTCGTCTTGCGCATAGAAGCCGAGTGCGTAGACAGAGACCGGTTGCGTCGGACGAACGGCGAAGTTCTGCAGATAGTTGTCGCCGTTTCCATTGAAGAACGACTGCAGGCTGTCGCCGAAGCTGAAGCCGATGCTGCCAATGCCCGGCGAGTAGTCGGTGATGTCGTTGCGGCGGAAGTTGATTCCGAACTTCAGGGAATGACTGCCCTTCTGCCAGGAAACATCGTCGACCGCACCGTACTGCGTGACATTGCGTCCTTGCGGCCACACGTCCAAGTTGCGGCCGAGGGGATAGAAGGCCCCTCCCGCAAGGCTCACTCGGAACGGCATGGCCTGCGTGGAAGCCCCCAGATTGGCGGTGGAGAAGATTGCACTGTACCAGGAGCCGCTGAGAATGAACTGGTTCACCATCGACGTGCCGAAGGTGTGGTTCTCCTGCAACTGCCCCTCGTACTGAGGCTGAGTGCTTACCGCATTGAAGACCGGGTTGATGGGATCGGTGTATGTCGCCTGCGTGCCGTGATCGGTGCGGAAGTGGACGAACAGGCGATCATTCGATCCGATGTTCTGATCCAACCGTCCGGTCACCAGATACTCATGCGTGAAGTTGCCAGCGGTGGAGTGGAATTGCAGAGCGCACGGTGTTGTGGTATCGCCCAGTCCCGTGAACGATCCGCAACCCGGGCCGGAAATAATGTTGCCGGTGTTTGGGTCCGTGCCGTTCTGCAGAATATTCTGCGCGCCGGAAGAGCCATTCGCTCCGTTGTAGAGGTTGAACATCTGCTGGTAGAACGGAACTGACTGCGGGCTGCTGCCTTGCAGGTTTGCCAACGTCGCTGCCTGGAACTGCGGGCTGGGAACATTCACTGGCAGAGTGGTCGGCAACACGACCCGCAGACCTTCGTAGTTTACGAAGAAGAAGGTCTTGTCTTTGCGGATCGGACCTCCAACTGACGCGGCCCACTGATTCGCGTTGACGAACGGACGCTCGACGCCACTCTGCACGTTGAAGTAGTTGTTCGCGTTCATGGCGCGGCCATTCCAGAAATACTCGGCATTGCCGTGCCAAGCATTGCTGCCCGAGCGCGTCACGTAGTTGACGTTGGCGCCTGCGAGCCCGCCGTACTGCCCGGAGTACCCGTTGTTGACTACGGTCGCCTCACGAATATCATTCTTACCGAGCAACAGGTTCGTGGCGCCCGAGTTGTTGAGGTTCAGGAACGGATCGTTCTCGTTCATTCCGTCAACGGTGAAGATATTTGAAGTCGCCGGCAGTCCGAAGGTAGACGAATTTCCGTAACCGGCCTGAGTGTTCATCACAGCGCCCGGAGCCGTCTGGACGATGTAGCTCAGATCGTTGCCGGGATTTGGCGTCTGTGAGATCTGCTGTTGCGTGATGGTGGTTGAGATCTCAGCATTCTCGGACTGAACCGCTTCCGCTCCTGCGGACACTTCAATGGTCTGGCTGGCAGTGCCGAGAGCTAGCTGAACGTTGGCGGTCGCGGCTTGACCGACCGTCACGGTTGCCTGCTGTTGGATGGATTGAAAGCCGGACGCTGAAACCGAGATGGTATAGGTGCCGGGACCTAGCAGTGAAAACCGGTAGGAACCCTGTGCATTGGTGGGACGAGTCTGGGTCGAGCCCGATTCATTGCTCTTCACAGTGACGGATGCATTCGGAACGACGGCTCCTGAAGGATCGGTCACCGTGCCTGCGAGGTCGCCCGAAGTGAGCGATTGCGCAAACACCCAGGTGGTCTGGCCTGCAACCAGCATGGCCAGAATCAGAAAGATCGTGCAACTGCGAAAACGCATTACAAACCTCCGATAGGGTAAATGGAAGTGTTGACCTCAACGAGCAGCGTTACTAGTAATGGAGCGCTGCCCTGTCGAAGCGACGGAGCGGAAGAATTAAGGCAGAAAAATCAGCTTAAGGATTGACTAGGAACGCGGCGGAGCGCGATCGGCCGCAGGCCGCGTGTAGAGAACGGAAGGAATGGGCGTAATTCGCGGAAGGATTACGCTTTCCCGGTTGTGAAGCTGCAGTATTGCGTGCTCTACACGCGCAGTTCCGAGCGTGACTGTGCACCGTTCTCCGTCCCGAGTTTCGTCGGGCAGGGCCGTGCGGAGAATTTTCCCTGGAGTACTGCTGCTTTTCGAACTTGTATTTCTGTGAACAGCAAGCGGAGTTGCCAGGCCACAGGTCAGAAATACTGCGCAGCACGCGATCGCGAGCACACACTCGAACACCGAGCGGTGACCACTCAACGCTGGTCTTCTAACGCCTACAGATTTTTGGGTATGCAACAACACGTTCTTCACTCAAGGTATCTGAATGCACGGAGTGTTCCACTTGATTGTCAGGATTGCAGCGTGAGTGTTTCGAAGAAGTTAAACAATCTATGTAAAGGGCGTGTAATCGCAGGCGTCGCGTGACATTCGCCATTACATATCTTGACATTCCAAAAACTGAAGTGCGTGAGCGAACAGCAAGTAAATGATCGGAATTTCAATCGAAATCTGCAACTACGTTTCGGGGGCGCGCATCTAAGTTTTAGTACTATGTCCGCACGCAACTAGAAATATCGCGCTCTTGCCCTTGGCATGAGGCGCGAAGAAATTGACCACGTCATCGTCGTAAAACGTAAGGCCGGTCGCGCCGAATTTCTGCGCGTACGCCGCTAGGTACATCTTTCCGCCGACGATTCCCGCCTCGAGTTGCGTCGCGCGGTATCCGCGGTTTCCGAACGCACCGACAATTTTCGGAAGGTCCGCGAGGAAAAAGAAGTCCACGCTCGCATCGGCGGGGAGTTCCTGTTCCAAACCCAAGTAGCCCGCGCGATCGCGAAAATCTCCCTCCTTCAATAGTTCAAGTTGTTTCTTCTCGCGATGGAAGAAGTAAGCACCGGGCGGCAAACCCTCGACGCTGTGAACAATGAGATAAAGTTCGTTCAGAAAGTTTCCGGACTTCTTGAGGAAATCCGCTGGCACACCACGTGTCGCATGGTCGAGCAGGGTGCTCAACTGTGCGAACGAGATCGACTGGCGCGCGAACTTGCGGGATGAACCCCGGCGCTGGATGACCTGCTCCACGGAATCAGATGGCAGGCTGTCCTCGGTCAGGGGCTTCAATGGAAAGAGTCTTCCCCGCGCATCCGGCAGAGCGATTTTCGGCCCACTATCTCTCCATGACTTGACTTGTTTGGGATCGAGAAGACTCGACGCCTCGTGCATCTGCCGCATCGGGGGATAGTCGACTTCTTCCTTCGAGTACGCCACAACGGGCAACTGGAGTGGCTTGATTTCGTTCGGAGCTGTGGCCCGGGATTTTGAGTAACCCACTGCCAGCGCCGAGAAAGCGACTTCCTTGCGCACATCCAGATCTAGCAAGCTATTGACTTGCTGGTCGACGAATCCAGTGATCACTTTGGCGGGAAAGCCCAACGCAGTGCTCACGGCCAGCGCATTCGCGAGCATTGTGCCGTTGTCCCAGCCAAAGTGCCGATACGTTCGTGATCGATATTTCCACGCATTGCGCCAGTAGGTTCCGGTGCAAATCACTATGAGGGGAGCGTGGGAGATTGCTTTTTCGGACGCGGCCGCATTGATGAAGACTTTACGATAATCACCGGCCCGCAACTGCCGAAGGCCGAACTCCGCAGCTCCAAAGTGATAGACGCCTGCCGGCAAGTCTGGCAAATCTTCGCAGACTAGATACAACTCAATTTCGTACAGCGCTCCAGTGCAGGCGGCGGCCCGAAAAAAAGTCTCTCCCCCGGGGAATTTCTTGCTGCGCGTAACTCCAGCAGAGAAAAATAGAAATTGCGCGATGTCATCGAGAGTTGGGATCTTCTTGCCTCTGGCAGCGATACCTGGGCTCGAGATCGCGGAGAGTGCAGACACTCCGGTCTGGCGGAAATCCTTCGCGAGCCGCGTCACTTCGAGGGTAGGGTAGATTTTGAAAAGAAGCGGCTTGTTTTCCCAATCGAGAAAATGCGGATGCGCGCGCAGACTCAGATACGAGTGCTTGGTGCCGTTGTGGTATTTCCAAGTCGCGTCCAGGTCTTGATTCGGCATCAGGGAAACAATTGTATTCGGTCGAAGATTTCCAACGAAGTGGTGATCGGGGTTAGTGGCGGCTAGGGTTCTTACTGCAAGCCCTTGTTGTGCAGAAACTCGCGCACGACTTCTTTGATGTCGCGGTGTTTTCCGTCGACGGCATAATTCAATTGCTGCATATCCCGGTCAGAGATCTTTCCGGCGAGATCGTCGAGAGCCTTGGCGACCTCGGGATGCCGGGCTATTGTTTCCTTTCGCATCACAGCGACTGCCTCATACGGTGGGAAGTAGTTGCGATCGTCCCGAAGCACGAACATATCCAGAGCGGGGATTTGCCCGTCGGTGGTGTTGCCAGCGATCAGGTCGATCTGTTTTTCTTTCAGAGCACGGGTCAGCAATCCAAGATCCATGATTCGGGGAGCAGCGGCGAAGCGCAGGCCGTACGTCGCTGCGAGTCCCTTGTAACCATCCGACCGTTCCATGAATTCGTAACCGAATCCGGGCCGCCATTGCGGTGTATAGGGCGCTGCCTGCGAAATGGTTTGGAGTTGGAGGCGGCGGGCGTCTTCTCCGCGAATCACGATTGCGAAGGTATCGTCGAAGCCGAGCGGCGGACCGAG
>DASRDJ010000225.1:0-2360 GCA_035652655.1 Terriglobales bacterium
TCATCACTGGCATCATGATGTCGAGTAGGACGACATCCGGTCTGTGGTCACGGACCTGACGGACAGCTTCCTCTCCATCCGAAGCTTCACAGACGATCTGAATATCCCCCTGCGATCGAAGGATTTTGCAGATGAGGCCGCGAACGACGTTGTTGTCGTCCACCACGAGCACGCGAAGAATGAACTGCATACCGCCTCCTAGCAGCACTTCTTGTAGGTGACGGAGGCAGCTTGGCTGCGGACGGCAGGAAAAGAAGTTGTTTAACCGTACCACAGGTGTTGACGATTTAATATACAGGGCTTACCGGGTGCAGCGGGTTTGCGCCAAATGTCGAAATCAGATGTCTGAGTATGTTTGTCAATCATTTTTCGACCCGGTCAGTTTCGATATTCACTTAGAATCCACAGTCATTTCACATACTTACTGCTGCAGCGGCGTAGGTGGAGATTAGATGCGAACCGCGCTTGGCCAAGGCCGCGAGATATCGGCTCTCGTCATAAGCCACACCATCTTGCCAGCAGCGAAACACGATGCGGATCCATTTGAAGGCTAACCCCCTTACCGCGGCATGGTGTTCCTTGCCACGCTCGCGCTGTTGCTGGTAGTAGGCACGCGCCCAAGCCGACTGCCCAATCGAGTGTCCCGCCCATTCGTGAAAACTCTGCCGCAGAAATTTCGAACACGCCCAGCGGAAGTGTACCCATTTCCTCTTGCCGCTCCGCTCCGTTACCGGAGCGATCCCGCTGTACTTCTGTACCTCGTTCGCACTCCCATAGCGATCGCGTTGCGAACCGAAGGCGGCCAGCAAGCGTGGCGCCAATGCCGCCCCAGCTCCCGGCAGCGACTGGAAAATGAAAAAATCGGGATGGGCCTCTACCGCCTCGCCGATCTTGCGGTCCAGCGTCGCGATCCCCTCCAGCAACGTGCGTAGCAGTTGGGCGATCACTTGCACCACCGTCCGCTTCGCCTCAATCACCGACCGGTCCTGTATCGCCGGCATCGCTTGGCTGATCCCCTCCATCCGCCACTCGGTTAGTTCTCCGTGCCGTCCGCGCCGATGGCGGAAGAACTTCTTCACTTCCCCCGCCCGAACCTGTTGCAACTCCTCCAACGACGGCCAGCGTTCCAGAAAATCGCACACCAGCTTCGTATCCAGCTTCGCAAACCACTCCAGCATCTGCGGAAAATACACCTTTAAGTATCCGATCAGACGATTCAGCTGCGCCGTCTTTTCTTCCACCAACTTGCGCCGCTCCTCCACCAAGTTCTGTACCCGCCGGGTCGCTTCATTATCCGGTGTTAAGCGACGCAGTTTGTCCCGGTGCAACACCAGCAGTTCCAGCAACAGATCCGCGTCCCGCGGGTCATCCTTGGCTCCCGACGGATACAACGCTGCTCGCATGCTCGCCGACATGGTCGAAGGCACTGGATACAGATGCAGGCACTCATACTTACGCAACATGTAGACTAGCGCGCCCTTCGTCTGCTCCACCGCCACCGCGATCGGACCATGCCCGAATCGTCGACATAGTTCTCCCACCCAGGCCTCGACTGCTTCCGGCCTGTGCTCCAGCTCCCCGCTTTCCTGCTGCGTCGAATCCGCGTTCTGCCAACTCCACACATGCTTCTGATCGGCCCAGTCGATGCCTACAAAGGCGACAAACTCCGGCTCCGGTACCTTCTCCTTTCCTGACATAGTCGTTTCTTCGTCCTCCTTGTCCTCAACCCACGCAGAGGCTGGCCTTGCTCCCGCGAAATCCTTATAGTGAGCCCTCTTTACTGCCTTGTTCCGGACTTCATCTGAGTATTCGTTTCGAAGCAAAGCGCGGCCCGCGGCTCGAGATTCTGATTTCAAACATCGTGTGTTTGGCGATAAGACTCGTAACCGCGGGACGCCTCTGTCCGCTTCCATTCTAGGAAGCCCGCAGAAACCTTCATCCGCAACCATTCGCACAGTGCGGCGCCATCTTTACTTTGTACGGAGAGAACACCAAGCCCTAATCGGCAGAGCTTCTCCATCAATGATGTGGGGGAACCCTCCCCCGCGCCCTCATCCCCGAAAACGCAGATTTGCACAGGGCCGACGGGATAGCACTGCTGTGCAAATCCCATCTCGTGATTTCCTCGGGCTGAGTAACTATAAGGCCATTACGCTCAAAATGCCCCGGCATGGGGGCGTTTCGTTTATCTATGAGCCAGAAAGCCAATGAAGACGATGCCAGCTAAGGCCCACACTGGCACTAGCAACCAAAATGTCTTCGGCTCTTTGGCGCGGCTGACCAAAGCTTGACCGCGTGTAAGAGTCTTTCCTGTACACGTCGAAATCCCAGCCACGATCAAGAAGAGTAATCCCAACAGG
>DASRDJ010000226.1:0-12291 GCA_035652655.1 Terriglobales bacterium
TGCGCTCGCGCTCGTCGTTGGTCTGGTGCTGCCATCGCTGATGCAAGCGCAACTGCTATCGTTTCCGAAGCAGGATCTGGTCGACTACACGGCGCAGAATCCGTTCGATCGGCTGCAGGACGGCCGTCCGAAAGTTCCTGACGACTTGATGGAGAGAGCCCGTGGATTATCGTCGGAAGAGGTGTGGGCTGTTCTTGAGGAGAAAGGATTTCGCAATCAATATGCCGACGGCTTCCAGGTGCTGCATCCGGGCAAGACCATGGTCGGCCGCGCGTTCACGGTGCAGTTCATGCCGTTGCGCTCTGACGTTGAGGACGTCGCCAAAGCAAAGGCGAAAGACAGCGGCATTCTGCAATTGACGAATCAAACCGCGATCGACATGCTGCAACCCGGTGATGTTCTTGTCGTTGACCTGTTCGGCAAGAAAGTGAACGGAACGATTGTCGGTGACAACCTCTTTTATTACACGATGAAGGCCACACACAGCGGAGGCCTGGTGGTCGACGGCAGCATTCGCGACCTCGAAGGCATTTCCGAAATCGACATGCCCGCCTACTTCCGCGCGGTCGATCCGACTCCCATCGGTAACGTCATGCTCACGGGCATTAACGTTCCCGTACGCATCGGAGGAGTCACCGTGATGCCGGGAGATCTTGTAGTAGGCGACCGAGAAGGCGTCTACTTCGTTCCGCCGCAATTGGTCAAGGAAGTTCTCGATCGTGCCGACGAGACCCACATTCACGACGAATGGACAAAGAAGAAGTTCGACGAGGGGAAGTACAAGTCGAGCGAGATTTACGGATCGCCCAAGGATCCGAAGCTTCAGCAAGAGTACAAGGACTATTTGAAGAAACGGCGCGAAGAAATTCACAAGCAGCGCAGCTCAAAATGACGGAGGTTCACCATGTCGAAGGGTAACGAAATCACGCGACGTGGATTCATAACGCGTGTCGGCCAAGGTCTGGTTGCAGCAAATGTTGGCGGAATGCTTCTGAAGAATGTCTCCGCACAACTGGTTGTCCCGGATCCCCCTGGCAAGAAATTGGGATGGGCCATCGTTGGCCTGGGCAGTCTCTCCATTCACCAGATTCTGCCTGGATTTGCGCAGTGTGAGAAATCGAAGGTGGTTGCCTTGGTGAGCGGCCATCCCGACAAGGCGGCTAAGCTCGCGCAGCGCTATGGCGTGAATCCGAAGAACATCTACAACTACCAGAACTATGATTCGATCAAAGACAACGCGGAAGTCGATATCATTTATATCGTTTTGCCGAATGGCATGCACTGCGAGTACACGGTGCGCGGACTGCAGGCGGGAAAACACGTTCTGACCGAAAAGCCGATGGCCAATACTCCGGCCGAATGTCAGCAAATGATCGACGCCGCCCGCAAGGCGAACCGGAAACTGATGGTCGCGTATCGCTGCCGCTACGAGCCTTACAATCAGGAGGCTATTCGTATGGCGCGTTCCAACGAACTGGGCACGACCAAAGTGATTCTTGCGGACGCCGGCTTCAATATGAGCGATCCGAACCAGTGGAGGTTGAAGAAAGACCTGGCAGGCGGAGGATCGTTGATGGACATCGGTATCTACGCACTGCAAGCCGCGCGCTATCTCTCTGGCGAAGAACCCGCACAGGTAAATGCAATGATGTACAGCACACCTGGCGACCCGCGATTCAGGGAAGTGGAAGAGGCGATCAACTTTCAACTGCGTTTCCCCAGCGGGATCCTCGCCAACTGCACGTCAAGCTACGGATACGCGTGGCAGTCGCATTACCGCGTAGTCAAGTCGGAAGGCTGGCTTGAGATGGACCCGGCGACCGCCTACAGCGGTTTGCGCATGCGCCTACATCGCGGAAACACGATCGAAGAAAAGGATCTGCCCGTGGTCGATCACTTTGCTGCCGAAATGGAGCACATGTCGACCTGTGTTATGGAGAACAAGCAACCGCTCACGCCCGGCGAGGAGGGTTTGCGGGACCTGACGATCATGAAAGCGATCTACGAGGCGGCAAACACGGGCGCAACCGTGAAGCTCTGAATTGGGAATTCCCAGATCAACGTTCGCAATAAGCCATGTCTCACGGCTTGACCGAGATCTCTTTTCCAGAATACCGCACGACCTTGTCGGGTTCGTCGGTTGCGTCCACGCCAACCCCGTGGTTCTCGCGGACAAACACGACGCGAAAACTTCGGTCCTCGAGCATTCCCGGAAAATGACCTGTACGGTCCCCGATCGTCAAGGTTTGTCCGGCGTCGTCCCAATGAAATGGGATCGTCGCGTACGCTCCATTTTCATAGTTGTAGTTGTCGTTTTCGTCTTCATAGAGCGTGAAATCGCCGTTCGCGCCTCGATAAATGCGCAGTTCAATTGGATCTGGAGGCTCTTGCGCGCTCCACTCTTCCTCAGGACCCATCGGAACGATGGAGCCTGCTCGAATGAATAGGGGAATGCGATCCAATGGAGCCGGGGCATCGACGCTACGTGCTCCCTCGGTGGCAGTGCCCATCCAGAAATCGAACCACTTGGACTGCGGTAGATAAAGCCGCCGCGATTGTGTCGCTGGATCGGTTACGGGGCTTACCAGGATGGCGGGCCCGAACATGAACTGATCGCCAAGGTTCGCTGCCCGCGCGTCGGTGCGAAAATCCATCACGAGGGCGCGCATGGGCGTGTAGCCCTCGCTGGTCGTCTTCCACGCGAGGGAATAAATGTAGGGCAGCAGGCGATAGCGCAGCCGATCAAAGGCGACCAATATTTGTTGAGCATTGGGACCATAGGACCAGAGTTCATTCTGATCGGTGCTGCGAGTCCCGTGAACTCGGAGGATTGGATTGAACGTGCCGAACTGAAACCAACGAATGAACAGTTCGCGATAGGCTGGATCGTCTGGGTTGCCGGAGACGAATCCGCCGATGTCCGTAGTCCAGTAAGGTAAACCTGAAAGGGAGTAATTCAGCCCGGCCGGGATCTGCTTTTTCAGGAATACCCAATCGGAGTTCACGTCGCCCGACCACACTGCCGTTGCATTTCGTTGCGCGCCAGCAAAGGCCGAGCGACTGAGAATGAAGACGCGCTTATTGCGACTCACCTCTCGTTGACCCTGGTACACGGCCGAAGTGGTCATGAGCGGAAACATGTTTGCGAAGCGGGCGCCATTGCCGAGCGCGGTCTTATTGGTCGCGAGAATCGTGGGTTCCTGCCCTTCGGTTTCCGGCTCTGTGGTGTCAAGCCACCAGGCATCCACTCCGATCTTGAAGAGCGCCTTGTCCATGAGATTCCAGTAATACTTTCGCGCTGCCGAGTTGAAGGCGTCGTACAGCGCCTGTCCCGCTGGATGAAAACCGCCCACCTTCGTTTTCGCGATAAAGAATCCCTGCTTCTCCATGTCGTCATAGGTTTTGGTGCCGGGACGAAAATAGGGCCAGAATGAAATCATCAAGTGGAAGTTGTTCGCGTGCAGGTTATCTACCATGCCCTTGGGATCGGGATAGCGCTCTTTGTCGAAGATCGGCTCTCCCATCGTGTACCACCAGAACCAGTCCTGCACGATGTTGTCCACCGGGATATGCAGATCGCGATATTTGTGGGCTACAGCCAACAGCTCATTCTGGCTTCTGTAACGGTTCTTGCATTGCCAGAACCCGTACGCCCATTTGCCGAAGAGGGGAGGAGCGCCGGTGAGTTCCCGATACGCGCCAACGAGCTGGTCGAATTCTGGTCCATAAATGAAGTAGTAATCTATGACGTCGGCAACTTCAGAGCTGACGTACAGCGCACTTAGGAATCGGTTGTTAAAGCGGCTGCGAGAGGTGTTGTTCCAGAAGATGGCATACCCGTTGCTCGACAAGAATAAAGGGATCCCGATGTTGGTATTGTCCTGGGAGATGTCGACTGCCTCGCCCCTGTAGTTCCACACCCCGCTCTGGTGCTGGCCGAGACCGTAGAACGCTTCGTATGATCCCCAGAGATTGGAGAACATTTCGGCGTGGTGAGTGTGTTCTCCGTTCACGACGACCGGCGTGAGGCTACGACCATAATCCTCGAAGAGCTTTTTTCCTTCGGCGTCGTCGAAACGAATGTTCCCATCTTTACGGGTGACGGTCACTTGCAAGCGATTTGTGGAAACAACAACTGAGTCTTCCCCAGATTGCATCGACCAGTGGGTGGGCGGCCAATTCTTCTTGATAACCACATAGTCTGGCGCGTTCGGAAACGACTGGCTGGCTGTGTACAGAACCCGGATGATGGAATCCGAACAAACCTGCAACTTCATTATTCCCGACCTAACCACGAAGCGGACCCCGTCGGGCTCACGTTGCACATCGGTAACCGGGTCGAGATCTTTCCATTGGGCCGCGGCAGGAACGGAACCAAGGAGAAGGAAGCCGACCGCCAAACGCGCAATCAGAGAAAATCCAGACATCCAGCGGCACGAGACGAGAGCGAGCAGATATGGAAACACGGCGGCATGTTAGCGTGGACCGAAACGCAATGCAATGTGAACGATTCTATCTTGCAGCCGCATTTTTGACGATAAGTCTGCGACATGTGCGCCGCTCACCATGGTGTCGACAGAGACCACGGCAAGCGCTCGGTGTTGGGGCGTCTGTGGCCACGCAGTTGACGGGAATATTCGTTTTAGATTCCAGTAGCTGTTATTTGGAAGCTATAGGCGTATGAACTCGCTAGTTTTTGCGGGAGGTCGATCTGTAAACCTTCCTCCCGCTGAGACCAGTGAATCTTGGTGTTTGATCCCAACATACTGACTGCCTTTATTGCCACACCGCTGTTCTGAGCGAGGCTGTGAATCAACAACCGGCCGCTCTCCGGCCAGGCTAACGCAATCGCAAAAAGGTATTTTCGATCAGTGGTGAAGCGGAAATCCTGAGCGGTAAAGGTCGTTTCTTTCCTATCGTGAAACGCGCCCTCCGCAGCTTTGGTAGGCCCCTCACCATAGACGCGCCAAGGCCGGGTTGAGTAGATCGCCTCTCCGTTTACACGAAGCCATGCGCCAACCTCCCGTAACACGGTCTGTGCTTCATTCGGAATCGTACCGTTGGATTGGGGGCCGATATTTAGGAGAAGGTTCCCATTTTTGCTTACGACATCGACCAATTGCCAGACCAGTGTCTGCGGCGATTTGTAGGAGTCGTTCTCGACATATCCCCATGATTGGTTGCTGATGGAAGTGTCTGTTTGCCAAGGAAGGGAACGCAACTCGCCCAGCTGTCCTCGTTCCACGTCGAGTACTCCGGCACTTTCAGGCATCGCGTGTTCTTTGAAATTGACGACAGGCAGCTGTTCCCCTTTTGCCTCCTGGTTATAGTAGAACGACAAGAAATCCCGAAGGTACGGTTCGAATTCGGCGCGCCCGATCCACCAATCGAAATAGATGAGTTCGGGATGGTATTTGTCGGCGACCTCCGTCGTGCGGGCCAGCCAATCGTCGAGATAGGCCGGATCTGGATGACCAATCCAGTCAGGATCGCTGATGCCAGTATGAGCGGGCCCGTAGAGTGCAGCATAGCGCGAGTCTTGCACGTCAGAGTCAAAGGCCCGCCCACCGTTAAAGAAGAAATAATGCTCTGCTCGATGAGAGGACAGACCGAAATGCAAACCTTCCCGACGAATGGCCGACGAAAGCTCGCCGATGATGTCTCGGTGCGGCCCCATCTTCGAAGCACACCAATCGGTTAATTTCGAATCGTACATGGCAAAGCCATCGTGGTGTTCAGCGACTGGCACCACGTACCTGGCTCCGGACTCGCGGAAAAGCTTGGCCCAGGCTTGCGCATCGAACTTTTCCCCATGAAACAAAGGCACAAAGTCTTTGTAACCAAAATTCCGCTGCTGTCCGTAAGTTTGGGCGTGGTGCTGGAATTCAGGTGAGCCCGAGATATACATCAGGCGCGGATACCACTCGCTGCCAAATGCCGGCACGGAGTACACGCCCCAATGTACAAAGATTCCAAACTTCGCGTCCCGATACCAATCCGGCGTCCGATATTGTTTCAGAGATTTCCAGGTCGGTTGAAAACGATCACGTGCGCTATGCCGACGCACTTGCTCCAGTCTGATTTTGCGTGCCGAAGTGTGTTTACTTACCGATCGCTGCCAGACGAGATCTTCTGCGTTTGGGGTTTGTGAATGAGCAACCAGAAAAAACGCGAGCGACAGCCTAAACCACGTATTCAGATGGAATCTTGCGAACCAGATTTTCGAAAATGAATGCTGGTGAGAAGAATGCTTGGAGGCCATCGCGGCGAGATTGTAGCAGGATCCCTCAACCATTTCGGGGCTCTGCGTCTCAAGTGTAGACGTTGCGATTTTTGATCGATTCCGGCAAGGAAGCGCAAATCGAGCTGAAAGGAAATCATGGGGCGGAGGTTCACTGAAACTGACCTGCCCCTGGCCGAAGACCTGTGCTGTGGTTCCGTGCCGACCGGGCTTCACTGAAACAGGGAAATTCTCAGCCTAGAGAACTTGGATGATGGCGTTCATAATGTTCAAGGCACGTGCTAGTGACTCTTTGCAGACTCGAACGTCAACGCAGTTCTCATCTCATCCTGGTGCAATATTCCTCGTTCGTCGGGGCTGGCACGCAGGAGAATTTCCCGGACCTAGCGACTGGTGGTCTTCGTTCTCCTACGACGCCGACAACCACAGTCCGAGCCGCGATCTCAAGGATTCTTTTGTACTCGGGGTCACTTGGTTTTGGTACGAGAGTCGAGCTTTCTTGCGGCCCCTCCGACGACGGTTGCTCCAAGCGTCTCACTGCAGGGAGGTTCTTTGCTTGCGGCAGGGGAGTTTCTTTGCCCGTTATCCTCGGCCGGGTACAGGAGTCTTTAATTTTCGACAAATCTTTTCTAGCATTACCGACGAAATCCCATATGACGAAATCCCATATTTGGTTATGGCTCGAAACAGGGATCAGGTGGCAATACGTTCGGCGAAAATTAGGGGAGCAAATGGGGAGCAAATGGGGAGCAAATACGCCCGCTTGAGGGACAATCACCCCATGAGGGCACTTGCTCCCATATCTAAGTTGTTGGGAAGCCTGAAGCCCGTCAACCGTGGCAGGCTTAGCAAACCGACGAAGTTGTGAAGCCCATCGGTCTTCTGTTCCCGGACCCGCTTGGTGCAGATTACGGCAGCGTTGCCAATCCACAGCGCAACTGCAACTCGGCGAGAAAACGCTCGAACCGGCGGGCATATCCGCTGCCTTCCATGCCGATGTGCACCCTCATGCACCGTTTTTGAGGTCTTGGTAGAAGTGTTCGGCCTCTTCCTTGTGTTCCAGGCGTTGCTCGCAGAGTTCGCCCGCGTCCGTGCACATAAGCAATTTGCTGGAAGCCCGGGTGACAGTCACAACCTATAATGATCACGTTCGACTCCTTTTCCCGAGCCTTTTTTGGTTTGGCGCCACGAAGTTTACTCGGGCCGAGGGCCCAATTGCTATGGAATCATTTCACTCGTCTGGACTTATTCCCTTGGACGGGAGTCCCTTCCGATGAAAGTCTTAGTTGCGCCCGACTCTTCGCTCGAACAGCGCAATGCTGAACTCACCCCTGGACCATTAGCGCTCGTGATCCTCGCGCTGTGCTTTGTGATTGCGGTTCTCCCGTTTCTCGTGCCGGCGATCCCAGCCGGCACCGACGTTGGAAAGCACTTGATGGTCGCGCATGTGCTGGCGGACTATTCCGATCCGCTGCTAGGATACAGCCGCTACTTCACCATCGTCTGGCGTCCCCTTCCGACCGTTCTCGGCGATTTGGCTCTGGCTTCTCTGGTTAAATTGTCGGAGCCGCTACTGGCAGTGAAGCTCTACTACCTGGCCTTCGCCGCGGGCCTCTGGATTTGTGCGCGGTTCTATCTTACTTCGCTGCGCCAGCCCGCCTTCGCGGCGATTCTGCTCTTTCCCTTGTTACATACCTTCTACGTGTTTTCCGGTTTTCTGCCTTTCATCGTCACCTTTGCCGTATACCCGCTTCTACTAGGCATCTTGATCGGACGTCCTCCCAGTCGACTGAGATCTCTTGTTCTCGCTCTGACTTTGCTTGTGCTGTACGGCTTTCACCCAGTCGGCGCTGCCGTGGGTTGTTTCTCCGTGCTCTTTCTCTCCGTTGATCGCGAACGATGGAGCGTCTCCTGGATCAGCGTGCTCTCAGTCCTGCCGGCATCGCTCCTAATGGCTTACTTCTTCTTGACGAAGATCCGAACGACTCCACAATTTCATTCACCACTGGGGCAAATTAAAGCCTACGTCGCGTACAACGTGTTTTCCTTTTCGCGCAGTTCCTCCTATCTCTTCGTCTTGTTGTTGTTTCTGCTTGGAGCCGTTGCGGTCTGGGATGCCGTCCATAATAGGACCTTCCACGGACGCCTGTTGGTTCTTGCAGCGGTGTTGATTGCAGTCGGCCTGGTAATGCCTTACCAGGTGGGCGGGGACTTCATCATCGGGTCGAGAACCTTGCCCTTCGCGATCATCACAACGGTGGGCGCACTACGCTGGAGCCCCAAGCGGCTCCGCGCTGCGGCCCTAGCGGCTAGTCTCTTCCTGATTTTCAGCGCGGCACTCAATTTGCACCAGTTGCTTGCCGTCCAGGCGTCGTATCGAGTTTTCTTGTCCGGGATGCCATCCGTGAAACTCGGGAGCAAAATCCTTCCAATCATTGAAGATGTGCGTTTCGGCGGGAATGAGTACATGTACCCTTTTAACGGCGTCGAGGATCTCTACAATGTGTACAGGGGCGGTGCGAATCCTTACGTCTTTGCAGATCCGATTGTGCGGACGGGCGGCAATCTTCTGCACGCGACTTTCTCCCGAAGTTACACTTCAAAGTTTTTGGGCGGCGGCACGCCGGACTACCGCGGTGTGTCGAACGATTATGATTACATCATCTGCTGGGGATGCCCGCCCGCCGTGACCGCTGTGATCGAGCGCGAAGGCCTTGTGGTCTTCAAGAATGGTCTTCTGTCGGTTTACCAAGGGTCGAGTCAACGCACGCTTTGGTACAAAGCCGATGATTGTTGCAGCGGCAGTAACTAACTTGATGGTCTCCAATGTAGCTCTACCTGGAGCCGGCCCTTAGAGAAAGCGATCCGTCCTCGACTTACTTAGGATTTATCCTGGATAGTCTTTACGAACGGTCTCCGCTCTCTAATGGTCCGTTCAACGACAGCACATTTGAAAATAGAGTAGCTCAAGCCTCCCACGACGCACGAACTGCCAGAGTTTGAAACTCTTCCAAGATTTGCGCCACACGCCTCTGACGAATTCTCCAGTCAGCGACTTCAGCGGCCTCTGGATCTTGAACACAGAGGAATGCTTTGTCGCGAGCATTGATAGCAATCAGTTCGTCGAGCATCATTTCCAGCCATTTTCGCCTCACGCGCACTTGAATACCCTCTTCCCGCAGCCGGCTCTCTCTTCCCTTCGACGTGCAACGCAGGGACCGTTCGTTTGCCCACTCAAGTCATTGGAGTAGTGGATGCAAAACTGAACCGACGAGATTGTCTGCCAACATTTCCTCTTCCGGTGCCGAAATGTCGACATCAGGTGCCGGTCACATTTGTGCCACGACTTTCGATCGCAGGCTTCTCCCCTCTGCTCAAGTTTCTTCAGATACAGCCGATGGTTCGATAACGAGGATCACCTTGTCTACAAATTCCCAAATCCCAGCAGCTCAGTATCTGAGAGTTTCCACAGATCATCAACAGTACTCCGTTCAGAATCAGGCAGATACAATCTATCGCTACGCGGCAGAGCATAGTTTCGCGATCTCAAAATCGTATACGGATGTGCAGCTAAGAGGCGAGGCGATCTTAAGCAGCTGCTGCGGAATGTAGTCGAAGGAAATCGAGACTACGGCGCCATCCTTGTATACGACGTAAGCCGATGGGGTCGCTTTCAAGATACCGATGAGGCAGCGCACTAACAATTCGCGTGCGCGCACCGTTCAATTCTGGAGAGTCCTGTCGAAAAACAGGCGTGTAACTGTCGCAAACAAGCGTTTGCAGCAGCGTGCGCTGTCTGTTCGCCCTTTTTCGAGGTCAATGAGTGAAATCGGGATGTTACAACAGTTGACCACCGACCACTGTCGACATTGCGCCAGCGGTTGCTGAACGCAAGTTTTGAGTACAAGTTGTTAACAGTTTGCGTATACTCCTTCACAAAAGTGAGCAACCAAATGGAATATGTCTTCAATCACCCATGGGAACTAGGCCTGTTGCTTGGGACGGCTCTTGCGGTTGTTTTGGATCTTGGACGGCGCATCGCGGTCCGTTACCAAATCGAGCAGACTCCGCAGCGAAAAGAACAGATGGGCACAATCCGCGATGGGCTTTTTATACTGGTCAGCCTCCTCCTGGGCTTCACCCTGACCTTGGCCGCCTCCCGCTTTGCAGAGCGCCGCTCCTTACTCGTGGAAGAAGCGATTTCGATTGGTACGACATACCTACGCGCCAGCACGCTTCCCCAGCCCTATCGAGATCATTCCAAGCAACTGCTTCGCGAGTACGTGGACACCCGCCTCGAACTTGATAGCCTGGGTGTCAATGCCAGCCGATTCAATGAAGCCGTAAGCAGTGCGAAGCGCCTCCAAGAGGATCTTTGGCTCGACGCCGTCACAGTAGCCCAAAATGATCGTACTGCCGTTACCGCCGTTTACCTCAACTCCCTGAACGAAACGATCGACCTCCATGAGAAGAGAGTCGCCGCTTTTGAGAATCGTGTCCCGCAGCCTATTTGGCTACTAATCATTTCCGTCTCTCTAATTGCTGTCTTCACCCGTGGCTCAACCCTCACTACTCGCTTTTGGTTGTCCCTGGTTCTTCTCCCTATCACCATCGCAATAGTCGTTTCCCTGATCGCCGATCTGGATAGTCCCAGCCGTGGTTTGATCCGACTAGACCAGCGTGCCCTGCAACGTCTCAAAGCCGACATGAGTACCGAAGCTGAGCATTAGCTTCCGACGGGGTCACCCTTTCCATGCCCATGCAGTTGGCGACCCATCTGTAGTGATGCCTGAAAACTGGCTCCGATGTCCCCGGACGTGAGTCGCTTTTGCAGGTTTGCGAGAAATACGTCTTCGAGGCGAAGCTAGTGTTGCGGCCCGTAAGTTCTGCCAGTGCCCGAAAGGGGAGGCGGCTTCTATCTTTGCGAGTCGAACGCCGCGCGGAGCCTCCATATACGCCCTTGCAGCAGAGTTGTTTTAAGACGTGTCCTGATCGCGTTACTCGTGCTTGTCGCAACTAAGACTTTGGCTCGAGCGGCTGAAGGCAGAGAGCTCGATGTACATAAGTTTCGTACGACCGCAGTCTGGTGGTTTTCCCAGCCCAGCGGCTCCTTCACGGGCAAAGCTAACTCTGGAACCTTTGATCTGAGTAGAGACTTCGGCTTTGGTGACTATTCAACCTTTTCAGGGATGGCTGACTGGAAATTTAAGAGAAAGCACCACCTCCTCTTTGGCGTTAGCCCGGTCTCTGGTTCTCGAACAGCGACGCTCCAGCGAACCATCGAATTTCAAGGAGTGACGTACGAGGTCGGGAGGAGGTGAGCGCTGATATCAAGTCCCTGGCCTTCGCGCCAGGCTATCAGTGCGACATCATACGTAGGAACACGATATCGCTGTCGATCGCAGGGCAAGTCTACCTGCTGAATACATCGGCTGATCTTAAGGGAGTGGCCACGGTTAATGGCCAAACCGAGACTAGAACTGCCTCAGGTTCACTCTTCGCGCCTCTGCCAATGCTGGGTCCTCGCGTCCAAATGGTACCCCTTGCATAGCGGGCGATTAGCGGTGGATGGCTCGTTTCAAGGAATGTCGATCTTTGGTTACGGTAACATCATGACCGCCCCGAGGCATGGGCGACCTGTCGTTAAGTCGCCATTGGGGGACTGATCGTTGGCTATCAGATGGGTACGCGGCTGAAAATCGACACTGGAAGCAATGAGGTAGACATTAGACTCACCCAGAAAGGTCCTATCGCGGGGTGCGAAGCGTCATGGTGACGGCAGGTGTAATCAGGACGATCTCTCCATATTCACTATGTGCCGGCGTCCACCAACGGATCGATTTGTTGAGATTAGCGATTCCACTCATTGATCCACGCGAAGACTTGCTGTGATCTTGGTCACAACCACTCTGCGCTACCTCCTACAAAATGGCCGGACTTTAGAAGCAAGAGGCGATCATGGTCTGTAAACGATGCCAATAATCAGACGGCATTCAACGACGAAGTTGGCATCCATTTCCCAGGACTCAAGGGTCTGGACAGGCCCATTG
>DASRDJ010000227.1:0-2620 GCA_035652655.1 Terriglobales bacterium
TGGAATAGGAGGAGGTCTGCGGTGGAAGATCAACCAATACTTTCTTGTCCGGGGAGGTGTCAGGCAGCAATATGTTGATCTTCCCACACAGGGATTCCCGGTTTTACAACATTCAAACTAGACGTTGGTTTCAAGTTCTGAGTTGCCACACTTTTGGCGAGTTCGAACATGAATACATCTCTTAGATCTGTTTATGGGATAGCCATGAACAGTGTGGTGACAAGGCGCCGACGTGTCACCGTTCACTCCTACACTCGTGTTGCAATCGCGCTGCTTTGTTCGTTCCTCGCGGCCTGCACGCATTCCGGTCCGGCAGCCCCTGTACACGAACCAGATGCCAAGCCTTTGCAGCGGGTTAAAGTCTTGACCTACAACACGCTGCATGGACTTGAGCCGAGTGGATTGACTGTCAAAGCCAGCGAATCGAAAGAAGCACGCCAGGCGCGGCTCGATCTGCAATTTCATCAACTCTCGGTAGTCCAACCGGATCTGCTGCTCCTTCAAGAAGTCAATCCGTTACCGGAAATGGCCGAGGCGTACGTCACGGGACTGAAGGACTCCGGCTTGCAGTATGCCGAGGTTCATCAAGTCGATGCCTGCGGCGTTCGTCTCGCCCCAGGGCTCGCAGTGGTTCCGGGCTTGAACAACGGCTTGGCCGTTCTTGCCAAGACCCCTCTGCGGGTTCGGAAAGTGAAAGGGCTCAAACTGAGCGGGGGATTTGGAGGCTGCACTGATTATGCGGGGTTTCAGACCGGCGAGCTTCGATACGCCCTGATCGCTGAAATTGAAAACCCTGGCACGGGTAGAAAACTTCTGGCGGTGAGTCTCCATTTGCACTCCGGTATCGAGCGGAATGCCTTTTTTGTTCAGAAAATCAACGAAGCTGTGGATCAGGGAAAGGTACAGCGTGAGGACTTCGAAGCCATTGTTGCCGCCTTGGAGCAGGATCAAGAAAGACGGCTCAATGAGATCCGCGTGCTCGTCAAGGAAGTACAGAAACTGCAAGCTGAAGGGACATATCTCGGAGCCATCATCGGAGGAGACTTTAATTTTGAACCCGACGACCCTGAGTACCGCGAGCTCGAACATGCGGGCCTCAGAGACACATACACGATGGCCCACTCCGAAACCGACGTCTACAGTCTTGATCCGCAACGAAACCTGATTGCCGCAGAAGGTATACGAGATGTTCCCTCCGCACTTCGCGAGGCCATGAAGCGTCTCCCTGTAAACCAGCAGCAGAAGTTACTTGAGGGGTACCAGAAGGGTATCAGTCAAGCGAGGCGTGTGGATTTTCTATTTCTCATGAAAAAAGAGTCGGACAGTCTGAGAGGGTGCATGAGGCAGGAACTATTCGGACAGCCCACGGCTGTGTCAATCGAGCCAGGATCGGATCACTTTGGCGTGCTTGTCACGTACATCGCTGATTCGTCTCAATGTTGATCTGAAGGTCTGCCTCAAGAATGGAGACACCATGGAGTGGTTGAGAACGCTCGTAATCTGTTGGGTAACGATCCTGGTGCTCACGTTGACGCATGGTGCTATCGCGGCAGCGGAGGATCCGCTTCCATCATGGAACGACGGAGCGGTGAAGCAAAGCGTTCTGGCCTTCATCGAGAAAGTGGCGAAGGAAGGTGGTTCTGAGTTCGTCCCGCAGGCCGAGCGTATCGCCGTGTTCGACAACGACGGCACGTTGTGGGCGGAGCAACCGATCTACTTTCAAGTTCAGTTTGCGTTAGACCGTGTGAAGGCGCTCGCGCCGAAGCACCCCGAATGGAAAAACAAGCAGCCGTTCAAGGCGGTGCTCGAAGGCGATAAGAAGGCCTTCGCCGCAGGCGGTATGAACGCGATCCTCGAGGTGATGGCTGTGTCGCACACAGGCATGACGACGGAGGAGTTTGAGGGGATCGTCGAGGATTGGCTCGCGACGGCGAGGCACCCACGATTTCAGCGACCTTACAATGAGGTCGTCTATCAGCCGATGCTGGAACTGCTCGCCTATCTCCGCGCGAACGGGTTCAAGACGTTCATTGTCTCCGGTGGCGGTGTGGAATTCATGCGTGCCTGGGTCGAGAAGGTCTACGGCATTCCGCCCGAGCAGGTCGTCGGGAGCATGGGCAAGCAGAAGTTCGAATGGCGCGACGGGAAGCCCGTGATTGTGAAATTGCCCGCGGTTGACTTCGTGGACGACAAAGAAGGCAAGCCCATCGGTATTCAGAAATTCATCGGCCGACGGCCGATCTTCACGTTTGGCAATTCCGATGGCGACCAGCACATGCTACAGTGGACCGCTGCCGGAGGCGGCGCCCGATTCATGGGGCTGGTCCATCACACCGATGCTGAGCGTGAGTGGGCGTACGACCGCACGTCGCATATCGGGACATTGGACAAGGCGCTGGACGAGGCAAATGCAAAAGGATGGACAGTCGTCGATATGAAGAAGGACTGGAAACGTGTCTTTCCGTTTGAGTCAAGTTCGACGGGCTCTCACATGGTGGAACCTGCAAAATGAGACAGGAAATTACGAGATTCTCGGCAGGTGCTGTGTTACTTATGATGGCCATCTTTGTCACGGGCTGTGCCAGTTCGCTGTATGGATGGCAAGTCCGAACCAGTTCGA
>DASRDJ010000228.1:0-34343 GCA_035652655.1 Terriglobales bacterium
ACTTCAGATCAACTTCGCTCCGGGAAGCGCGCTACGTCAAGACCAGTCGAGCAAGGGTGACGCTGCCCAGCAAGATCACGAATCACAACCAGTCCCAATAAGGAGAAACTGAATGGCTGAGTTACAAGAAAAGACCGAAGAGACAAAAACGAAAGGGTCCTCGAAATCGGACAATAAGCACTCGGTAAACCGGATGGCCAACAAGCTAAGAAAAAAGAGAGCGCATCGACGCAATCTCAGGAAGTCAAACGCGAATGGGTAAGACGCTGTCCTGACTTTATCCGCGTGAAGCCGGTTCCAGTGCGGCAGGTTCGGATTGGGGTGCAACGATCGGCTTCGGAACAACCTGTCGCTGCCATTCGGTCGGCGGAAAGTGCCGGGCAAAATGCGGATTCCCTGCGTGATGTTGGGTGTGGCCACATGATAGACAGACCTCGCCCAGAATGCGTATTTCGGTTTCTTTGGAGATCTCATTCTCACGGACCGCCAGCGACCCGGTCACGGCAGGACCATTGCACTGATCACAGACGTAGGCCGAAAGATGAAGATATTGTTTTCTCATGGGTGCCCTCTCTTTACGTTTTGAACTCAAGCAGGCTTGAGAGACTTGCCACATTCCATGCAGCACGTCTTGTTGCATAGCGTAATCAAGCCGCAAAACGGGCACATCCTCTGCAAGCGAACTTGTGGACGATTCTCTGCGAGCGTCGCCGGCACTTTTCTAAGCCATCGAGTGATAGCAGCAAGTCGCCTACGAACCCGAATGCCGAACCGAAGTTGGACTGGTGCCATTGTTTTGACCTGCCGGCTTTCGCGTGATGCTTCGGAAGGCTTGCCTGCTGGGGAAAGTCCACACGAGCACTAGGCCCTCACGTCGCGAATACTTAACCATGACACGCCTGGGCGGACGATACTGTGCCCGATTGCTCACATTGCACTAACAATTTCTGCGCGTTCGGCTGGGTTTTTAACAACTTGCCAACGAAGCGTTCAGAAGTGAGCGATTCTGACCACTTAAGATCTGGCCTTTGAGCGATGATGACGGCAGAGACGAGTTCTCCTTCTCGCTCTTTCAGGTTTTCTGAGCTAAGTCAGCCCATCGTGAAGTCCTTTACCTCTTAGTTCCGTTCCGAAAGGGCAATTCATGAAAAAGACGATTTCACTGCTGTTGATGAGCTGTGTGGGAATGATGGGAACCTACGCTTGGGCGGGTTCGAATAGTGAAGATTCGGTTGAGCGACTCCAGTCGTCTGTGGAAGTTCTGCATTCGATCATGTCGACGCCCGACAAAAGCATTCCCGAAGAAGTATTGAGCAACGCCAAGTGCATCCTGGTGGTCCCAAACCTGATCAAGGGCGGCTTCATCATTGGTGGCAAGCACGGGCGCGGCGTGGCCACGTGCCGCACTTCTGACGGTTGGAGCGCTCCCGCATTCGTTTCGGTTGGCGGTGGGAGCTGGGGACTACAGATTGGAGTCGAGGGTGTGGATCTGGTCATGCTGGTCATGAACGATCAGGGCTTTCAGCATCTGCTCTCCAGCAAGTTTGAACTCACGGGCGAAGGATCGGTTGCGGCGGGCCCGGTCGGGCGTCATGCCTCCGCCGGAACTGACTGGAAGATGAACACTGAAATGCTGACCTACTCCCGCTCCAAGGGTGTGTTTGCCGGCCTGACGCTGGAAGGTGCCGTAGTGGAGCAGGACAACGACTCGACGCGCGCGATTTATGGCAAGAACATGACGTTCCGCAACATTCTTTCGGGTAAGGCGTCCACCCCGAAGAGTGCAGATGCATTCATGAAGGCTGTATCCGAAGCGGGCCAGCAGGCTCGGGTTGCAGAAGCAAAAGACAAGAAGTAGATCTGCCCGTATGGCCTCTGCACGGAATAGTTCAGCCGACCGGGACCAACTCACCCGTTCCGGTCAGTCTGGATTAGCTGGACGCAACGATTCTGCAGATAAGCCGTTAGACCAAGCACTCTGTTCAACACGCCCTTGCTCGGAGGCCTTCGGGATCGTTCAGGATGCAATCGGCAAGGGCTTCGTGTGTCGCCAGAAGTTGCTTGATGTCATCCTCGGGTGCGATCTCAGGATGAGGGATTTCCGGCAGCCTTGTAATATTCCGAATCGTCAGCCGACAAGATGCATCCAACCAACATCGGCTAAGTTTGGTTCATTCGCAGTTGAAAATCGGTTCCGCCAACCAGCGTCACCCCTTCTCACCGGCAGCGACTCTTCTCAGCAGACAATTCAGATAAGAAAAAGGAAACACCAATGGAAACAGGAACAGTGAAGTGGTTTAACGACGCGAAAGGTTTTGGCTTCATCAGCCGGCAGAGTGGCGAGGATGTATTCGTGCATTTCTCGGCGATTCAGGCGGGCGGCTTCCGCAGCTTGCAAGAAGGCCAACAAGTACAGTTCGATGTCACCAAAGGCCCGAAAGGCTTTCAGGCAGAGAACGTAAAGCCGGTCTAAGTAGCTGACTTCAAGGGGTGCTCATAGTCGAACGAGACTGAGCACCCTTTTTTGTTCAACGCGCCACCGTGCATTCTTGAACGCCCCATCGGACCTACCCAAGCTCCAGGTGCAGCTTCGAGTTCCCCTGGCGAATTGTTTTCACAGCGCAATCCCTCGTCGCGATTTCTTTGGCGTCCTTAGTGGTCAATACCTGTCGCAACAATTTTGGGCAATGTTTTGCAAGGCTCCTTTATTCGGTTCACTACTCTTGTGCCGGCCCACGGCTTAGCTTTCGCGCCATCGTGGGCGGTGCGCTTCGCCGCTACACAATCCTGCGTGATACCCAGTCTCTCCGCGGTCTGTGAATCAATCTGCCCGGTTGCTGGCAGATTCTCTGTCTTTTGAAATGCGCAACATAAGTGCGAAGACAATTCCCGCCCCCAGCTTCTTGCTGGCTACGAACATATCTTCTTCCCCTCCACGGCCGATTAGGAAAATGCCGACGCTATCTCGCGCAACGAAGGCGGGCGTCAGATGTTGCTTGGCGTCGAATCTGGGCGAAGTGGAAACAGGCACCGGTACGGGGAACTCGGTGTCCGGGCAGGTATCGCCTCGAGAGAGGATCGGCCGCCTGGTTTGACGGGCAATACTGCTCTCCTGAAGCAGGTTCCAGTCTCGCTCACTCTAGAGCGGAATACTGTGCAGAATGGCTCATTTACCAATTCCTCGGGACAATCTTGAATAGAGCAATTCTGAACAGACCTGCGCCGCTACTGTCGCTTTAATGGATAGACAGTATGGCAACTCAGAGCACATTACTCTGCATACACCGAGATCCCGACCAACTATTGCACCTTGAGGAGAAGGGCTATCGTCTGGTCACTGCAACCTGTGGGCAGGAGGGCCTGCGCCAGCTCATGTCGCAGCCAGTCGATGCAGTCGTGATGGAGTACCACTTGGGATTGCTGGACGGTGCGGTCGTGGCCTCTGAAATCAAGCAGGCAAAGCCCCAAATACCCATCGTCATGGTTTGTGACAATTTGGAACTGCCCGAGGACGCCTGGAAGTCTGTCGACGCCATAGCGATGAAGTCCGATGGTCAGCACTTCCTCGTGGCCACGATACATTTTGTTCTGAGCGTCCAGTGGGAACAGCAGCAGGCAACCCGCACAGCCGCCGCCGGGAAGCCTTTCAACCGCCTGGGTTTGGGCAGGCCGCGCAGAACAACGACTACGCGCGCCCGTCGTTCCGCACCGCCAAGTGAAGATGCAACTTTACCCCCGAGGGTGTGAAAACGCATTCTTGATGGAATCCAGTTCTGAGCGAACCCCCACTTCCCACAGTCGAGCAGATCATGGACCTTTCAAGAATCCGGCAGAGGGCACCTGAAAACAAGAATCTTTCGATGTGCATCGGCTGCGCAGCCATACGGCCTGCAAGAAATGGACGAGCTCGCTACCGCGATCACTGAATACGGGCGTATGAGACAGGAGCACTACGGCTCTCGGTCGGTTGTTCTAGGCGCTGGGGAATTAGCGATGCGGTTACGAGAAACCACTCAGACCATCGTCAAAGTGTTAGAAGTGCTGAGGGGCCAGGGCCGCGCTCAAGAAACCGGCGCCCCCGGACGTTGGAAACTGCTCTCCCCCGTGCCCGGTGAGCAGGCGTTGGACAGAGCGTCGGGAGAAGTGGCAAGGCTAGAAGAACTACGTCGTTGAACAAATGCTGGGAAGCGGCTCCGGTCTTCCGCTTCCCAGCTGATTGCATTTGGTCGGAGTGCGAATCGTCGCGCATTTTTTTCTCTTACATCTTGCCTACACTTACTCTTAGCGCAGAGTTCCGGTCGTCGCATTGACAGGATTGCCGATGGCTTCGCCCGACACGAGCAGTTCCACTCTCCGGTTTTGCTGCCGGCCGGCGGAATGCTCGTTCGACGCCACCGGCAATGTGTTGCCGAATCCCTTCGAACTGACGGAACCAGTCGCTACACCTTGTTGCACCAGGTAGTCGCGCACCGAACTCGCCCGGTTCTCGGACAACGTTTGGTTCATTGCGTCGCCGCCGACATTGTCGGTGTATCCACCGACTTCGATGTTGAGACCTGGGTAGGCCAGCAAAATGCCGGCGACCTTCGCCAGCTTCTCGCGTGCGCCCGGCTTTAGCGAGTATTTCCCGGTGTCAAACAGTACGTCGGACATGCTGACGATCAAGCCACGCGCGCTATCCCTAGTTTGCAGGATCTTGTTCAACTGCTCGGACAACCGTGTGCGCATGGCTACCTTGTCGGCTTCCGCCTGTTGCGCGGTCAGCTGGGACTGCTGTGCCGACATGCGGGATTGGTCCGCGTCAGCTTGTGCCGCGGAGAGTGCACTTGCTGAGGCAGCCTGGCTGTCAGCCATATCGGACTTAGCTCTTGCTGTCTCTGCCTGGGCATCTGCGGCATCAGTGCGTGCCTTTGCTGCATCTGCCGTCGCCTGGGCGGAAGCTAGCTCCGCTCGGGCCTGGTCAGACTGGGCCTGTTGCGCGCGGCGGGTAGCGTCGTCTGCTTGTGCCTGGGTCTGCGCCTGGGCGTTGGCGGCGGCCTGTCGTTCATTCTCCAAGCGTTCTTCGCCAATCTTTTTGACCGCAATGGCGCGAGCATCTTCGGCGGTCTGCACCGCCTCACGGGCTGCGGCGATCAGTGGCTTTTTGTCGATGTGGCCGCTGGTGGCGTATTGATCGGTTTTGTCCATGAGTTGTACCGCGTGCTGGTAGGTGTCCTTGGCGTACGTTTCGGCTCCCTCAGACTGCGCGATGCGCAACGCGTTGCGCGCTTCAAAGAATTCCAGTGGCAGCTTGGCATTTTGAACTACGGGATCGAATTTGTAGCCGGTAGGAATGTAGCCACCGCGTTCCAAGAGTTCATACTTGGTTTCCATTGCCTCAGTGGTTCCCTTCGTATCTTCACGGACCACGTTTTCGAGAACGACTACGTTGCTGGGCTGGCGAACCGCGTAGTAAGGTTCTGCGGTAACAACCAGCGCAAAAGCCTGGAGATCGGTGGTCACGTCCAGCTTGCTGCGGTGATTGCCGCCCACCAGGACTTCTCCTAAATTAATCGCGCGGCCTTCGGGCGAAATTGCCCACAGGATGTAGGTCAGGTACTCATTGCCGAAAGTCGTTGGGTTTTCCAGGTTGCCAAATTCCACTTCGATTTCGATGTAGCCTTTCTTGCTCTCCACTTTGGCTTGGCCATTGGCCCCAGGCATCAGGTCCGTGCCCGCAAAATCCAGTTTCGTGGCTCCTCCGCGGTGCTTGTAGTTCACCGCCTTCACGCTGCGGCTGACCACCGTGACACGGAATGTCGGCGTGTCAGCCATAGGCTCGACCGTCAGGTTTGTTGGAGAATTGGTTTGCGAAAATGCGCTCAAGCTCAGGGTGATTCCGGCCGCTAACAAAAGACTCTTCTTCAAAGCATCTCCTAGAGGCAGATTCCTGCCGTTTTACGCTGTTGTGTGTGAGGTGCGAATTTTCTGAGACGTTTCGTTACGTTTGAGCTTTATGTCCCAATATGGATGCGGGCCAGGGAATGAAACAGCCCGAAAACGTTCAGCAGCCACAAGACGACCGCAATGACCACAACGCCGTTCAGAATGGACTTGATCGATCCCTGCATGGGGATGAAGCGATTCACCAGCCACAGCAGGACTCCCACTACAACCAGAACTTCCAGTAGTTGAATTAAAGGCATGATCTTGAACCTCTCCTTCGCAGGCTACGGCCCTCATCCGCTTCGAGGTGCAGCGGCCCTTTATTGCTGTTGAGAACTTTCCGTTTGACTCGTGCCTCGCCGCAAGGTTTTCGTGGCGTATGCACGCTGAAGAATGCCGATGAGCTGGATGTGGTCGCTTGAACCCTAGCGATCTAGGAATGAGAGCTACGAATCAGCTGTCGTGGCTCGGTGTACACACTCAGGTGAATCAAGAATGACAGGTATCAGAATGGGCGTCTGAGCAAGATAGCTCACATCCAGAATGAGGACCGCACGCTTACTTAAGGCCGGTTCAGATGACCACTGGGTCAGCGTGGCGGGTGCGAGGGTTCGCGACATCGGATCCTGCGGGACGCATCAGCTCCCAGGAATATGGGAATTCCTGGCCGCACTCGATACAGATCTGCTACGTGCGCTTCTTGATGGTGACGACGCTACTCAGTTTATGGTGACATCCGAACGCAAAGTCGATGATCCGACGCAGAAGTCTCATAGATCCCCAATTCGTTGCCTCCGCTCGCAACTTCCGTTGGCATCCAGCCAATCCAGCAGTGAGCGAACACTCGCGCGGGCTAGCGCGATCGAGCAGTCTGCCGCCCCGTAATAAATATTGACGGTGTCGCCATCGGGATTCATGGTGTACCCGCAAGGAAACACCACATCGTCGACGTCGCCATGCAGTTCGTACTCGGCCTCGGGTCCAAATATCCACGAGTCGCCTCGCAGTAAACATTTCTCGGGTTTCTCCAACTCGAAAAGCGCGAGCCCCAATCGATAGAGGCATCCCGAAGGCGTGTGCCGCACTCCGTGGTAGAACACAAGCCACCCTCTGTCCGTCTCGATAGGCGGCGGCGACAAGCCAATCTTGTTGGCGTCCCACCATGCGCCGCGACGTGCTTCCAGCATGAGCCGGTGTCGGCCCCAGTGTCGCAGGTCCGGCGAGTACGAGATCCACATGTGCGCCCCGAGGGCGGTCATAGGCCGATGAATCAACGCCCAGTACCCATCGATCCTGCGCGGAAGAAGCGCCGTATCCTTGTCATCGGGCGACATAATGACGCCGTAGCGTTCGAAGCTTCGGAAGTCTTTGGTCAGGGCCAAGGAGACGCCGGGGCCACCGCGTGCGTACGAAGTGTAGGTCACCACATATTGCTGCAGTTCGGGCACGTGCGTAATTCGAGGGTCCTCAATACCCCAGATTTCTTCGGGGTACTCTTTCGGGCTGGGCATCAGGGTAGGTTCTTTATCGATTTCCCATCCGTCCACACCGTTCTTTGAGCGGGCGGCGCAAAGATGCGACAAGCCACGGCGGTCTTCCACACGGCAGAGCAAGAGAGTAGAGCCATCCGCCAGTAACGTCGCACCTGCATTGAAGACGCTGTTGATCGAGTATGGCCAGTCTTTGCTGGACAGGATCGGGTTGGCAGGGTGACGGAGAAGAAGTGGTTCGTACTGCGTGCTCAGAACGGTCATAGGTTTTTGGGCAGGACTGGTCACGACGGTATTTCCATTTGCTGAGACTCTTTCAGGGAGCGCATTTCTAACAGCGACATCAAGAACGATAGGGTTGATTCCGCGCCCTGATTCTCGTTCGCGCGGTCGGGATGCAGCCCGTCCCGGCACCCGCCGGTCAAGGGATCATAAAGAGGAAGCTGCAGATCGTTAGAGCCGAGGAACCAGTTGAAGGCCGACCAAGCCCCGTCTCGCCAGCGCGACTCTCCGGTGGCGCGGTGCGCTTGGAGACATGCAGAAACGGCGCCCGCGGCTTCAATCGGCTGTTGATCAAAACGCGCCTTGCTGCCGCCCCGGCGATAAAAGCCTTGTGATCCGATCGGCACGAAGTGGCCGTTGGTTTCACATCGCTGCTGGGTCAGCAACCAGTCCAGGCTTTCGAGGCCAACCGAGATCATTCGATCATCCGAGCATGCGGTGCCGACCAGCAACATGACTTGTGACAGCCTTGCATTTCCATAGGCGACGACATCTTCGAACCAGTGCCACTCCGGAGTTCGGACTGCCTCGTACATTTCGAGCAAGCGTCGGCTGAGGACAGACCGGATCTTTTGCGCGTCCCGGTCGCCGGGATAGGAGTTGAGATATTCCTGAATCCCGATCAAGGCGTAGGCCCAGGCACGAGGACTACGGAATTCGAGTACCGCCGGAAGCGAGAACTCGAACAAGCGTCCGGCAGCGCTGCGCAACCCCTCATCGAGCGACCGTCCCAACACTGTCCCCAGGGCCCAGAGCGCGCGCCCATGACTGTCTTCGGAGCCTTCGGTTTCGTTCCAGCGCCGATCAAAAGCGAGAAAGTTCTTGAATCGACCATTCGCGGGATTGAACGAATGCTCAAGGAATGACAAATATCGGGATGACGCCTCGAGAGAGGATGCTGAAGAAGTGGATTTACGATTGGACGGATTATCGCTCATCGTTCGCGCGAGAGACGCTGTGAAAACGAGAGCACGGGCATTGTCGTCGGTTGTGTAACCCTCTCCATAGTTGGGTACGGTGAAAATCGAATGCTGAAACATTCCGATGTCGTCGGTGAGTCGATGGAGATGATTCAACTTCAGCACCGGCAGCTGGTTGAGAGACTTCGGCGCAACACGGGCCGAAAACTGGACGCGCGGAGTCTGCAGGCGATCACTGCGAACCCGGGAAAAGCTTTCCATATACCCTTGTGCCACTCTTTTCCAGACCATCTCGCGCGCAAACAGGTAGCCGCGCTTCCGCATGGAGTGGCGTAACGCGGGAGTGTCGAGCAGTTCAACAGATTTCTGAGCAATTGCATCCGGGTTCTGGAACGGAACCAATGCTCCCCGCCGATCGTCCAGCAACTCGATGGCATGCCAATAAGGCGTCGAGATGATCGCCTTGCCTGCGCCCAGGGCGTATGCAAGCGTCCCCGAAACGACCTGCGCTTCATGACGGTAAGGAGTTATGTAAATGTCTGCCGCGCCAATGAACTCCACCATCTCTTCGGGACTGACGAAGCGATTGTGGAAAAGTACGCTTGACTCCACTCCCCGCTCTTTCGCAAGCGCCTGCAAGTGCTCTCGATACTTATCACCTTCGCGCCTGAGAATGTGAGGGTGAGTCGCGCCCGCCACGATGTAAACGACATTCTTGTGTTTCGCCAGAATTTGAGGCATCGCTTCGATTACGTTTTCGATCCCCTTGTTCGGAGAGAGCAGCCCGAAGGTGAGGAGAACCGCCTTTCCCTCCACACCGAACCGGTCCTTATAGAAATTAGGATCGATAAACGGCAGGTCGGGAACTCCGTGGGGAACCATGTCGATCTTGCTGCCGGGAACCTTGAAGATTTCTTGCAGGAACTGGGACGAGAGCTGGCTCATCACGATCAGGCGGTCAGAAAGCTCAGCAATCTGTTCCATGACCATCAACTGGTCTGGATTGGGTTCGCGCAGGACGGTATGCAAAGTGGTCACGACCGGCATCTTGAGCCCGCGCAAAAGATGCAAAATGTGGCTTCCGGCCGGTCCGCCAAAGATTCCGTACTCGTGCTGCAGGCAGACCATGTCGATATTGTTGAAGTTCAGGAAGCGAGCGGCTTCTTCATACGACGCAATTTCGTTCTGGTCGAGTGACCATCGGACCCGCGCGGGATAGTCATACCCTTGTTCGATGTCGTTTACCGGCAAGGCTAGCAGTCGAGCTGTTCCGAACTCCGCGGCGATCGCGCTGCAAAGATCCGTGGTAAACGTTGCAATCCCACACTGGCGCGGCAAGTAGTTCCCAATGACAGCAATTCGGCTTGGCAGGGATGGCTTCGGCTGCACTCTCGGACGAACAGGCACCACTCCAGGCCCGACCAGGGGCTGCGGACCGACGATCGTTAACGTTGCCTTGGGAACCGCAGTATTTGGTAGTGACATTTACACCTGGTTTCGTTGGAATCAGCCGCGATGAGGTGCAAATGAGCCCGAAGTAGACCATCACCATTGTGGGCTAAGATCAGTTGAGCTCATCTACGTAAGTGAGCGATTAGGTTTTTCCTAGTATCTGATGAAAGGCAAGTCCGGAACTGGTCAAAAGTGAACACATGCATCTGAGGGGAACATTGGAGATGGGCGGCGCGAAGTGCGAACGCTCAACTTGCCGTGATAAAAACATGATAGTTCCACGATCAGACCGGATCAGACTCAATCTGAACTCGTCAGAACCCATGCCTGGTAAGCGATCGAGACTTAGGTAGAGTGGAGAAGTTTCATAACCAGGTCAGAACCCTCCTTGAACTGGGACGTGCCGGTTTCCGCACAGGGCTTTCATAGTGATCGCCGCCGAACAATTGTTGTCGCTTACTTTGTTCCTGCCCCTGGTTCGTCCTTGATGAGCAGATTTTGTCGTTAGCCCACCCTCAGCTGTGACCCACGAACGTTTAGAATCAAAGGATTCGCCACTTCGTCCAACGCTTTTGCGTTTTGGAAGGTCCACCTCAGGAGGGGTATTGGAGATGCCAGACCACAGCACCGAAAATCTATCAAAGGTGAAGGCAATCATCTTCGACTACGGCGACGTGCTGTGCCTGCAGCCCACCCCGGAGGACATTGAAGGCAGCGCGCAAATCTTGGGCATTAGCGCCGATTCGTTCCGCGAGCTCTGGGGACACAATCGTGATCTGTATGATCGCGGGGATCTGTCTCCGGAAATGTATTGGCGCAAACTCGCCGAAGGTGCGGGCACAACCCTGGACGATTCGCAACTCCAGGGCCTCTATGAGCGGGACGTGACCATGTGGAGTCGAATTAATCCCGACATGGTGGGGTGGCTCTCGGCCTTGTCCTCTGCGGGCATGAAAACGGCGGTCCTCTCCAATATGCACATCGGCATGATTCAGCATGCGCGGCATGCTTTCCAATGGCTGGACTACGTTAACTTCACGACATTTTCCGCCGAAGTGCGATTGATCAAGCCAGACCCGGCCATCTACGAACATTGCCTGCGGGGCCTCGATGTTGCCCCGTCCGATACTCTTTTCATCGACGACCGCGAAGTCAATGTGGAGGCTGCTCGTGCCATGGGGATTCATGCCCTGCAGTTTTTATCCCTGGCGCAGCTCCGGAACGAACTCCAGCAGGCGGGCTTCCCCGTCCTCCCTCTGGACGCAGGTATAAGCACCACTCGCATCTGAGGGTCTCGCCTGGCTGCCCGGCAGAGACCATTTGCCGGCTGCGATTTCTGAACCTTATTATTAAAGCGGCTGTGCCGAGGATCGCAGTCGCAGACGCGCCACAAACTCGGTCTCGATTCCATGGTCGAGTTGAACCCAGCGACAACTCCAGCAAACCCAGGCACAAATCCGCAACCTGCAGGCCGGATACGATTATCGTCTTGCGCTTCGCTACCAGACCAGCGCTCCATGATGCTTCCTACATCGAATGCGATGGGTCACTAGCGGCAAGTAGAAGCGCCGCGATGAAACCGATTCCCGACCACCTCTTCAGCTTTGTGGCGCAACGTTTCCGAAATCCGGCGAACCTCGTACGATTCCCGCTCAACGTGCAACCTCCACGCCTGTGACTTTAGGATTTACACCCGTGACTCTGGTCACGCCCAAACTTCGTTTCCCAGTCACGCCACGGACTCACGCTCCTACTACTGTCCACATAGTAGATTTCTCTAAGTCCTTGGTTCTCGTGGGAGAAAACGCAGACCGCTTGCGCCATCTTGCCTGTGCAACTCGAATGCACTTCGTGTGCAGTTGACAAGAAATTTTTGTCAAAGGGTTTTTACATTGCGCGTTCAATTTCGGCTTGAGTTTTTTGAACGAGGACGATAATTTGACGGTAATCAACTCCCCCTCGGCTGAGGCGTGAAGGCGTCTTATCCGCAAAATCCAAAATCAGTAAAACAGATTCCGGGCGAAGACCCCCATTTTTCGCTTCATGAGCGACGGTTCTCAGGCCCCTGACCCTAATGCTCACGGAACGGTTCTGTGTATTAGCAAGTGATGACTTGCTCGGGCAATACAGCGTCTCGATAGTTCAGCGGACCCGCTGCCAAGTTGCGTGAGGTCGCTCTTTCGAGGCCGCTCCCCCCATAGGTAAACACGCAGTAATTGTCGAGGAACGAGTGTTCTCCAACGCTCAGGCGAAGCTCTGCCTGCGTGAGGAAAGGACTGTTCGATGGTCACGCGAGCTCTTCCAGGTGAATGTCCTCTTGAGAAACCGAATGCAGCGTCCCTGCCACGCCGCACGGCTCTCCGCTTCTTACTCGGAACAGTAGTAGGTTCTGTTGCTGCGCTGATGTATCCCGTACTCCGCTACCTTGTGCCGCCGCCTGAGTCAGGCATGAGTGCAAGCGAAGCTCTGGCCGGTCGTATCGACGAACTGAGACCGAACAGCGGAAAAACATTCCGCTTCGGCAGCCGTCCGGCGCTGTTGGTGCGCCTCGCATCCGGTGAGTATCGCTCCACATCCGCGGTCTGCACGCACCTGGGATGCACCGTGCAATACCGGCCGGAGACTTCACAGATCTGGTGCGCATGCCATAACGGCTGCTACGACCTCAACGGCAAGAACGTTTCTGGTCCTCCGCCGCGCGCGCTTGATACTTACGAAGTCAATGTTCGCGGCCAGGAGATTTACGTCATCAGGAAGCAGGCAGCCTAGTCATGAATGCTGCAGCCCGAGTACAGACCTGGATCGACGAGCGCCTGAATCTCGAGGAAGCACTTTCACCGCTGCGAGAGAAGACGGTTCCCGTTCACCGTCATAGCGCGTGGTACTTCCTGGGTGGTCTGACTCTGTTTCTGTTTGGCGTGCAGTTGCTCACCGGCGTTCTGCTTTTGCTGTACTACCACCCGAGCGCCGGTGAAGCTTATGAGAGCGTGCAGAACATCACCAACCGCGTGCAGTTCGGTTGGTTGATTCGCTCGCTGCACTCTTGGTCTGCCAACCTGATGGTGTTTTGCGCCTTTGCTCACATGTTTAGCGTCGCGCTGGCACGTGCGTATCGCAAGCCGCGCGAGTTGACCTGGATCAGCGGAGTCGTCCTCTTGTTCCTCGTCCTGGGTTTCGGCTTTAGCGGGTATCTGCTCCCGTGGAACATGCGCGCTTACTTCGCCACCAAGGTTGGAACCGAAGTAGCAGGTCAGGTTCCCGTCATCGGTCACGCAATCATGGTTTTCATGCGCGGCGGCGAAGACGTTTCCGGGGCCACGCTGACGCGTTTCTTCGGACTGCACATCGCAATTCTTCCCGCACTAACCATCGGAATTTTGATCTCGCATCTCATGCTGGTTCAAAAGTTCGGAACCAGTGTCCCTGAATCGGTCGAGCAGGAATGGGAAGAGCATCCGGACCGCCGGAAAGAGATGCGCTTTTTCCCGAACTTCTTCCTGCGCGAATTAATGGGATGGTATGCAGCCCTTGCAGTCCTTATCGCGCTGGCTGTCTTTCTCCCGTGGGAACTCGGTACCAAGGCTGATCCATTCTCCCCTGCGCCGCCCGGCATCAAGCCGGAGTGGTATTTCCTGGCACAGTTCCAGACCCTGAAGCTGATCCCCGCCCACATCCTCCATCTGGATGGCGAAGTCCTCGGCATCCTGGGCTTCGGATTAGGAGGCGCATTGTGGATGGCCCTCCCCTTCATTGAAGTTTTGGCTGGAGCCCGTCGCGTTCGTTGGGTGAGGGCGGGAATCATTTTCGCGATGATCTTCCTCGCTTCCATGAGCGTAGTCGGATACGTGGCGAGGTAATCAAGTTAGGGAGATGAGGATTCTCAAGAATTTCCGTTGGTGGTTGGCTGGCCTTGTCATGCTGGCGCCTTGCGCCATGGCAGAGCAGGGGAAGAACGCCTGCGTTGACTGTCATTCCAAGCTCGAAGGCAATCTACGGGTGGTTGTGGAGGAGTCGGCCGCGAGCGTGCACGGCCACAAGGCCATGAGCTGCACAACCTGCCACGGCGGGAACGCAGAGGCCGAAGCGAAAGAGAAAGCGCACGGCAATGGATTCCGCGGGCGTATTTCACGCGCGCAGGTCACCGAGTTGTGCGGTTCTTGCCACGCCGACGGCGAGCGCATGAAGACTTTCAATCCGTCGCTCCGTACCGATCAGCTGGCTCTCTACCACACCAGCGTGCATGGCAAAAAGCGGGAGCAGGGAGACGAGCGGGTTGCCGTATGCACCGACTGTCACGGAGTACATGACATTCTTCCGATCAACGATCCACGCTCGCCCGTTCACCCGGTGAACGTTGCGTCCACCTGCAAGCAGTGTCACGCGGATGGCGATCTGATGAAGAACTATCGCCTGGCATCCACGCAGTTCGCGGACTATTCGGACAGTGTGCATCACGAGGCGATGGCTGAACGTGGCGACCTTTCAGCTCCGACTTGCTCCACTTGTCACGGTAGCCACGGCGCGGTTCCTCCGGGCGCAGCTTCGGTCGCGAATGTCTGCTCTACGTGTCACGTGCTGCAGGCTCAGTTCTTCAATGAGAGCATTCACAAAGAAGCGTTCCCCGAAGGCTGCGCGACGTGCCATGGCAGTCACAAGATCAAGCACCCCGACGACAACTTCGTAGGTCTAGCCAAGGGAGCAGCTTGCGCCGAGTGTCACAGCGCGGACGACGATCCTGGCCGCTCTGCGCAAGCGATTCACGATCGCCTTTCACAGTTTGAAGCGCAGATTAAGGACACCCGCGGTCTTATGGATCGCGCCGCAAGTGCCGGAATGGATGTCGCCGACGCGGAACTTGAAGTCGCGCAGGCAAAAGATGCCCTCACTAAGGCCCGGGTTCGTGTTCACACAGCCAGCCTGCCACGCGTAGAAGCCGAGTTGAACGCCGGGAGGACTGTTGCCATCAAGGCGCATAACACCGCCGAAGAGGCACTCCGCGAGCGCACTCGAAGACGCAAGGAATTGCTGATCCCAGTGACCGCGTTCTTGGCCGTGGTCATTTCGTTGGGGGCTTACATCCGGGAGTTGGAGCGCAAACAGAGTGATTGATCGGCACCACAGCGCGCGCCGTACAAGCGCTACACCGTCCCACACGTGTCTGTACACGACGATCGCTCGGTTGCTGCCGGCGATCGTCATTGCCTTTCTGGTACGCTCCGCGGTCGCGCAACAACATCCGGCTCCTCTGGAGCCGAATGTTACGGCCGCCGCCTGCGTCGCATGCCACCAGAATCAGGCGAAGAACAAGAACGCGCACTCGACCACCGAAAAGAACTGCCTCAGCTGCCACGAAGTGCGGGTCACCAAGGACGTCACCCGCGTTAAGCTGCTCACCGCGACTCCGACCAAGCTGTGCCTGACATGTCATGCGAACAAGGAAGGCGCTGCCGGCAGCCACGTGCACGATCAGCCGACGCGCGATTGCCTCTCCTGTCACGATCCGCACGCGACGGGCAAAGCGAACGACCTACTAAAGACAACGTCCGGCTCTACATCTTCCGAAAACCTTTGCCTCAATTGTCACAAGACTGGGCTCAATCCTCCCAAGGGCGGAAGCCGGCACGAGGCACTCGATCTCGGTTGTGACACCTGCCATGTCACGCACAAGTCGGGGGCTGACAAGTCGAACAGCGAATTTGCATTTCATCTGACGAAGTCCGCGCCCGCGCTCTGCCTCGACTGTCATGATGCCAACGATAAAGATCTGGTGAAAGCGCACGCCGGACAGCCCTTCGCCAAGTCCAACTGCGTGTCATGTCACGATCCCCATCAATCCGCGCAGCCGAAACTGATGCAGGCCTTTGTCCATCCGCCCTTTGGAGAAAAGCTTTGCGAGGTCTGTCATGAAGCGCCTAAGAACGGAAAAGTTGTTTTGACACAGGCGAATGTTAAGGAGATCTGTGTTGGGTGCCACTCGGATCAGGCCGACAAGATCGAGAAGTCCAAGTTTCAGCACCCGGGCGCGCAAGGCGATTGCACGGACTGCCACAATCCGCACGCCGGCAAAACGCGTGCATTTCCGAAGCCCGACGCCGTCAACGTTTGCCTGAATTGTCATGTTGATCAGGCAGATCAACAGAACAAGCGTGTCCTCCACCAACCCGCTTTTGAGCAAGGTTGCACTACCTGCCACGATCCGCACGGTGGCGAGCGCCCGAAATTGCTGCGTGCCGACGGAAACGCGGTTTGCATGGAGTGTCACAGCGCGACTGCAACCCACGAAAAATTGGAGAGTGCTCACATGCTCACCCTCTTCGGTGGCAAAGTCCAAGTCCCCGAGGATTATTTCGTCAAGCAGAAGGTCGTGCGCTTCGACTTGAAGGATGGTGTGGGACATCCCGTCGGACGACATCCTGTAACCGACGTCCATGACCCCGCCGACCCAACCAAGATCAAGTGGCCTCTCGGATGCTTGAGCTGCCACCAGCCTCATGCGGGCGGTGCCCGAGCCATGCTCGTGAAAGATCTGCCGCCCAGCTTGCAGTTCTGTCGCAATTGTCATGAACAAAACTTTGGAGCCGACTGAAATGCTCGCTTTTACTCGTTCGACGTATCGCAAGATGTTTGCCGGATTCGCACTCGTCGTGTTGGCGCTGCTGCTCGCACCGGACGTTCATGCTGGAAAGAGGAAGAAAGGACCGCCGGAGCCGCCCAAGCCTGCCGACCTGCCCGAAGTGGATACCAGCAACCTCGTGTGGCCCGATCCCCCGGACATCGCCCGCATTCGCTGGTTAGAGCAATACCGGGGCGAGCCGAAACCCGTACAGCCTGTTGTGTCAGATACCAAAGAGAAGAAAAAGAAGGAGAGCTGGATGTTGCGCCTGGCGGGCGTTCAGCCGCTCGAGGTGAGCAAGGTCGACCTCAAGTTCAAGCTGGTCCGGCCTTATGGAGTCGCGGTCGATTCCAAGGGAAACATCTACACGGCCGACACTTACGTCGGCGCCGTTTTCATTTTCAACGCCGAGACCAAGGCAGTGGACTTCATTCGCAATGGAAGGGAAGCCCGCTTCAAAGCGCTCATTGGACTCGCGATTGATGATGCGGACCGGCTGTTCGTTACGGACTCGGGATTGATGCGGGTATTCGTGTTTGATGCAAATCATAAATTTCTCGCCACCTTTGGATCCGACCGTATGGCGCGGCCGAGCGGTGTGGCGGTGGATAACAAAAACCGGTTTCTCTATGTTACCGATGTTTTGAAGGACAACGTTCTCGTTTACGATCTCGACAATTTCAAGTATCTGCGCACCATTGGCGGCCCACCCCAGAAAGCGGGGGACGACGCGCCCGGCACGTTCGCCAGACCGACGAACATCGCAGTGGGACCCAATGGGAATGTCTACGTCAGCGACACACTAAACCAGCGTATTCAGATCTTCGACGCGGACGGCAACTATCTCAGCATGTTCGGCAAGCCGGGGGATGGCCCGGCGGATATGGCCCGTCCGAAGGGAATCGCCATCGACGGGGATGGTCATATCTGGGTTACCGACGCCGATCAGAATCGCGTGAAGATTTTCGATCAGCAAGGAAGACTCTGCGCCTTCTTCGGCGAGTACGGTTATTTCCCCGGACAATTTGCCCTGCCTTCTGGAGTGGCCATCGACAAGAACAATCGCGTTGTCGTTGCCGAGCAGGTGCTGAACGGCAGATTGCAGGTATTTCGTTACACCACCGACGCTGAGGCGGCGGTGGAACAAGCCAAGCGCGAGCGGGAACATCCCAGCGCGGCTTCGGCGGCGGCTAGCAACGGGAGCCGGCAGTAACGCACAAGTTTGTCTTTCACCAGCCAGACCGGCGAGGGACAAGGGTGGAAGTTCTCGAGGCTTCCGCAGCAGTGCAGACCAAGTAACAGGAGGTCTTGAACAGGATGAAACAGAATCACATCATCCTTCTCACACTGATCATCGTAGCGGTAGCCTTCACCGGCAGTGCGATGGCTCAGTTCACGCTCGACCAGGACGTTCTGGGCGCGCACAACATCAATGGCCGCGGGTGCGTTTCTTGCCACACTCCGCACAGCGGCTCAGCTGGTGCCGGCGGCACCGATACAAGTACGGGCACCATCGTTCTTTGGGGCACGTCCTTTCTCGGAAAAACGTACACCACGTACGGCGGCATTACGCTTACGACTTTCCCCACGGTCGCCAGTTTCGTGAATGGCACGAAGGACCCGCTGTATCGCACAGCGATCTGCCTAACCTGCCATGACGGATCGGCCAGTGTGACGGGTATGCACGGAACCACCGTTGAAACAGTGGACGGCGGTTCTGCTCATGCACCGACCTATCTGGCCACGGATGCCGAGGGCTTGACCAACGATCATCCCGTCCATATCCCCTACGTTCCGGCCGCAGCTCCAGGTGGTAAGCATTGGGCAGGAACTGTGGATGCAAACGGGAAGGTGTGGTGGACGAACGATCCGGCCCAGGCAGCTTTCGTCGCTGCCTACGGCCACGCGGGCAGCCTGTACGGTGCTGCGGCGGGTGGTACCACGATTGGAAGCGGTACGCCCTCGACGGCTGCCGGTGCTTATGTGGAATGCACCAGCTGCCACGACCATCACTCCATGACCAAGCGCCGCCAATCCATCGGGCAAGTGTGGACCCCCACCGCAAGTTGCACGACCGGCGGAGCGACTGATCCCTACTGTGGTTCTTACGCGGGTGGTACCCCAGCAATTTACCCCACCCGTATGTTCGTGAAGGGCTGGTATGACGCGAACAATCCAGCCAGCAACTCGTCATCGCAGTTTTGCCGCAGCTGCCATGCCGACCGATCGAACGAGGCCTACGGGATCAACAGCATTACGTTCTAACTCGAGAGATGGGGGGAGGGCCCCCGCTCACCCCATTTTTCAGAGGTAGCTTTTATGAATATGACGAACACAACGCGGTTCCTGCTCGGGTGCATCATCGTTAGCTTGCACGCCGTCGCTCAGACGCCGGACTCCGGCAAGTCACAGTTTCAGCTCTCCTCCGTGAACGTCACCGGAAAACCGGTGGCCAAAGTCAATGGCACCGTCCTCACCGACCGGGACCTGCTGCACGAGATGATGATCATCTTTCCGTACGCGCGCCAGCACGGCGGCAAGTTCCCACAGACCATGGAAGCCGATATTCGTCGCGGCGCGCTCAAAATGTTGGAATTCGAAGAACTCGTTTACCAGGAAGCCGAACGCCGTCATACCAATGTGCCGTCCGCGCGGCTCGACAAAGCGATGCTCGACTTCCAGGATCAGTTCAGTTCGCCCGACGAGTTCCACTCCTATCTCAAAGACGAGTGCGGAGGATCCCTGCATGCGCTGCGCGATAAGGTTCGCCGCTCGATCTTGATCTCGGATTTCCTCGGCGCAGAAGTCAATCGGAAAGCGGTTATCACCGACGCCCAAATAAGGGAATACTACCGTAAGAATTCGGCGCGCTTCTTCTCCGCGGAATCGGTTTCCATTCAGACCATCTCAATCGCGATTCCCGACAAGCCCAGCTCAAAGCAGGAAGCAGAATCCCGCAAGCGCGCGGAAGACGCCTTAACTCAGGCCCGTAAGACCAAAAGCTACGAAGAATTCGGCATGCTCGCTGAGAAAGTCTCCGAAGACGATTGGCGAGTAATGATGGGCGATCATCAGTTCGTATCCCGCGACCAGATGCCACCCGAAGTGGCGAAGGTTGCATTCGCAATGAAGACCGGCCAGACCAGCGATCTGATCCGCGCCGAAAACTCGTTTTGCGTTGTACGACTGAATGCCCGCCAGGATGCGCATCAGGTGAGCTATGACCAGGTGAAAGCATCCCTGAAGAAAGAACTCGAAGGCACAAAAGTCGACGCGCTGCGGCAAGCCCTCCACCAGCAGCTGCGCAAGAACGCGCGAGTTGAGGAGTTGTAGGAGGGCTCATGCAGTTCACCCGGCAAATCAGGTTGGCGGTCGCGGTAGGCATGCTGGTGCTGGCCTCCGGAGTCCGCGCGCAGGTCACGGTCGGCGAAGACCTGCATATGAATCTCGATGGCAGCTTGGCCGTCGGATACTTTGCCTCCAATGGCAACGTGGTGCAGTCCACGCATAGTCTCAGTGTCGGCGGCGAAGCGGATCTCCACGGAGACTACCTCGATCCCCGTGTGATCAACTTTGTTGTGAGCCCGTACTACAACCTGTCGCGCGCCAACTCCAGCGTTCAATCCATCTTCGATGCCAGCGGCATAAATGCGAGTACCCAGATTTTCAGCGGGAGCCGATACCCCGGTTCCATCAGCTATGGGCGTGACTGGAATCATGAAGGCGAGTTCGGCCTTCCTGGATCCGTGGCCTACAAAACACGAGGCTCCGATCAGTATTTCAACGCAAATTGGAGTTTGTTCCAGCCCTCGTTCCCGTCGCTCTCAGTTAGCTATGGACTCGGCAGCAGCAATTACGAAGTGCTCGGAGCGGCCACCAAGGGAAGCAGCGATTCCAGAGTTTTCAGCTTGCATAGCGGCTATCAATTGCTTGGGTTCAACTTGATGGGAGGCTATTCCGATTTCAAATTAACCCAACATTTGCCGGAGATCACCAGCGGATCGGAAGCGTTGGTGGGAAGCACCGACCAGAATCAGGTCCAACTGGGAATCTCGCGCCGCTTTGGACAAAGGGTGAGCCTGATTACCAACCTCAGCAGAAACCATTTCACCGTCGACTTCGCCGGTGCCCCGATTAAGCAGACCTACGACAACGCCGCGGCCAGCCTGAACATCAATCCCGCCAAGGGACTCACGGTTGCCTTGGGCGGGGCCTACACTGACAATCTCGCAGGAACACTGCTGGAACCGATCGTGGGCGATGGCGGCGTGATCTTCCCACCTGAGAGTACGTCCTCTCATTCCGTCGACCTGTCCGCCGCCGCCACCTATACCCCAGTGCACGACCTGAGCTTTCAGGCAACCTTTGACCATCGTGCCCAAGCCTTCTTCGGCCTGAGTGTCACCTCCGATGACTACACGGGAGGCGTCTCCTATGGCCACAGCCTTTGGGGAGGCACAGCTTCCGTCTACGCGAGCGTGATTCGCTACACCGCCAACGTCTACAGCGAGGCCGCCACGGGCGGGACCGGCAACCTGAGCTACACACGCCGGGTCGGCGCCTGGAGCGGGAATGCCTCAGTCCGTTACTCGCGCAACGCGCAGACCGCGCTTGCGACCTATACGCAATCCGGATATGGATACGGACTCAACGTGGCGCGGAAACTCGGTGGTTGGATCTGGACGGTATCCGCAAACGGCAGTGACAATCGCATCGATTCCGTCAGCAACTCCAGTTCGTTCGCGCAGGGCTACAGCACTGGGCTCTCCTCCGGCAAACTCTCGTTCAATGGAAATTACAGCCGGTCCAGTGGCAATTCCATTCAAAGCATCACCGGGCTGATACCTACACCCATTCCAAGCCCGGTCGTTCCTCCCACCTTGTTGATCTTGTATGGCGGGGAGTCTTACGCAGGGGCCATTGGATATACGCCGATTCGCGGCCTGATTCTTACGGGCGACTATTCGCAAGCCCACTATCACACGCGCAATGACTCGGCGTTCTCGAATAACAGGTTGCAGCAAGCTGACGCGAAGGCCGAGTGGTACTTCCGTCATTTGCATTTCCAGGCTGGATATAGTCGATTGCTGCAAGGGTTTGGCTCGGAAGTGGGTCCGCCGGTGGATTTAAATACGTTTTACGTGGGCGTTTTCCGCTCCATGCACTTCTTTTAGCTGATGGTCAATTTGCGAAAGAAACTCCAATTCGTTTGCGTAGCGGCTAGCCTGGCGATGATTCTCACTGCCAATGCCTCCGCCTCCAAGGGATCGAAATCGAAAACCGAGTTCTTGCCCGCTCCGCCAGAACTCCTGCTCTCTGGTGGCAGAAAGTTGGTTTACGAGCGCAGTTTTTCTTCCCAGCGGGAAGTGAAGCCCAAGCGCGGCTTCTGGAACAAGCTGGTCGACGTAATCGCCGGCGCCCCGGACTATCGCAGCCTGGTTCGTCCTTACAGTGTCGTGGCCGATTCGCGCGGACGGCTGATCATCACCGATCCCGGCATCCCGGGTGTGCACGTCTTCGACTTCAATCAGCAGAAATATAAGTTCATTCAACGGGAAGGCAAGGAAGCCTTCCTTGCCCCGCAGTGCGTCGCCGTGGATGCGGAGGACAACTTCTACGTCACTGATTCGGAGGCGGGCAAGATTTTCGTCTTCGACAACGAGAACAAGTTTCGCCGCGTCATCGGAAGCATCAAGGGTGGCGAAGGATATTTCAAGCGGCCGACCGGCATTGCTGTGGATTCTGCAGGCCAGCGCATCTTCGTTTCCGACACCTTGCGCCACAAGATTTTCGTGCTCGATATGCAAGGCACCATCCTCAAAACCATCGGCCAGAATGGCGCCGGAGACGGCGAATTCAACTTTCCCACCGAGTTGCGTTGGACGGGCACCGAGTTACTGGTTGTGGACGCGATGAACTTCCGCATCCAAGCCTTTGATGCAGCGGGTGCGTTCCGCTACGCCATCGGTGACGCAGGGGACCGCAGCGGCGCCATGTTCCGTCCCAAGGGGGTTGGCATCGACAGCGAGCAGCATCTCTATATCGTTGACGCACTCTGGGATACCGTGCAGGTTTTTGATCGCGAGGGTCAGCTCCTCTATTACTTCGGCCAGAGTGGCGATGCTCTTGGCGAATTCAACCTTCCCTCCGGATTGTTCATCGATCACAAGGATGCGATTTACGTGGTCGATTCTCTCAACCGGAGAGTCCAGGTATTTCACTACTTCGCCCAACCTCCCCAGACCGCGGGAGGAACGCAGTGATCCGATCCGTCGTCATTGTTGGCGTGCTGGCTCTGCTGTGTTGCGCAGCCTGGGGGCAGGGCTTCAACGACGTGCTGGGCGCGCATGATATGACCCCGATGGGCAAGTCGCCCATCAAGGGGCGCGTCTCGGGCTCTTGTCTGTATTGTCATGCCCCGCATTCCGCGATGGCAGGTCCGGCCACCCCACTGTGGAACCAACAACTCTCCATGCAGACCTATACGGCCTACACCAGTAGCACGTATCACCAGACGGGAGTGCAACCGCCCCTGGGAAGCACCAGCAAGCTGTGTCTCAGCTGCCACGACGGCACGGTCGCTCCCGGCCAGACGGTGGCTTATGGAAAGTTCAACATGACGGGGTCGATGAAGACGACCTCCAAGTTCGGCGGTGATCTTCGCAGTTCGCATCCGATCAGCATGAAGACTCCTCTGACGGACTCTCCTGAAATCAACGTATTGCTGTCGTCCGCGACGCCCAACACAGCCGATCCAGCGGTGAAGCTCGAGAGGGGAAATGTGGAGTGCAACACTTGCCACGATCCTCACGTACAGGGCAAGGATCGGGTCGTGCAGGACTTTCTGGTACGTGATGGTTCGAATGGCGCTCTCTGCCTCGCCTGCCACGACCCGAACCGTGTGGTGAACGGCAATGTTAATTTTCTCGGCGGCTGGGCCGTCAGCGCTCATGCCACCGCCACCAACACAACGTCAAACCAGCCCTATGTCGGGGGCTACGGTACGGTGGCGGGCAACGCCTGCACCAATTGCCATATGGAGCACAACGCCTCGGGCCCGGTCCGGTTGCTTCGCGGCAGTGACGAGAAGGCTTGCCTGGCCTGCCATAACGGAGGAACCAACATCTCTCCTGCGGCGATCAACGTGTTCGCCGAGTTCGCCAAGACTGGTCACCCCTTCTCCTCTGGAACCAACGTGCACGATCGCACCGAAAGCGCGGTGCTCAACAACAATCGTCACGCGACCTGCGTCGACTGCCACAACCCGCACGCCGGCAAGTCGGCTGGTACCGCGTATGCTGCACCTCCCGCAGTTCGTTCTGCGCAGGCCGAAGTCGTTGGCATCAGCGTCAGCGACGGCCTGACCGTCATGACACCCGCCATCAATCAGTTCGAGAACTGTTTGCGCTGTCACGGAACCAGCACGGGCAAAGTCGCAGACCAGAAGTTTGGCTATCTGCCGGTGTGGGCTTCGTCCGCCGGCGATCCTCTCAACATCATTCCGCAGTTCAGCGCCTCAGCAAGTTCCAGCCATCCTGTGACTCACGACCGTACCAGTTCTTTTCCACAGCCCAGTTTGCGCGCGCAGATGCTGAATCTCGATGGCACCACGCCCGGCCGCAGCATGGGCCAGCGGATCCTCTGCACTGACTGCCACAACAGCGACGACAATCGCGAGTTTGGAGGAACCGGCGCCAACGGTCCGCACGGCTCGAAGTATTCGCACCTGCTCGAGCGTCAATATGAGTTCAGCCAGGTGGCACTGCCGGGTGGCATGATTAGCAATCTGTTCCCGAGTCCCGACTTGACCATCAATGGCCCCTACGCTTTGTGCGCGAAGTGTCACGACCTAAGCGTGATTCTTGCGAACACTAGCTTCAGTGAGCACGCCCGTCACATCAATGATGGTTTTTCATGCTCTACGTGCCATACTGCACATGGCATGGGTGGGCAGACGGGAAGTATTTCCGGCGAGCGCATGGTAAATTTTGACGTCCATGTCGTCGCCTCAAACGGAGGCGCAGCGGTTGCCTATAACCGCTCGACGAACTCCTGCAGCCTGACGTGTCATGGCCATCCCCACGACTTGGCCGCAACTCCGGCGTTGCGGCGTCCGCGCGCCAGATCGTAGGCAGTTCCGGAGCAGTCCAACCGGTTTATTCTGTACCCGCTTGTATCAGGCCCCTACCTGAGCAGGCGCATTCTGAAAAAACAGCGAATAGGAGACCGAAGAAGATGAAGAAGCTGGTACTCGCAATCTTGGTAATGTCGTCGATCCTGTCGTCGATCTGTTTCGCCGACGACCTGGTCGATGATCCAGTTTTCAAGGCGAAGTGCGTGATGTGTCACGGTGCCGCTGCCGAGGGACGGGAGAAAATGAAGACTCCGCCCATGAAGGAAAAGGCTGGCAAGAGCGCTGCGGAACTGACCAAGCAGATTGAAGACGGCAACGACAAGACCACTCCCAAGATGCCGCCCTTCAAAGACAAGTTGACGCCAGAGCAAATCAAAGCCTTGGTCGAAGAGATCAAGGCGCTCAAGTAGTTTGCCGCGCCAAATCCCTCCCCCACCCCCGATTTTAGAATCGATTCCCGGTCAGGCAGCTTCCGAAGCCTCTTGCGGCGGCTGCCTGAGCGAATCTGCCTCGATGAATATCCTTTCGATCGTGGGTTCTGCTTTCTTAATTCGTTCTTCCAGCCGCGCGATTGCCGCTTCCAGTTCTTGAACATCAAGACCGCGACGGAAGCGGATATTCACAGTGAGTAGAACCTGTTCCGGCCCTAGTTGCATCGACAGCAAGTCCCCAACGCGTTCCACGGCAGGATCGCGCTCGATGACTTGCCGGACCCTGCTGAGCTTCGCACGGTTCGTTCTCTCCCCCACTAGCAACGCGCCACTCTCTCGTCCCAACAGCACCGCTACCGCGCAGAGCACCACTGCGATCAAGATCGACGCAATCGGGTCCAGATTTGGATTGTGAAAAAGGTGCCCCAAAAAAATTCCCAGGAACGCCAGCGCCGCGCCCACCAGCCCCGCTGAGTCTTCCAGAAACACCGTGAAAACCGTTGGATCTTTGCTGCCGATGATTTCCTGCCATGTGCTTTCTTGAGGCTCCTTACGCCGGACCAGTTCGCGATACGAAATTCGCCAGGAATAAAGCTCGAAACCGGCTGTCACCGCAAGAACCAAATAGTTCCAGCCCGGGTGTTCCGAGAGCACAGGATCTCGCAGACGACTGACGCCTTCGTAGAGCGCGAACATCCCCCCGATCGCGAAAATATAAACCGCGACCAGAAGCGAATAAAAATATAGGACCTTGCCGTGGCCATAGGGATGAAGTTCGTCCGGCGGCCTTGCACTCCGCCTCAAGCCCAGATAAAGAAGCAGTTCGTTGCCGGTATCGGCGGTCGAATGGAACGCCTCCGCCAACATCGCGGAGCTTCCTGTGAAGCCGGCCGCCACGTACTTGCAGATGGCGATGCACAGGTTCGCCAAAGCCGCAATCAGCACGATTCGTGAAGAGGACCGCGAGGCCATTTCTCTCCGACGACTTCGAAGGTAATAACGGATGTACGAGACGGCGGGGCTTCTGTGAGCGGATGTACTTCCGGGTGCGCTCAAGACGCAGTTACGGCGTGGGTATCAACCAGAGCGATCGGTAGCCCTGTCCCGCGGCTGAGTATTGCCACGCCGTAGTCAGCGATTAAGCGGCAACTTTTTCGTTGAACGCGTTTCGAACTTTTTCGAAAGAAGTCGGGGCGACCAGGAATCCAATCCCGGTTCCAATACCCACGCCGAGCAGAAAGCTGCCCCAACTCGGCCACTGGCTCCGACCCCGCAACGCGTCCCCGGCGTTCGAGAGGCGTTCCGACGCGTCTTCGTACTTTTCGTTGATGGCGTCACTCAATCCGTCAGCGCGATCACGCATCTGGTTTTGGATCGCCGACCACAGCTTGGCATCCGTCATCAAAAGCCCCGCTCTCATGGCGAGCCTTGCCCAATCCTTCGTGCGTCTATTCCGTAGCATGTTCGTCATCGTGTGACCTCGAGTGTGATTGATATTAAGAATGTAAGGAAGCCAACCTCTCCTCGCTATCGGATGAGGCGTGTAGGAGTTCCCAGGTAATCCGTGTATGCGACTGCAGACGTTCGCGGTGGGCCTTATGTCTCTAGATTGAAAGGGCTTTCGTGACGCGAGCGGAAGACCATTTGTCCGGCGAAGACGTAAAGATTCGTAAAGGGAAGGGCGAAGTGACAACTCGCCAAAGATAATGGTGTTCCTACCAGTGACCCTGATATTTGGGCATATAAAAGGAGATTTCATGCTGAAGAATTGGATACTGGCTTTGACACTTGCTGGATTGGCGTATGCCACGCCGGCGGTCGTCGCGCAGGATGCGCCGAGCAGCGATCAACAGGCAGCGCCTACGGGCGCTCCTCCCGAGCACGGCGGGCGCGGTGCACGATTTGACCCCGATCGTCGCGCCGAGATGCTGACCAAGCGCCTCGATCTGAGCGCCGATCAGAAGACAAAGGTTGTCGACATCTTCAAGTCGGAGCAGGAACAGATGCAGAAGATCCACGCGGATGCCTCGGCCTCGCAGCAGGACCGCCGCGCGAAAATGATGGACAACCACAAAGCGTCCAACGATCAGATCCGCGCTCTGCTGAATTCTGACCAACAGAAGAAGTGGGACGAGATGCAGGCCCAGCGCGATCAGTGGGGCAAGGGACGCCACGAACCGCCGCCAGCCGCAGCAGCGCCTCCCTCGGATCAGAAATAACCTGCCTAGCCGAATTGCTTTGGGCAGGTTTGGGGTTCGGGCAGGTTTGGGAAGGGCACGACTTCAGTCGTGCCGCTACGTCTCTAAAACCTGCCCGCGCTTCAGCGCCTGAGGTGAGCTTTCGGAGACTTCTCCGCGATGGGCTAGCTGAAGCACACGGGAAAACCTGCGTTAATTGTTGCTCTCATGCGAACACACTCAAGACCTCTGCCGGTGGGTCAATCGCCTGATGAGTTGGTGGTCTGGCCACGGCCTGCCTCCCAAGTATCAGGGAATCAACCGCGCCCCGCTTACCCTTTGCCCGCGAATCGGTTCCCGTGGACCCTTCGCCCCAAAAATACTACGATAGAGTGGATTTCTGAGGGTGGCCATGTACTTTGAACAGTTCTATTTAGGCTGTCTTGCGCACGCGTCCTACATGCTCGCCTCCGAGGGCGAGGCCATCATCATCGACCCCCAGCGTGACGTCGAGATTTACCTGACCGCCGCCGCCGAACACGATCTCAAGATCCGCCACATCTTCGAAACTCATCTTCACGCCGACTTCGTTTCCGGACACAAGGAACTAGCCGAGCGCACCGGTGCCACCATATATATAGGTCCACACGGCGGCGCCCGCTTCACCCGCACGGAGGTCGGCGACGGCTTCCAGTTGCGGGTCGGCAAGATTCGCGTCGACGTCCTGAAGACCCCCGGCCACACGCCGGAAAGCATTTGCCTGGTCGTTACCGACGAAGAAAAGTCCGACAAGCCATGGGCTGTCTTCACGGGGGACACGCTTTTCATCGGCGACGTCGGCCGCCCGGACCTTTCTCAGTCACACTCGCCAGCCGAACTTGCTGGACTCTTGTATGACAGCCTCCACAATAAGTTGATGAGGCTGCCCGGCGACGTCCTGGTCTTCCCGGCGCACGGCGCAGGTTCGTTGTGCGGCCGCAACATGCGGGCTGAGCGTTCTTCCACCATCGCGACCGAGTGCATGACGAACTACGCTCTGCAAATCGGCAGCCGCGAGGAATTCATCCGCGAACTCACGTCGAAGGTCCCGGTCCGCCCCGACTACTTCCTGCAGGATGCAGAAATCAATCGCGACGGCGCTGCTCCTCTTTCCGAGTTGAAAGAACTCAAACCACTGGCTCCGCAAGCCCTAAAGTCGCTGCTTGATGACGGCATCCTCGCTCTCGACGTTCGTCCCCCAAGCGACTTCGCAAAAGGGCATGTCCCCGGCTCGATCAACATCGCGCTTTCAGGCCAGTTCGCATCCTGGGGCGGATCGGTGCTTGGGCTGTCCTCGCGTCCCGTCCTGATCGCCGACAACGATGAGCAGTTATCCGAAGCGCGCCTCCGCCTGGCACGAGTCGGCATCGAGGATGCGCGTGGATTCTTGGAGGGCGGCATTGCCGGTTGGCAGCAGGCAGGAATGCCGGTCGCCACGTTGCAGGAAGCATCCGTGGACCAGGTGAATGCCTGGCTGCGTTCCGGCGAGGCGCAACTCCTCGACGTCCGCCGCGAAGGCGAATGGAAGGCCAACCACATCGAAGGAGCGGCGTGGTCACCCCTCGACACCTTAAACAGCAATCTGCCTGCGCTGGCAAAAGATCGCCGTATCGCCGTGCACTGCAAGAGTGGATACCGCAGTGCCATCGCTTGCAGCGTGCTGCAGCGCGCAGGATTTCAGAACGTAGTCAACGTGCTCGGCGGCATCGACGCCTGGCAGGCCGCCAACTTGCCTACCATTTCGGAAGAAACGGTGAAGGTCTGAGGCCCGCACTTTCCCGATGCGAGCCTCAGCCAATCGCTCGACTGGCGTCGAGCGAATCACCTCTCAAGTCGCCACCCTTCTCACAATGACCGAAGGAAATTCAACAGGTCCTGCGCCTGCGCCGGGCTCAGCGTATTGAAGCGGCGCACTGTTCCACCGGCTTCCGAGCCTCTGCCATCATGCGCTCGAATTGCCTGGACCAGGTCCGATGTCCGCCCATCGTGCAGAAAAAATAGCCGCTGCCCAAGACCCCAAAGCGGCGCAGTGCGGAACTGATCCGGTCCCGCCGCTCCCTGGGTGATGCGGTCTGCGAGATTCCACCCCATGTGGTGAAGCGCAAAATCCGAGTACGGATGATAGGCAACGCTCGACATGCCGGTATATCGGGAAGCACCAGTGGTCAATGTAGCCGTGTGGCACAAACTGCATCCGACCTTGTCAAAGAGCGCCGCTCCGTTTTGTGTGGAGGGCGTCGGGTCCGCCGGAGTCGGGGGCGCCGACAAACGCGCGAACATCGCGAACGCCAGCACATCTGACATCTTCTCGGCCGCGTCCCCGCCGGCAAAGTCTTCCGGCGACGGATTGAACGCACACCCCCCATCCCCCGAACGCTCCGATGGGAAGACTTCATTCGATACGCCTTGCTCGACGTTGTAAGCCTCGCCTGAGAAGATCAGCAGCGACTTGTTCTGCGCCTTCCATCCGAAGCGTGTAATAGTTCCATCATTCCCGCTCGTATTAAAACTCCCGCGGATGCCCAAAAAAGCTTTCTGCGCTCCGTTCGCAGCAAGGTTCGCGCGCAGCACGCTATCCGGAGTCGCTTCCACCAGCCCAAGTCCAAACACGGGAGTGGGGATCCGGAAAATTACGTTGTTGCGGCCGAGTTCGCGGGCAAAGTCCGGCTGGGCCAGACCGCAACCAGCGGCATCGGTTCGACCGGCAACACTGAATAAATCATGCACTCCTCCATCCGGCACTGCTCCCGACTGAGTCACCGTCATGATGAAGCGCGCTTCCCGCACCGGGCCATCCGGAGTGATAAAGGGAGGAACTTTGTTGGTAGCGCCATGGAGTGTCGCCAGCGCTACTTGAGGGTTTGGAATCGGGTTCTGCGGACTCTTGCTTCCAGGACTGCTTCCTCCGATCGCGGGTTGCGCGTGACACTGCGCGCAGCTGTTTCCGTTAAAGCCTGGGCCAAGACCCGCGCCGTCTTCTCCTGTCATTCCTCCGATGACAGAATCCACTTCCATGAACGCCTGCATGCTTTGGGTGAACATGGTCTGCTCCCCGGTGCCGAGCCCCGGGTAAGCGCCTCCTGCGCCCGCAGTGCCAGCCCGCGGACCAGGATCAGTTTGTGCGTACACATTTTGGGGAAGATGCACTACGACCATCAGACACACCACGACCATCAAAACGTTCTTACGTTTCACTTGGGCCCTCCTTCGGCGGGAGCAGACACACTCCCGCGAGGTTCTTGTTCTGTGGATTTTTGGGATGCTTAGCGCGAGTCGTCCCAATTGTCCAGCCAGCTCACAGCAAGGCTCGATGTCATGTCGGCATACCCCAACACAACCCCACATTGAGGCGTGGCGCCTACCCAAGAAGCTGGCTGACTTTCAAATGCGAGTGCGAGATTGCGTGGAACTCTACGTTCCTTCGTTGTGCACCGTCAAGATGTCCAGAAGTACATTGGCAAGTCCCGCGAATCGCACATGACAATATTTGTCCAAACTCGTGTTCCCAAAACCGGAATGGGAAAACGCCCTTCTGTGTAACCTGCTCTCACACATGGTGTGTATTTGCTACAACCACCGCGTCGTCCACTGTTCGCAGCCACTTACACGATGTTACCCGCCATAGTTACTTCCTCTCCAACGTCGTTCACCCGACCGTCGATGCTCGTTCGTACATTGCCTTGTGACACACCACACAGTGGCTACGTGATGTGGAACACAGACGTGAGATACATGCTCCTGCCACACTGCAACGGAATTTACGAAGACCACGCAGTCAAGATGGTCGCTTTATCGAGTAGATATTTGCTCCTGGGTTGAAGCATCGGCGAAGAGCTGACCCCCAAAAGCTGTTCGCCAACGGCCGGTTGACGATTCGTTCCCCCCAGAACGTCTTCATCCGCAGCCGCAATTCCAGGAATAACTCAATCATCTACCTGCTTGGTCGTTGGCGGAATGCAAGTCAGGCCCCTCCCCAAAAGTTCAGTTCCAGAAGTGTGCACGGGAATGCCCGATTCATTTGTCCCGGGTCGAGTTTGCTGGTTGTTTCAAAGGAGAAATCATGGAAAGCAATACATCTTTCAGGTTCTTGCGTTGGCTCCTCCTCGCCATTGCGGTTTGTGTCGGAGGAATTCAGGGATTGGCGCAGACGAAAACGGCGCAGTCTAAACCGACCACCAAAGAGCAAGTCCTCAAGCAACACCCACCCAGCAAGGCTTGGATCAAGGATCCGAACACCGTCATGCCCATGCGGCAGATGACCAACGCGCAACGCCGCGCCGCCGCCGAGCGGAACAGGGCTCGCCGCGCAAAAGCGGACGCTCAGAGAAAACTGAATAACAAAACTTCGCAGAGTGGGGTGCAGCAATGAAAACCCGAATTCTCTTGCTTCTGATGCTGCTCCTTAGCGCTCTGGCGTTCGGCCAGACAACGATCCCGACATGCAATTCGTTCGATGCAACTAGCGGCGCTCCTATTTTCACGCCCACGGTTGGCGCGCCCACGACTCTCTGCACCGACTACTTTGGCAAAGCGAATTACGCCAACAGTCCACTGCCCATCAGTTCCGTTGATGTGTCAGCCACGGGCTTCACGATCTTGAACGGCGGCAGCGGATACCCGTCCACCACGACCGCTACCATAACCGATTTCTACAACACGCCCGGCGCGACCGGCGCGACTGCCACGTTGACGATTGATCCCCTGACAGGCACGATCACCGCCATTACCGGTACCCCGGGCAGCGGATACGTTGCGCCGGTTGTGAACATCATCGATCCCTCGGGCTTGGGCACAGACGCAATCATTCTCGCAAAGCTCGACGCGACCAAAGTTGTTCCTAATACTGGTATTCGCAAGTTTGTCGACACGGTGCCGGCACTTCCGATCGCCGGCTTGACCACCGGTGTTCCCACCGATACCACGACCTTTCCGAACTCTGACTACTACGAGATCGCGCTGGTCGAATATTCCCAGCAGTTGCACGCTGATCTGCCACCCACAAGACTGCGCGGCTATGTACAGATTCCCAGTGGTAGCGCAGGCTGCCCTACCGCTGCTGCACCGCAGTATCTCGGCCCCGTAATCCTTGCGCAGAGAGACCGGCCCGTTCGCATAAAATTTACCAACTGCCTGCCCACGGGCGCTGCGGGCAATCTGCAGATCCCGGTGGACCTCACTTACATGGGCGCTGGAAACGGCCCGGACGGTACTGCCTATACGCAGAATCGAGCCACCCTCCATCTCCATGGCGGCAATACACCGTGGATCAGCGACGGAACACCGAATCAGTGGACAGTTCCCGCTGGCGAAACAACCAACTTCAAGAAGGGCGTCAGCACGCAGAACGTGCCCGACATGTACTTTGTGGGTGGGGTCGTTGTCCCTGCCTGCACTGCCACGGTAGTCACGAACTGCCAGGGTGGGACCGCCGCTCAACTTCCTACAGGGGCTAGCAATGACCCCGGCGACGGGTCCATGACTTTCTACTACACCAATCAGCAGGGCGGCCGGTTGATGTTCTATCACGATCACGCCTATGGCATTACCCGTCTCAATGTCTACGCAGGTGAAGCTGCCGGATACTTGGTAGCTGATCCAGCAGAAGAAAACGCGCTGGCGGCTGCGACGGTTCCCGGAACCGTCGGAACCACCCCGGATCTTGCACACCTTATTCCTCTCGTCATTCAGGACAAGACGTTCGTGCCCTCTGCTAGCCAACTTGCTGGCGAAGATCCGACCTGGATTTGGGGTACTGCTACTCCGGCTCCTGGCCTGAACGGCAACGGCGATCTCTGGATCCCGCACGTGTATCCTCCAAACCAGAATCCCGCTGACCTCGGCGGCTCTAATGCATTTGGTCGCTGGGACTACGGTGCTTGGTTCTTCCCGCCAATGACGACCCTGTCTGCGGCAGGTACGGGACCCCAAGGTCCGAACACAGCAGTGACCATCCCTTGCACCTCTGCTGCATTCCCGCTTCAGGTGCTACAACCGACCGCGGCGAACAACTTCCTCGAGGGCTGTCCGATTACACCCAACCCGTCGGGTACTCCGGAAGCCTTCATGGACACGCCGTTGGTGAACGGCAAAGCTTATCCCGTTCTCCACGTCGCCCCTGCTGCCTACCGGTTCCGGATCCTGAATGCAGCCAATGATCGCACCCTGAATCTGTCGTTGTACCAGGCCTGCGGCAGCGGAACCTTCAGCGTCACCGCCACGAATTGCAGCATTCCAGGAACTGCCGGCACTGAAGTTCCAATGGTGCCCGCAGTGAGAGGGGGCGCTGGGACAACCGGCTACCTCTATCCCGATCAATTGGACGGACGCGACGCTGGTGTGCCCGATAGTTTGGCCCTTGGTCCTCCGTTCTTGCAGATCGGTACAGAAGGTGGATTGCTTCCGAAAGTCGCAGTAGTTTCCCCGGCTCCGGTCGGCTTTGAATATAACCGCCGTAGCATCACGGTCTTGAACATCTCAAACCATGCGCTTCTTCTTGGGGCGGCGGAACGGGCAGACGCGGTCGTGGATTTCACCGCATTTGCGGGCAAGACGCTGATTCTCTACAACGACGCACCCACACCAGTACCGGCGTTCGATAGCCGAATTGACTACTACACAGGCGACCCGGATCAAGTCACCAGCGGCGGAGCCCCGACCACCCTTCCGGGCTACGGTCCCAACACGCGCACCATCATGCAAATCGTCGTGGACAGCACCGGTCCGTATGGTGTGCCGAACACCACTCCGTTCGTAGTGGCCAGTTTGCAGGCAGCATTGCCGGCAATCTTCTCCGCATCGAACGCAACGACACCGAAGCAGGCCATCATTCCCGAACCAGCCTATCCAGTTACTTCGGGCGGCAATGCTGCGATGGCGACGT
>DASRDJ010000229.1:0-3361 GCA_035652655.1 Terriglobales bacterium
GGAGCGGGTCTTGCGGCTATAGCCTATGCACTTAAGTGGTCTGTTGGTGATGAGGTGATCTTCGCGCGCGGCGAGTTTCCGGTGCAGTACGCAACGTGGAAGCCGATGGAGGCGCGCGAAGGTATTAAGGTGCGGCTCGCACTCCCGCACGGTCAGTTTATACAGTCGGATGATCTGGTCGCGGCAATGACGCCGAGCACCCGAGTGGTTTCGGTGAGTCACGTGCGATTCGACGACGGCTCGATGCTCGACGTCTCCTCGCTTGCCGCGGCATGCAAAAGGAACGGGACCTTGTTGGTTCTGGACGTGAGCCAATCCTGCGGCGCCATACCCATGAACGTGCGCAGCCTGGGAGCTGACTTCCTCGTCTGCGCGGGCTACAAGTATTTGCTCAGTCCCTGGGGGACGGGCTTCCTGTGGACGAGGAAGGAAAACTCGGACTGGCTTCGACCAGGACCCTACAACTGGTTATCCCAGGGCGTGGAGAGCTTTGCGTGCCTCAACTATGTGGATCCGGAACCTGCGCCGACGCTGAGCCGTTGGGACTCGGCCGAGGCAGCATCAATATACAACTTCAACCTCACCGTCATGGAAGCGTCTGCGAAGTTTGTGCTGGATGCGAGTCCGGCGCTGATCCGTGATCACAACCAAGCTCTGATTGACTATTTCTTCGAACGACTCCCGGAGGGCTATCGGCTGGCAAGTCCGCGGCAAGCCTCTCAACGCGGTGTTTTCGGTTGCATTGAAGTCGGCAGCCGCAGCGATACGGAGTCCCTGTATCAAACGCTGCGAAACGAGGGGTTCGTGGTTGCCCTGCGTGAAGGAAAAATTCGAGTCGCCCCACATCTCCTCAATTCGATGCAGGACATAGATCGACTCCTCGTCGTCATGGCGAAGGCGTGGAAGGAAGCAAGGCATGTCGCCCCTTGACGAACGCTTGAAGTCTCTCAACATCGTTCTACCCGAGGTCATACCGTCAGTCGTCGACGGATATGTGCCGGCGTTCGCGCCGTTCATCCGTTCAGGCGACCAAATTCATCTCTCCGGCCGCCTTGGCAAGGAGGGCGGTAAGCTTCTCTGCGGGAAGGTGGACGATGAGATTAGCGTGGATCAAGGCAAGCGCGCTGCACGCCACGTGGCAATTGAATTGTTGGCCGTGCTCAAAGCCGCCATCGGCGATCTTGGCAGCGTTCGAAGAATCGTGAAGCTCTTTGTCATGGTCAACGGTGCACCGCACTTCACGGAGCCTCACCGAATTGCGGACGGGGCGTCTGAACTACTTGTCCAAGTATTGGGTGAGCGAGGCATCCATTCACGCAGCGCCGTCAGTGTGGCACAGGTGCCATTCGGTGCTTGCGTCGAAATTGACATGATCGCTGAGATTGAGTCGACACAGCTTACCCAAGGTAGCTAGTCCGGAGATCCTTCTCGAACCAATGGTGCGCATACGGTTCGTTGTTGAAGGGCTCCACCTCGACGAACCCAGCTCTCTGGTAGAGGTGCTTTGCTTCAAAGAGCGAGCGGTTAGTCTCCAATCGCAGGATCAGCATTCCCCGCGACGCGGCCTCCGCCGACAGTCGTTCTAGCAAACGTCGCCCCAATCCAAGGCCGCGCACGTCAGCAGCCACCCACATCCGCTTTACCTCGGCAATCTGTGTGTCAATGTGAAGCTTGAGCGCCCCGCACCCTACCGCTGCTCCCAGTAAGTTTGCGACCAGTAGCAGCCCATTCGGCAACGTCATCTCCTCATCGCTTGCGGAGATGCTCTGCGCAGGATCGAAACCCGTACCGAACCGTTGGCCAAGCTCCTCGAAGTACGACCGCAGGCAATATCGGGCGTCGACGTCACGCGGGTCGATGATCTCAACCTGCACTTGCGACGCGAGGATGAGCCTTTCAACGTCGACCATCGCGGTAACCAGACGGTCTCGCTGCGGCTCGGTCAGGGGCGTCAAGATTGATGCCGCGAGTTCGTTGGACGAGCTGTCCAATACCGCCCGCTCTGCAAGACCCTTACGAGTCAATCGCACCTTTCCTACGCGAGCATCCCCGTCATCGGGGTCCGTGATAACCAGCCGATCCGCCTCTAGCCGGCGCAATTGCCGGCTGAAGTATCCCGAGTCCAACCCAAGGCGGGCGCGCAGCAGCCTTACCTCACACCCAGCCGAACCAATTTCCCACAGCAGTCGCGATAATCCCAGAGAACGTCCACGAGAAAGATAGGCATCGTCCAGCGCGCCGATTCTCTGAGTAATGGCGCGGTTGAAGCGCCGAACCAAGTGAATCTGCTTTTGCTTCATTCTCTGACTCTAGTCTGAGAATCTCATTTAGGAAAGATGACGCCGTTTGGACAACAGAATCGTGCGACGCGAGCATGATAATCGTGAGAATAATGAAGTTGTGGAATTTAGTGTCGCGCATCAGTATTACGAAATTCATGCTGTCGCGGAAATCCGTATCCTGCGCTCGCTCGATTGTTTGCAACCACGCGGAATGATAGTGACGTTCGGGCAGACCTCCGGTGCCATCGATCCCACTGCGCCCGTTCTGCTGTCGCAAAAGGGTTCGCTATTTCTGACGCGCCCCGTCCTCTTCCACTACATCGAGCGACGCGATGCGCTCGAAGCTTCCGCGAGCGAGCTGTTCGAGGTCGTGGCTTCTGGAAAGGTGCGCATTAACGTCAATCAGCGCTTTGCGCTCAAGGATGCTGCAGACGCCCAAAAGGCATTGGAAGCGCGCGCAACCTCGGGCTCCACCACCCTGACCCTCTAACCGCGTATCTACAGGAGTCTGCCATGAGCAAGACCGCAATTACCTCCCCCGAACTTGCGCCACCGGTCGGCCCGTTTTCCCAGGCGATCGAAGTCGGTGGTTTCCTCTACGTCAGCGGTCAGGTCGGCCAAGATCCGGCCACGGGCAGGGTGGTCGAGGGAGGTATTGTCGCCGAGACGGAGCGTGTCTTCCGAAATCTCTCGGCGGTTCTCAAGGCGGCCGGCCGGAGTTTCGATCATGTTGCGCGCGCCGGCGTTTATCTCACCCGCATGAGTGACTTCGCCGTGATGAACGGCATCTACGCCAAATATTTCAGTCAGCCGTTTCCGGCCCGCACGACGATCGCGGTGGTCGCGTTGCCGCTTGGGGCGTGCGTTGAGATCGACCTCGTCGTCAAGGCTTGAGGTGACGCAGGAGGTTGATCTCATGAAGTACACATTTCAATTTGTCGGCGTCCTAAGAGGGGATCCACTATGACTTCGCAAGCTCAGTCCGCACAGACGATTCAGGCGGCTCTGTCCACAGAGGTTGAGACTCTTTCCGAAAAATTCACAGGACTGGCCCGAGTGATGGCAGGGCAACATGATTG
>DASRDJ010000230.1:0-2961 GCA_035652655.1 Terriglobales bacterium
CGGGCGAGAAGGGCGGAGCTTACTCCGGAGCGGCTGAAGTTGCTCCGGGCGTATGGGTCTACCAGATCACCAAGAATGGCCTCGCACTTCAGTTGACCCTGCAGGGTACGAAGTACTACAAGGACGACGACCTGAATAAAACGGCTAAATCGTAGCAGTGGGTCACCAGTGTTTGCATTATTCACGGGAAGGTAACTTCGAGTAAGAAATCCATTATCGAAGGAGAATCCAACATGATTTCACGCAAAGGTTGGCCACGCATCCCAGGTAGGCTGTCCGGGTTGGGCGTTCTTTGTATCACCTTGGCGTTTTCCGCAAATTCGCAAGTGAAAACAGAATCGAAGGTCGAAGAGGGCCTGGCTTCCCAAACCGTCAAGATCGAGACCGCGGAGGTGGTGTACGTTTCCGGCAGCGATCTTGTCGTCAAGACCGACGACGGAGAACTTCGACATTTTCCGAATGTTTCAGACGACAAAACGGTGACTGTCGCCGGCAAGGAATTGACGGTTCACGATCTCAAACCCGGCATGAAGCTGCAGCGGACCACGATCACGAGCACCACACCGAGAATGATCACCACGGTAAAGACCGTGACCGGTAAAGTCTGGCGCGTCAGTCCACCGACCTTAGTCATTCTCACCTTGGAAGATGGTACGAACCAGTCCTTTAACATTCCCAAGGGCCAGAAATTCAACGTCGACGGCCAGGAGACCGACGCTTGGGGCCTTAGGGAAGGAATGAACATTTCAGCAACGGCGGTCACCGAGACACCTGAAACGGTCGTGTCACAAGAGGTGGTACGTACGGGGACAGCGCCACCTCCGAAGCCTGCCCCGCCAAGACAGGGTGCCCCACTGCTCATCATCGTTGTTTCGGCTAAGTAGCTCGAATCGTTCCTCACTCGCCCGCCGAACTAGGTATTCCCTAGGTGACACTTTGCAGCTGCGAGTTCTAAATTTGGCTTGGAACGATACCGCTAGTGCTTGCACCACTGTTCGCGACTCGGAGGGGAGCGCACGCAGCTTGTTCCTTCGAGTTCCCTAGGTGTGCACACAAACCAGTGTATTGGTTCAGCCTGAAATGGAGAGCGTGCGCTCTCCGTTAATGAGTATTCGGCCCTTCGGGCGGGGATTTCCAAGGCATCGATGCGGTCACCAGGCGATCCCTCAGCATGGTTGCGTCCCGCAGAGCGCGCTTCCGTTTCGCCCGGCAAGATCATTGTAGCTCCACGACTTCTATCCGTCTCAATTTCCTGCTAGCCCGTGATCCAGGTAGAGGACATTATTATTCGTAAGAGGAGGCATGATCTAAACTAAATACTAACGGGATTGTCCCAGGCCGCAGCGCTTCATTTCTATCTGTCGACAGTGATCGACGAGACCCCGTGCGACATTGCCTGCGCGTTCAGTTGGCCACTGGCTATGGCCAGGAGGGGGTATTTGTAGTGGAACCATTTCGGATTCACGTCGCGGATGAGGTGCTCAATGATTTGCGGGCGCGGTTGCTTAATGCTAGATGGCCCGACCAGATACCTGGCATAGGCTGGGAACAGGGCACCGAGTTGGACTGGTTACGACGCCTCATATCCTACTGGGCCAACGAGTTCGACTGGCGTAGCTGGGAGCGAAGGCTCAACGCGTTCAACCACTACACATGGGAGGGCATCCACTTTGTCTACCAGCGTGCGCTTTCAGGTCAGGGTGTGCCGCTCATTCTCACGCACGGCTGGCCCAGCAGTTTCCTCGATTACATGCACATGCTGCCGATGCTCGAGCAGTTTGACGTGGTCGTACCCTCCCTGCCCGGGTATGGTTTCTCGCCGCGTCCACCCAAGGTCGGCATCAACTACCGGTACGTCTCCGAGCGCTGGCACCGACTCATGTCCGAGCTTGGGTATTCCCGCTATGGTGCGAGCGGTTATGACTTTGGGGCCGGGGTGACGACGATCCTTGCGCTAGACCATCTCAAGTCGGTGATCGGGATCCATCTCACCACACTGGAGTCGGATCTCGGCCCAGTGGTTGACGATACGGAGCTGTCCGATATTGAGCGTTCCTACCTGGCGGTGAACCGGGGCTGGGATATGACGGAGCGGGGCTACAGCGCGATCCAGTCCACCAAGCCCCAGACTGTCGGCTACGGACTCAACGACTCCCCTGCAGGGCTTGCGGCATACCTGGGTGAGAAGTGGCACTCGTGGAGCGACGTTACGCCGTCCGACGACTTCCTCTGCGCCACGTTCACCCTGTACTGGATCACGCAGAGCATCACCTCGTCGATGCGCGACTATTGGGATAATCGCTGGCACCCGGTCGCTCCCAGCTACGTCAGCACGCCCACGGCGTTTGGTGTTTTCGCGCACCAGACGGTTCGCGAGGGCGAACTGCCGCGCTCGTATTTAGAGCGCCTATACAACATCCAACGCTGGACAATCTTTCCGCGCGGCGGGCACTTCGCCCCAGCTGAGGAACCAGCGGCGGTCGCAGGGGATCTGACCGCCTTCTTCCGTGGCCTAGTCTGAGGCCATGCGCACGATCGGTAATGAACCTTAGGGTTAAGTACGTGCCCCGCGAGCCGGTAGCATCCGCCAAGGTTGGGTGGTAGGCACAAAACTGGGCACAAGCTGAATTCGCCCGCACAGTTGCCGGTTGCGAAAAAAGCAACAAACGCAGTACAGTGAGTAAGTTGCACGATGTGCGCCCGTAGCTCAGTTGGATAGAGCATCTGCCTTCTAAGCAGAGGGTCGGCAGTTCGAGTCTGCCCGGGCGCGCCACTTATCTCTGGGGTCCGACCCGGAGACATGGGTGACACAACGTACCTAGGACATAGGTAACACTTTTGGGCCGAACGGATTTTCGAGCGGTTCGAGCATCCGAGTCTCCAGATCGAAGTATCCCAGATCATAATCCATAAAACTAACCAGCCAGATGTCGTCGTGCACTTCTTTGCTGCCGACGGCCT
>DASRDJ010000231.1:0-6462 GCA_035652655.1 Terriglobales bacterium
CGGTAACGCGATTCCGACCGCAGGATCGCCTCTTCGCTGCGCTTTCTCTGAATTGCGTTGGCAACCTGCTGGGACACGAAGGTCAGCACACCTCGCTCCCGTGCGCCGAAACGGGTGCGGGATGCATAGTGCTGAACCGCAAGGACTCCAAAGGTCTTGTCGCCCGTTTTGAGAGGCACGCCTAGCCAGTCGTCAGCAGGGGAGCCATTGCGCTCAACCTCACCCGCGGCTGCCAATTCATTGATTCGTTCGCCGGTGGCCAGCAGCGGTTCCCCGGTTCGAAGTACGTATTCCGTCAGCCCCTTGCGAAGTGGACGCGGCTCTGGAGCCAAGTCGAATTCGTCGACGAAATACGGAAACGTGAGCGTGTTAGTTTCCACTTCATGAAGAGCGATATAGAAGTTCTTAGCGTCGAGCAGGTGGGCGACGATGCCGTGAATCGCAGGGTACAACTCACTCAAATCTCCTGCCGTCGTCGATACTTCCGCGATCCGGTACAAGGCCGACTGCAAGCGCTCGGACCGGCGCTTCTCCGTGACGTCCTGCGTAACGACCAGTCTTGCGGTGCGTCCTTCGAATTCGATCGTTCTGGCGAACAGATTCACTTCGAGAAAGCTGCCGTCCCTGTGCCGCTGCCGCCAGACCTCTCCACGAATTTCAATCCCGTGCTTGGCCGCGGCGACTCGTTCAGGCGGAAGGTCAGGACAAATGTCAACGATGGTGAGATTGAGGAATTGCTCGCGTGAGTAGCCATACTTCTCGGTGGCCGCGCGGTTGACTTCCAGGAATTTTCCTGTGGTTGGATCGTAAAGACAGGTTGGCTGCGGGTTGTCTTCGAACAGCAGGCGGAATTTCTTTTCCGCCTCAACCATGGCTTGCGCGGTTTGCTGTTCGTGACGATGCGTGAGCAGGCTGCGAGATCCGGAGGTAGCCAGGGTGACCACCACTACGATGGTTGCGAGCAGCGGTCGCTCGTGAATGAGTCGGCTGGCAACTCCCAAAATGACGAGGGGAAGCAGCACCGACATCCAAAGCGATCCCCAGGATTCCATCCGTCCGCCCGGATGCTCGTCCTTGGGGGCCGATTGCGACGGCAATTTCCAGGTGCATGCAAGGGCGACGCCAGCTACCAATGGGAGGGTGTAGGTCAGATCCCAGAGCGTTCCCGTGTCCAATCCCGCGTACATCTGACGATGCAGGAACAGTGCGCTACCCAGGCAAAAGAGGAATAGGAAGGTCCCAACTCTCAGTAACAGGGACCACTCCAGTTTCGATCGCGCGAATGTCAGGCGGAACGCGAACGCGACGAGTACGAAGATATTGCTCGCCACCGTGACGGTCCACTGAAACTGCTCCATGTCCTGCTCCGACGCGCGCCAGTGCGAAGGAAGATAGAAGTAGTAAAGATAAGCAGCCGCCGTGAGAATTCCGAGCTGCAGGAAGTCAAAACACTGCGTCCAATCGAAGGGTTCGATCCCGCGCCGTTTGCGACGGAGAAAAAGTGCCAACACCATCGGGGCAGGAACGAGGAAATACAGAATGTCGCTTGGCCAGACGGAATGAATGTCGGCGTGGAGAAAGCTGTCGTAGTAAGTACCTAGAATCTCGGCCGCCGTGAGCAAGGCAAAACCACCCGCGAGCAGTCTCCAGAAAGACCTCGCATAGCGGTCGGGTACGCGCGCCGCTGCGAGCGCCGAACCGGTGGCAAGGAGGGCCAGACAGATGCCAAGGACGTTGGACGCAAGCCTGGCGTCAAGGCGGTGATCCGCCCCTGTGAGGATCACGACCTGCAACAACAAACCCAGCAGGGAAGTCCCCAGTAAGCCTTTGGCTAGCCTTGACATAACGGCACTTTCTTCAGGGGAGGTGTAACAGTTTTTCAGAGTCTACGAACACCGGAGGGGTGGGGGCAAGTTACCAGCGAGTGGGGTCTAAGGGGTTCGACAGAGGCGACTCGGCCATGGAGGCTCCAGCAAGGTCTGCCTCCAGCTTTTATTTTATACTCACAGGATGTCTACTTCGCCCGGAAAGCACGCGGCCACGGCTAGCCAAGTACCTGCAGTTCCCGAACCCACGTTCGCCGAGCGCACGCGCACGCAGCTTTATTTAGGACGGGTCGGAACCCTGTCCACGCTGTCTCGCAAGCAGCTAGGTTTCCCCTTCGGATCGGTCATGCCATACGCCCTCGATTCCCATGGGCGCCCGGTGTTCCTGATCAGCAGCATGGCCATGCATACCCAAAACCTGCAGGCCGACCCGCGCTCGAGCCTGATGGTTACCGACTTTCAGCCGAATGAGGATCCGCTGGGAGCGTCACGAGTCACGCTGGTTGGGAATACTCAAAAGCTCGGCGATTCCGAGCGTTCGTCGGCGCGAGAGCTTTACCTGGCACGGCACAGCAACAGCAAATATTGGGTAGATTTCGAGGATTTCCATTTCTACCGCATGGAAGTGGTGGATCTTTATTATGTGGGTGGATTCGGGGTGATGGGCTGGGTGGAGGCGCGGCAATACGTCGAGGCCGTGCCAGACCCACTTTCCGACACTGCAGCCGACATCATCCGCCACATGAATGACGACCATAGCGACAGCCTTATATTGCTGGCGAAGGCATTTGCTGGCATTGAAGCGCAGGAGGCCAGGATGACGGCTGTGGACCGGCTCGGTTTCAATGTTCGCCTCAAGACACCGGAACGGATGCGCGGCGCCCGGATTGCCTTCCTGCGGGAAGTCGCGAATCCCCAGCAGACTCGAGAAGTTCTGGTCCGGATGGTCCAACAGGCACGAGAAGGCTAGTCACGAAGGTCACGCGGGCAGTCGATCGTCTGATGGTATCCTGCCTGTACCGCCACAAAGAGGCTGTAAAGACGCATGTCGAACGAGAACACTCCAGAATCACAATCCACCACAACTGAGCCGACCGAATCGTTTGACGCGATTCTTTCCGACTTCGAAAAGAGCCGGAAGCGTAAGGCTGGGGAAGCCGGTAAGCAGCTCGAAGGCACGGTGATCACAGTCACCACGGACTCCGTTGTACTCGACATCGGCTTCAAGAGCGAAGGCATTCTTCCGCTGACCGCTTTTCAGGCAGGAGAAACCGTCAAGCCCGGCGACAAGCTGGCGGTGTCGGTAAAGGGAAGAGATCCCGAGGGCTATTACGAGCTCACACGCTTCCGCACCGAACAGCCCAAAGACTGGTCGTCGCTTGAGCGCGCCTTTGCTGAGAAGGCGGCGATTGTAGGCACAGTGACAGGCGTGGTCAAAGGCGGAGTGAGTGTCGACGTTGGCGTTCGTGCTTTCATGCCCGCGTCCCGCAGTGGCGCGCGCGATGCGGCCGAGATGGAGAAACTGATCGGACAGGAAATTCGCTGCCGCATCATCAAGCTCGATGTGGCAGATGAAGATGTCGTGGTGGATCGTCGAGCGATTGCGGAAGAAGAAGAGCGCGTTGTTAAAGATCGGCGGTATTCGGAACTGAAGGAAGGCGACACGATCCACGGAGTGGTGCGCAGTCTTGCCAGCTATGGAGCCTTCGTCGACATCGGCGGCGTAGACGCTCTGCTTCATGTCAGCGACATCAGTTGGAGCCGCATCAACCAGCCCGCTGACGTGCTGGTCGCGGGGCAGGAGATCGAAGGCAAAGTGTTGAAGATCGACTCCGAGAAGCGACGAATCTCGATCGGAATGAAACAGCTGCAACCCCATCCCTGGGATGCCGTTGGGCATAAGTTCACAACCGGGCAGCGTGTGCGCGGGACAGTGACCCGGGTGGTTGAGTTTGGAGCCTTCGTCGAATTGGAGCCAGGCATCGAAGGGCTGATCCACGTCACAGAGATGTCGTGGGCAAAAAAAGTACGCATTGCCAGCGACGTCGTGAAGCCCGGCGAAACCGTAGACGCAGTTGTTCTCGGGGTGAATCCTGGGGAGCGGCGGATCTCGCTCGGATTGAAGCAAGCTCTGGGCGATCCGTGGGCTGACGTGACAAAGAACCTGGCAGTGGGATCGGTAGTTGAAGGCCCTGTCACCAATCTAACCAAGTTCGGAGCGTTCGTTCAGGTCGCTGAAGGCGTTGAAGGCCTGGTTCACATCAGCGACATGAGCGCCGAGAAACGCATTAACCATCCCAGCGACATGTTGCGAGTGGGCCAAGTGGTAAAGGCACAATTGCTCGCCATCGATAGCGATAAGCGCCAGCTTCGACTTGGAATGAAACAACTCGTCCCCAGCGGGCTCGACGAATACATCGCGGAACACAAGACTGGCGATACAGTGACGGGTCGCATGCTCGATTCGTCGGAAGATGGCGGCCGCGTCGAGTTGGGCGAAGGCGTGATCGCGATCTGCAAGGCTTCCGCGGAGAGTTCTCCGGCAAAGAGCGAGTCCGCGCCGTCTCCATCCCTGGATATGGCGTCACTGAGTGCGATGCTCAATGCGCACTGGAAGAGTGGACCAACATCCGGCGTTGCGAAGAAAGAGTCGGTGCGCGCCGGTCAGATTCGGAGTTTCCGGATCACGAAGCTGGATCCGGCCAGTAAGAAGATAGAGGTCGAACCAGCTTAGCCCACGCCGCGCGGGAGTTGTCGGCAATGGGTTAGGAGATAGCGGGCGCGAAGGTTGCATCCCCCGTTGTGGTCGAGAAGATTGGGGCGCACAAGATCTGGAAGCTGCGGATCTGGCAAGAGATACAAGAAAGATCAATGAGGGTAGTCGCCATGTTCTCGGCGGTCACTGAGCGTAGAACAAGGTGGAGAATGGGACCGACGTTTCCCCCCATGCGCTCGTTTCAACCGGTACCTCCACCTGATCTCAGGGTCGAACAGACAAATCGGCGAAACGGTTCGTGATCCTTTACTACAATGGCCCGGAACCATGACACTCCTCGACCGTTGCCATCGTTAGTGACAGTGGTCATGTCTCTACCAATGGTCACTTCAGGCCCGAAGCCCAGAGGCCGATACGCTGTCCATCACAGCATCCGTCATTTTCATTTCCTTTAAAAGTCGAAATCACCGTCAATGCGAAAGAGTCGGCCGATCGAGTTGTAGAAAGTTCCGAAGCTGGGAGAACCAGTGTACGGCTGAACATCGCGAGGGTTGGAATAGTTCAGCACGTTGAGCACACTCAATCCTGCGCGGAATTGAAAGCGCCTGCGGTGGAACTTGAAGTCGAACGGATACTGGATTTTCATATCCAAGCCGACGAAGGTCCGGAAACGCCCCGCCTCGTTCTCCCTTCCAATGTAGTTCCAGTTCTCGTCTAGCTTGGAGAACGGAAATCCCGTGTGCACATCCAGCACCGGAATGAAGTCCAGCTTGTGAGGCAGCCCCACGACTCCCCAAATCAGGCCCCGATTGGGTGCGTCGGAAGGCATGATGCCGTATTGGTTGGGGCGAATGAGCGGATAAGGAATGTTTCCGAAGAACTGGTTGTAATCGTTCAGGTCGCCTCGGGCGCGCGAATTGACATAGCTGGCGAACAGGGTGGTGCGCTCGCGCGGTCGCCAACGCAGCATCCAGAGGAATTCGCGATAGGTCTGTTCCCCGGAGTTGAACAAACGCAATTGGGCTCGGTCGACAAGCTGGAGCGGATCCACATAGAACTCACGGTGTACCTTGCGGCCCTCATACCCAAGTCGAAACAGAAGACCAGTGCGGAGTTCCCGGTCGAACTGCACACTCCAGCCCAGGCTGTAAGGGACGCGCAGCCTCCCATCCGCCGTAGCCACCACATGAGTGAACGTTGCCGGACTGTCAATCATCGTGATGCCATCACTGGCGTAACGAGCAATCGTCTGCGCGGGGAAGTCGCGAAATATGGAAACGTTGATGGGAATCTTGTCGAAAAAGACTCCGAACCCGCCCCGAATGGCGGTGCGGTTGTCGCGCGTGGGAGCAAAAACAAAACCAATGCGGGGAGCGACATTCAGCCCTTCCGCAGACAGGCTGTCATGGTCAAAGCGCGTCCCGAGGTCAACCGTGAACCGCGGGCGAATCTGCCAATTATCCTGCACGAAGAAAGATAGTTCATTCTTCACAGCTTGAGAGGAAAGGGAGGAACCGTAGGTGATTTGACTGGTGACCGTGGCATCTTCGCGCAACACGTTGACCGGAAGGTTGCCAACCTGGCCCTGGTAGGTGGAGCGCACGTAAGAGTATCCGAAAGTCAGCAGATGCCGGCCTGCAGATTGCAGCGGCCACAAATGCAAGCTCTGCGACCACTGGTAGAGCCGGGTCCTGCGGTGCTGCTGCTCGAAAAACGAGCCCGAGTTCTGCTCTGGAAACAACACCATTTCGCCAGCCACATCGCGGGCCGGGAAGACGTGGGCATCGAGTCGCTTGGCGGCGAACATGGACTGCACGAACCCGCCCGACGTCAGGATCCAGCGATGCGTCGCGGAAGTGAAGAAGCCGCGCTGATGGTAATCGGCCGTGACCGGCTGGGGATTGAAGGTATTGATGTTCG
>DASRDJ010000232.1:0-3616 GCA_035652655.1 Terriglobales bacterium
TTCGACCACGCCGGACTGAACGGAAACTCGCGATGTCGCTCCTGTCCATGTTGCCTTCCGCGCATATTAACCGCGTCGGCGCCCGGATTGTATGTTTTCGCGGCTCAATACCCACCCCGCCTATCCTCTATCTACGCTTCGGTGCGAACTGGAAAGCTGTTGAAAACGATTGTCTGACAAAGAGGTGAACCTGATTAGACCGTGCGTCCCATCGCACGTAGCCTACGAGGTAGAGGCGGGGCGAAAACAATCCGTCTGAAGCCCTCGGACAATGTATCCCACAGCCGTAAGGTTGGCGCTGGAACCGCGAGGCAAAGGCGCATCTGCCAGCACAAGGCGGAGAGGGGCTAGGCTCGATGGAATGGTCAGAATATACGAATGCTCGTAAGCGTCGTGAAGATAGTGGAGCCTAATAGTGCTGCGTGGCTCCTTTGCTGTGGGTACGGGAACTCGAAGCTAACCCGTCATGGGTGGATTGCTAACTGCAATCAACAGCCGGCGTAGAGGGCGGACCTAAACCATCATCGCGTCGTTTCAACGGAACAGACTAAGTCCGTATCGCTCCCTGCGAAGGGAAAGTGCACCGCAAGGTGGACCGATGGCGATGCGGATGTGAGATCAGGGAGAAAGCGAAGGCCCCTCGGTAATCGAGGGGATACTGGTTGCGTTGGTTCACCAACTACATCATCGGACGCGAAAGCGGGCAGACTTCCCTGTGGTGCTTCACGCGAGAAAACGAGGCCAATCGGCTCATGAGAAAAAGCAGATGACGACAGTGCAAACTGTTGGTGCGGTCTCAAGCGAAGCGCAGGAATGGTACGCCATTGATTGGCCTACCATCGAGCGCAACGTTCGCCGACTCCAAGTGCGTATCGCGCAGGCGACGAAGGAAGGCAGATGGGGCAAGGTGCGAGCTTTGCAACGCCTGCTGACCCGCTCGTATAGCGGCAAAGCTCTCGCCGTTCGACGAGTGACAGAAAACCAAGGCAAGAAAACCCCTGGTGTGGACCGCGAAATTTGGGACACACCTGAGAAGAAAATGCTAGCAGTCCATGAACTCCAAGGCAGAGGTTATCAACCGCAGCCTCTGCGACGTGTATATATCCCGAAGTCGGACGGCAAAACGATGCGCCCACTCGGAATCCCGACAACGAAGGATAGAGCGATGCAAGCCTTGCATTTGCTTGCCCTCGATCCAGTTGCCGAAACCACTGCCGACAAGAACTCTTATGGGTTCCGCCAGCAGCGGTCCTGCGCGGATGCGATCCAACAGACTTTCACAGTACTGACGGCCGCAACCACGGAATGGATTCTAGAAGGCGACATCCGCAGTTGTTTCGACAAAATCTCCCACGATTGGTTACTGACTCATGTCTGCATGGACCGAGCCATTCTCCAAAAGTGGCTGAAAGCTGGGTATATGGAAAAAGACGTCTTCCACGAAACTACGGAAGGAACTCCGCAAGGCGGGATTATTTCCCCAACGATCGCCAACTGCGCGTTGGATGGTTTGGAGCGAGTCCTCAAAGGAAAATATCCAACAGGAACTCGCCTCAAATCCCTGCAAGGACAATATCCTGCCGTGAATTTCGTCCGCTATGCGGATGACTTCCTCATCACCAGTAAATCGAAAGACTTACTGGAAGGGCAAATCAAACCCTTGGTCAAACAGTTTCTGCAAGATCGAGGGCTTATGCTTTCCCCGACGAAGACCGTCATCACGCACGTGGAACAAGGTTTTGATTTCCTCGGACAGAATGTACGCAGGTATCCCAATGGGAAACTGCTTACCAAGCCTTCCAAGAAGAACATTAAGACCTTCTTGGACGGCGTTCGAAAAATCATCAAAGCCGCATTGGGTTGGCCTGCTGCCGAATTGATCAATGAGCTCAACCCCAAGATACGAGGTTGGGCAAACTATCATCGGCATGTCGTGAGTAAACGCACGTTCAATCGCGTGGACTACGACATCTTCTCGAGTCTCTGGCGATGGGCCCGGCCAAGGCACCCCAAGAAGAACCAACGCTGGATCAAGAAGAAGTATTTCCAACAGCGCGGGACTCGGAACTGGATCTTCACCGGCGAAATGCGCGCCGACGAGGGGCAGCCATTTAAGATATGGCTACTCTCGGCCAGCGCTACTCCCATACGTCGACATGGCAAGGTTAGAAGCGACGCGAATCCCTACGATCCTGCCTACGAAACCTACTTCGAGAAACGCGAAGGGGACCATATGCGGGACACGTTTCGGGGCTCCCGCTTTCTTCGCTTTCTCTGGTTTGAACAACGCGGCCTCTGCCCTGTGTGCAATACCAAAATCACTCGACTCACTGGGTGGCGCTTGCACTACCGCGTACCCCGCGTGATGGGTGGTTCGCGCAGCGCTGCGAACCGCGTCTTGCTTCACCCGGAGTGCCATGACAGGGTTCATCGCTTGGGTCTTTCTGTTTCCAAACCGCGCCTCCGTCAGGAGGCGTTCCGAAGTGCTTGAGCCGGATGACAGGAAACTGTCACGTCCGGTTCTTAGAGGGCCGGGCCCCAGAAATGGGGTCCGGCTACTCGATCTGGGTCCCTCACGGTAGCAGCGCAAGACTCGAGGCCAAGTGGTTCGCTACTCCTTTCTTGTAAGGATTCTTCCTCCTCCGCTTCAGGCCGGTTCATCCCGGCGCACTAACATCCCCATTTCACTCGTTAACGCTATCGGGATGGCGGGGAGGAAGGTTGAACCAGATACACAGGCTTTTCAATGATGTGGTTTCGACCTAAGAACGGCCACACGGACGCGGCTGCTGCCACGATAAGAATCCAGAACCAAAACCTGAGCCTGCGTCTGCTGAGCGTATCGACGGCGAGAGTATGACGCAACAGTCCTTATGAATCAACCTGCTCTCACTGTTGCAAAATCTCAATCTCAATCTCAATCTCACTCTCACACCTCTTCCGCTAACAAGGTTTTTACTGAAATTGCCCCTCCCGCACGTTTTGACAGTGTCCGGTCGAGATGCGACCAGTCAAAATTTAGCAATCGTCATGAGTAACGGCCGTTCCACTCAAGTCACAGAACCCCTCGTGCACCATACGACGCGGCCAGCTCGAACTGGCTGGATACGCTGGCTTCCCGGCCTGGACATGCTACATCGCTACGAGTTGTCCTGGCTACGGCACGATATTGTGGCTGGCCTAGTGATGACGACCATGCTCGTGCCGGTTGGCATTGCATACGCCGAGGCATCCGGAGTACCTGGCATCAACGGTCTCTACGCAACCATAGTGCCAATGCTGGCATATGCCTTGTTCGGTCCAAGCCGCATTCTTGTCTTGGGGCCGGACTCGGCACTCGCGCCCGTAATCCTTACCGTCGTGGTGCCCCTTTCTGCAAGTGATCCACAACGGGCGGTCGCTCTGGGCGGAATGATTGCGATTGTTTCAGGGGTTGTGTGTGTGAGCGCTGGAGTGGCGCGTCTCGGTTTCATAACCGAGTTACTCTCCAAGCCGATCCGATACGGATATATGAATGGCATTGCCCTCACGGTGTTGTTGAGCCAAGTCCCGAAGTTGCTCGGCTTTTCGGTGAAGGCGGAAGGTCCGCTTCGTCAGTCCTGGGGAATCGTTGAAA
>DASRDJ010000233.1:0-3122 GCA_035652655.1 Terriglobales bacterium
TTCGACCACGCCGGACTGAACGGAAACTCGCGATGTCGCTCCTGTCCATGTTGCCTTCCGCGCATATTAACCGCGTCGGCGCCCGGATTGTATGTTTTCGCGGCTCAATACCCACCCCGCCTATCCTCTATCTACGCTTCGCTGGGTCCCTCACGGTAGCAGCGCAAGACTCGAGGCCAAGTGGTTCGCTACTCCTTTCTTGTAAGGATTCTTCCTCCTCCGCTTCAGGCCGGTTGTCGGGTAAGGCAATGGCGCGGACCGGGCTTCGAATGATGCCGACGTTTCCATCGCCTCCCCTAAAATTCCGTACGGCGGGTTTTCCCCAGTACGGCTTCAAGGCTGGCCTGTCAGACGGTGCCTTCCCAGCGAGGCGCCCAATTGTCGCGCCCATCTGGTTGGCATCCCTCCTTCGTGCTCCCCGCTTTCAAACCTGTATATCCCCGCTCGGTGTCGGGGCAGTTGTGCGCTTTGAGCACCGCCATTTGAGCAGATCTGCTGCCCTACCCCGGGGGCCCTCGCTCCGGTCCGGGTTATGCTGTCCCGGTCCATCAACACTTAATCGGCCCCATCCGCCCCACTCGTGAGCACATCCCGACTTCACCGACTGGCGGCTTATACGAGATGCCTTTGCTGTGCCTATTCGCATAGGCCTAGGCAACCCACGACTGGTTCTGAGCTTTCATCGATGCTCTTTCACAACATGTCGTCCTCTGAGACCACGGGGAACTCTTCGGCTGCCCTTTCCCAGTACTTCACCGAAGACACTAGCCTTCAACGTGGGATAAAAGTTTCGGCATTCCCTTCGTACCTCACACTCCGATTCTTGTGAGGTGTGCGTTTTCGAGGCTTGACTACGGTTCGCTTTCGCTACGACCTGTTGTTTTGCTTGCCCTCCTGTCGGAGCTGACCGGACTTGCGTCCAGCCAACGAGGACGTTTACATCCGGGCTTTCAACGGTTTGGTCGCCCGCCCCGTCGCCGGATATCACTACAGTGCCAACTGGGTAATCTGCACTGGCAGGACTTTCACCTGCTAGACCATCGACTAGCTTCACTGCACTATCCCGGCGCACTAACATCTCCATTTCACGCAATATAAAAAGGCGCCCACTTTTGCGATAGGTTGTGATTGTTCGCATCGCTAACCTAGCGAAAAGGAGCGGCTATGAGTCAAGAAAAGTATATCGGCCTGGAGGTTCATCAGGCCAGTATCTCGGCTGCGGTGATGGATCCAAGCGGCAAGGTGCTGATGGAATGCTTGCTGGAAACGAAGGCAGCTACGATTCTAGAGTTCATCCAGGGATTGCGTGGAACTCTGTCACTGACCTTCGAAGAAGGAACCGCGGCTGCGTGGTTACACGACCTTCTGAAACCGCATGTCAGCCGGCGGGTGGTCTGCGATCCGCGAAAGGCGGCCCTGTTGAAGGCGGGCAATAAGAATGATCGCGTCGACGCCCGCAAGCTGGCTGAGCTACTACGAACGAACCAACTCAAAGCGGTTTATCACGGAGAGCATGGAATCCGGACGTTAAAAGAACTAGGGCGCAGTTATCTGACGGTCAGTAAAGAGATCACTCGCACGATGAACCGGATCAAATCGCTCTATCGCAGCTGGGCCATTCCTTGCTCTGGCACGACAGTCTACGCTCCCCGTCATCGCCGCGAGTGGCTAGCCAAGATCATGGAACCAGGCGTTGGAGTGCGAGCCCAACATTTGTATCAGCAACTCGACAATCTACAGCCTCTGCGCCTCGAAGCTCGACGCGAACTACTACTGGAAAGCCACAAACACGCTGCCGTCACGTTGCTTCGCCAGATTCCTTCGATGGGGCCGATTCGGGCGGCCTTGCTGGTGGCACTGCTGCAGACACCTCATCGTTTTCGGAGCAAGCGCCAGTTGTGGGCCTACAGCGGTTTCGCCGTGGAAACGCACGACCGCGGTGAGTACCGCTGGGTTCGCGGCAAACTGCAACGCAACCGCGAACCCATCACGGTGCGAGGTCTGAATGACAATCACAATCACGACCTGAAGAATCTGTTCAAAGGAGCGGCCATCTCTGCCCGCGCACGTCCTGGCCCTTTGCAGGATTTTTATCTTGCACGAGTTACCCAAGGGATGCGGCCGACCATGGCCCGTCTGACACGGGCCCGCAAGATCGCCACCATCACTCTGACCATGTGGAAGAAAGGAGCCAACTTCGACCCGCAACAGTTGCACCGGCAAGCAGTTTGAACATCGCGGAGCACGGCTTTTTTATCGCTAGAGTTTCTCTCTGGTGCGGTCGGTCGGGTTCCGAAGATGCTCGGTTCCAGGGGAGTATCAGTCAATGAGATCTGGCCCCGTGTGCCTTGGCACCGAGTCACCCATTTCACGTTATGCCCTCTCGGATAACCAGAAATAGTCGTAGGCCACGAGCCTCGGATAGAACCATGGTTGACACATTCCACCAGCGCTGCTGGCCGCTCTCCCCAACTCGATGGTGTTACGGCACCAGGAGAAACGCTATGCGAATGGAAAAGCAAAACTCCGCCAGCGAGGCATATATGAAGTGGGCTGGATATCGAGAATCAAATCGCGATTCCGGTCGAGGCGAAGCTTTTTTTCTTGACATCCCTTTTTATAGAACTTATTGACCCTGCCGGGATTGCGCCTTGCGGATGATGCTCTTGAAGGGACTTGAACCCCCGCCGCCAGGCTTTTCAGTGCTACGTTATGCCGTGTTTTAGACAACTTAAGTGACTGCAGGTGGCCGCCTAACTACTTGAGAAGCCGTGAGAGACAAGAGAATCGTGGGCGGAAATCGTGGGTTCAAACCGTGCTCCCAAAGGCAACAACGGCGCGGGGGTGGAGTTCATTGCCAGTTCCACGAACCCATCATCGAGGCCTCAGTGGTGACAGGACAACATTTTGCCAATTGAACTCACGGCGGTCTCACCCGAACGCATTGAAGGACGCGGCTTCGCCCGGCCCGCCAACGCGAACACTGATTGGAACGCGTGCACCTTTTCAACCCCGCCGACGGGCAACCATTCACTTCGATTCCCGTGAGGTAAAGGCCTGTTACAAAAATTGAACCGGGCTGAGGAGCTGTCCTTTTTTGTAGTTCCTGGGCTACGCACACA
>DASRDJ010000234.1:0-19743 GCA_035652655.1 Terriglobales bacterium
GCTCGAACTGAAGTAGATGGTTCCATCATTCGTCACCGAAGCACCGAAGTTCCAGGCCCGCTCTGGAGCATTCACCGGGGCCGGCAGCGGCTTCGGTTCGCCCCAACCTTGTCCTTGTCGTTCGACCATCCAGATGCGCCACGGGCGAAACTTCGAATCCGGCACCGGTCGGTTGGACGAGAAATACATCACCTTGCCGTCGGGCGACAGACGCGGCGTTGCATCGAGGTACAGCCCCGAGAACGGAACGACCTCCGGCTTGGACCAATTTCCGTCGCGAAAGCGCGTGACGCAGATCAGTCCCAGGTGGGGGAAATTCGTGTATTGATCCTGCTTCGCGAAATAGAATTCCGTGCCATCGGGGCTGAACGTGGCCCCCACCTCGTCATCTTCCGTGGAGACCACGTTCTCGGCGAATAATTGTGGCGCTGCGGTTGGGCCAACATCGTATGGCGGGCGGGCGGCAGGCGCCGATAAAGCCGGAGTCGCCCCTATCACCGCAGCGCACAACACCAGGCAGATCCGAGAGAAGCGCATCGCCAGCCTCCAAAAGAAAGGGCGCACGTCAGCAAAATCTCGTGGTTGGACGTCCCTCCACAACAACCGTCACCCGTCAAACTCGGTTCGGCGCTGCCATTGCGTTGACTCAGCTCCTGGCTTGCGGTACTTTTCTCGCGGTCAAATTTCCACCTCGATAGTTCATTCGCTTCGCACTTTGTAAATTCTGCCGCTTTGTTACCACGGTCATCTAGGTGTTGCATGGGGAACGCGATAGTTTGAACTTCGGTTTACCCCTATGAAACTCTCCAAAAACAATCTCGCAACCCTGGGCGGCTGCCTGCTCCTGGCCACCCTCGCTCTTGTGTCGGTAGCGCAGTCGCAGAGCCATGCCTGGCTCATGAGCAGCGCGGTGGCGTCGATGGACTCCCGCTCCGCCTATGCCACTGACATCGAAAATCAACTGCGGCAGCGCGGCGTCGATGCGCGCGTCCAACTGGCTGGCGATACTCGCGATGTTCTGCAAGTGGAATGGACGAGCGCACGCCACACTGACATCTACTCTTTCGTGAACTCCAGCGTCGCTGACAACGCCCGGCAGATGGGCTTCGGTTCGATCCAAATTCTGGACGGCCTGCAGCGTTGGGACTATGACCTGACCCGTGAATCAATGGTGTGGAGCACGGTGCAATAACCAGCAAGACCGACTTCACCGAAGGCACGCTCGCACTCGGCGTGCCTTCTTCCTTCCCGCCCCCACCTTTCTGTATAAATAGTTTCACTCAGCATCCCGCGGCAGTGCAGTTCCGGGTGGCCACGCCAGGAATGCCTCTCCGAAACGCGGGGAAACGTGCGCGAAACAACTGACAAACCCGAAGGTACTCAGCGCAACGTTACTCGTGTTTGGCGGGGTTACTAAAGTGTTTAGGACTTAAAAAAAATGATCGTTAAGCTTCTCTCTGCGCATGTTCCCGAGAGCCTTCGAACATCTGCGAACAAAACTGCTCGCGGCTATGTTGGCGGTAGTATTTCTGCTGACAGCCTCGGTGCTCGCGTTCGTCCAGATACGAATGCGCGCCCACGTTGCCGAAGATCTTGCCTCCGCGTTGCGCATGGAATCCGCGGTCTACACGAAGGTTCAGGAAGCCCGCCGCCAGCAAACCGAGCAGAGCGCGGCCCTAATCGCGAACATGCCCGGCCTCAAGGCTATGATGTCGGTGCACGACGGCCCCACCATTCAAGACGCATCGGAATCGATACTAGAAAATAGCGGCGCAGATGTTCTGATCCTGCAGGATCCCTCCGGCGCAACCCTCGCCCTGCACGCCAAATCGCAGAAGGTGGCCACATCCAGCCAACGCATGCTGCTGTTTCACACTTCGGAGAAGCATGACTGGTGGTTCGTCAACGGCCACTTGTACGACCTGACATTTGCTCCTATTACTGCGGGATCTGGGACAGAAAGACGCTCCCTCGGATTGGTAGCCCTCGGCCGTGAAGTTACGCCTCAGGGAATCGCCGGTTCGGATGGCCTGAAAAGCGGGCCGGTCATCTTCGAGCGCGATGGACGCGTGTTGCTCAGTTCACTCGATGCCCTGCTATGGAACGATTTCCAGAAGTGGCTTGTCGGCTCGTCGCCCTCCTCGGGTTCAATTCATGAAATCGACCTAGGCGGCGAACGCTACCTCGGCAGTTCCATCGAACTCTCGGGCGACCACCCGGTGCGCCTCTTTTGCCTGAAGTCTTACGACCAGGCCACCGGCTTCCTTGATTCCCTGAATCGTGCGCTGCTCACCATGGGTTTGGTGGCGGTTCTCACGGGCTCCCTGTTCGGCTTCGCGTTATCGCGTCAAATTACGCGCCCTCTCGAAGATCTCGTGCATGCCAGCCGCCAGATGGAAAAGGGCGACTTCGAATTCCCGATCATCGCTCACGGCGAGGATGAAGTCGCCGAACTCACGCGCGCCTTTGCGCAGATGCGGAAAAGCCTGCGTCTGTCGCGCGAAGGCATGCTCCGTTCCGCGAGGCTCGAAGCGGTCGGCAGGCTGGCGGGTGGCATCGCTCACGACTTCAATAATCTGGTGATGATCATCAAGGGCTACAGCGATCTCGTTCTCGAATCTGCGAATGAAGAGACTCGCCCTCACATCGAAGAAATCAAACGCGCCGGCGATCGCGCCAGTGGGCTCACCCGCCAGTTGCTGGCTTTCAGCCGCAAGCAGGTGCTTGAGCCTCAGGTGCTCGATCTCAACCACACCGTGCGCGGCATGTTGAAGATGCTTCGCTTGTTGCTAGGCGAGGATATCGAACTCCTCACCAGTCTCTCGGAGCAGATCGGACGCGTGAAAGCGGATCCCAGCCAGATCGAGCAAGTCATCATGAATCTCGCCGTTAACGCCCGCGACGCGATCCCCGGCCGCGGCAAGGTCATCATCGAGACTCAATTCTGCAGCTTGGACGACTCCTACGCCGCTACCCACAACGAAGTGGCTCCGGGAGATTACGTGCTACTCGCCGTCACCGACAACGGCTGCGGCATGAACAGCGAGACTGCCGCGCAGATCTTCGAGCCATTCTTCACCACGAAAGAACCCGGCAAGGGCACCGGCTTGGGCCTCTCGACCGTCTACGGCATCGTGAAGCAAAGCCGAGGTCACATCACGGTGTATAGCGAAATCGGCGTTGGTACGACCTTCAAGGTCTATATCCCGGCTGTCGACAAACCCGCCACCGCCACCCAGAGCCAGCCCGACGAAGTGCTTCCTAAAGGCCACGGCACCGTTCTGCTCGCCGAGGACGAAGCTCCCTTGCGCACCCTCGCTGCCGAGACCCTGAAGCGGCTCGGCTATCACGTGCTACCCGCAGGCAATGGCTTGGAGGCTTTGGTCGCCGCCGATCAGCACGAAGGCAACATCGACATCGTCGTGACCGATATCGTCATGCCGCGGATGGGTGGACCGGAACTGGTCGAGAAGCTGCGTCGCAAGCGCCCCAACTTCCACGTGATTTTCATGTCCGGATACACCGAGGCGGCTGTGCTCGAGAACGCGAACATCGGCAAAGATGCAATCTTGCTCAATAAGCCTTTTTCAACGGAGATGTTGGTTCGGAAGATGCGCGAGGTATTGGAAGCGGATGCGCCGGAAGCAGAGTCGAGTCCCGCCCGCATCGATGTCTGAGTAGTTCGAGAGCCGACTGGCAGGTAAATTCAAAAAAAGCTTACTGGCACTTATTTCCCGGGCATTTCGGGCTGACGGGCTCATCGTCGTGCAGCAGCGACCACGCTGCAATCCCACCCGCCACGCCGATGCCAATGCCGATCGCTGTCGGAGAATCCAGCACGCCGCCCGTCGCACCAGGCACTGCGCCGCCGGCGCCGCGATCTTTTTTCTTCTTACCCTTCTCGTTGGTCTCGTCGCGCGTTGTTTCCTGACCCTCCGCCAACGTCGAGGTGGTGCCGCTGGCATCGATCAACTTCACATCGCCTTTGCGTGCGACGATGCGCACTGCCCCGTCCGTGTCGTGAACTTCAAATTCCGTCCACAAGGCTGCGGCTGGCACGACCTTCAGACCGCCAATTTGCGCTGCCATTCCTTTGGACGTAGCAACATTCATGCTGCCGTGTTCGAGCTTCACGGCGCTGCCCTGGTACTGAATAAATGAGTCGGAAAGCACCAGCACGCTGGTGCCGCTGGACTTGATGTTGGCAACCGAATCGGATTTCGTTTCCACGAGGTCGCCGGCGAAAATCGCCGATGACTTGGGAATTGTCCCGCCGTTGATCCACGCCGTGCCGTTTGTGTACAGCATCGCCGCTGCGGAGTCCGCCGCGAACGAAGGCGTTCCCAACAGCATGATCAGCAGCCAACTCAGGATCCCGCGAAACGTCAAAGTTCGCATTGCTTCTCCAACTGCCAGCTCGGGAATTTGTGCGCTATGTTAGCCCGTAACTTGTTGAGAGTCAATCTCTCTGACGGACAGCAACGTTTGCAACTTCCGCTCACTTCGTCCACCGGTCGACTACCTGCCACCAGAACATTCGCAGCCACTCGTCCACGTTGGTCTTGGCCCACTGTCGATGCTTCCACCACGGCGTGCCAAACTGCTCGTCGTCGTAGGCAGGCGCCACGCTGAACGTCCAGTCGGGATCTTCCTTCCGGAATATGCTCAGGGCGCGCCGCGTGTGGAAATCCGACGTCACCAGCAGCACCGACCGAGCCCCTAACTTCCTCAGACACTCCCCCGCCTCTAATGACTCGGCTTTGGTCGAGAGCCCGTGAATCGGGCAGATCGACAGCGCCGGCGCCTGCAGCTGCTCCCCTGCCCACTTCTCCGCCAGCCGCACGTATGTAACGCCATAGACCTTGGGATCAGCGGGAACATCGAAAATCACTCGCGAGCCGAATCCCTGCTGCAACAACTCCAGCGCGCGCGCCGGCCGCTGCTCGGTCTCGCCTGCCAATACGAGAATCACGTCTGACTTTACGGGACTATCAACAATAAGGAAGGTCGCAGAACTCGCCGCCAGCCAGAGCATTGCAAGAATCAAAACAGCCACACGCAGTCTGCGCGAAAATTTCAACGAACCGCCTCGCCTTCGAAAGATTGCATCTCACGCCCGTTACCGCCGCGACCAATCAAACATACGGCAGAGGCTGACTCAGGACCCTGTAGCCTAAACCCTCACTGAGCAGCCTTTTTCAGCATGTTAAAATCTGAAGGATTCCCCACCAAATCATGACGATGCGCACTGTATCTTCTCTTTCTACCGAACTCAAGACGAGGATCGAAAACCGCCAAGCCCAAGTCGCCATCATCGGCATGGGTTACGTTGGGCTCCCTTTGGCCCTGCTCTACACCGAGCAGAAACTGCGCGTTACGGGTTTCGATATCGACCAGCGCAAAGTCGATACGCTTAACGCCGGCGGTTCCTACATCTTCCGCATTACGCCGGAAGAAATTTCCTCGGCTCGATCCGGCGGCCTTACGGCCACATCGGACTACGCCCGTCTCACTCAGATGGACGCGATCATCATCTGCGTTCCCACTCCGCTCAACGAATATCACGAGCCTGATCTCAGCTACATCACCAACACCGGCCACGCGATCGCTCCGCACCTACGCGCCGGACAGTTGGTCATTCTGGAAAGCACCACTTACCCCGGCACCACCGAAGAAGTCCTCGTGCCGATTCTCGAAAAGGAAAACAAGGCCGGCTTGAAAGCGGCGCGCGTTGGACAGAGTGCCGAATCCGATTTCTTCGTCGCTTTCTCACCGGAACGCGAAGATCCCGGCAACACGACAGTCGCCCGCCGCGACATCCCGAAAGTCGTCGGCGGACTTGACCCGCAGGCCGCTGATCTCGCCGCCGCGCTCTACGGGAAGATCTTCCAACGCGTCGTCCGCGTGTCATCTCCGGCTGCAGCCGAGATGACCAAGCTTCTCGAGAATATCTACCGCTGCGTGAACATCGCGCTGGTCAATGAACTCAAGCTGCTCAGCCTGCGCATGGGCCTCGACATCTGGGAAGTCATTGAAGCCGCCTCCACCAAGCCCTTTGGCTTCCAGCCGTTTTATCCCGGGCCCGGACTCGGCGGGCATTGCATTCCCGTCGATCCCTTCTACCTCTCCTGGAAGGCTAAGGAATTCGACTTCCACACTCGCTTCATCGAACTGGCCGGCGAGATCAACTCAGGCATGCCTTATCACGTTATCGCGTCCGTGGTCGGCGCTCTCAATCGCCACAAGAAGTCGCTCAATGGTGCGCGCGTACTCGTCTTGGGCGTGGCCTACAAACGCGACATCGACGACCTCCGCGAATCACCTTCCCTCACCATCATTGAGCTTCTTCAAAAAGAAGGCGCGCAGGTCAGCTACAACGACCCCTACTTCCCCACCATCGGCAAGGGCCGCCGCTACGATCTGCAAATGAAGCGCTCGTCGCTCGACAATCTGGGCCAGTATGACTGCGTCCTGATCGTCACCGACCATTCCGATTACGACTACGCCAAGATCGTGCAGGAGTCGCAACTGGTCGTCGACTCTCGCAACGCCACCAAGGGCATTCAAAGCGACAAAATCGTCCACTGTTAGCGCATGAGGAACGCCATGTTCGAATTTTTATCCCAAATGGCTGTACGGCATGAAAACCTACCCACAAGCTGTAAAGTTTTGCCCCTTTCGAAAGCACAGAAGGGCAGAAAACATGTTTTGCACCTAACCCGTGACGGGGTAAGCGGTTAGGGGATTTATCCTCCGGAAGAATTGGCCTTCTGGTTGCAGTGAAGGTGCTCCGGAGTTGTACACTTAGCGGGTCCCGGTCCGTCTCCAGGTTCACCACCCCATCGGATCGGCTGCCTGCAATGCAGGAGAATTTCGTTGGAGGGCAGCTCTGCCGAGTTGCCGGACATCTGAGACCCTTATGGCTTCCGACCCGTTGAAGACACCTTTCGCATTGCTCCCAGATCGCAGGCCCCCATGGAAAGAGTTCACTTTCAGCATGGTGACCCAGGGAGCTGCGATCGTTCTCAGCCTCTGGATCGTCGGCCTGCGCCCTCAAATCCTGCCTGCTCCTCAGCATAACTACATCGAGATGGCGCTCGTGAGTACACCCCCACCCGTCAACCACAAGCCGGCTCCGGTTCGTGAGTTCAAAGTGCCCGAGCCCGTGGCGCAACTCAACACACCTATCCCAGAAAACCTCCGTCTGCCCTCGCCCACTCCCAAGCCCAAAGTGAACGTCGAGGAGACCCAGGCACCGAACGTTCAGATGGCTGCTTCCAAGCCTGACCTGCCGACGGCCGCTCCGGCGATTCCCAAGCGCCTGGTGCAGACCAACGTATTCTCCACCGGCAGCTCCGCCACGCCTACCATGGCCGCGGCCCCGCAAAAAGTGCAGACTGGCGGTTTTGGCGATCCCAACGGCGTGCCTGCGCAGGCCAACAGTAACGGCAAGCCTGCCAACATAGCGCAGCTCGGATCCTTCGATTTGCCGGCCGGTCCCGGATACGGCAACGGCACCGGGGGCGCGAAAGGCGCGCGCGGCATAGTGGCTAGCACGGGATTTGGAAACGGGGTTGCTACCGGAGACGGTAGCGGTCGGATCAATACGTCACGGGGCAACGGAGTCGTCCGGCAAGCGGGCTTCGGAGATGCTGACGCTGCTGCCGTGCAAACCGTTCGCCCGAAGGTGGCCGAGACCGCTCCTCGCGTTACACCTGCTGAAATTGTTTCCAAACCCACTCCGGCTTACACCGATGAAGCTCGTAAGGCTCGCGTCGAAGGCGAAGTTCTTCTTGAAGTGGTTCTCGAAGCCTCCGGAAAAGTTCGGGTGCTGCGCGTCGTCCGAGGATTGGGTCACGGTCTCGATGAATCGGCGGTCCGCGCGGCTGAGCAAATCAATTTCAAGCCGGCTCTGCGGGATGGCCAGCCCTCGGATTCTACGGCCGTGTTACACATTATTTTCCAGTTGGCCTGAAGCTGCTCGTTATGAAGGGGTCGAATGCGTAGTCTGAAAGCGATCTGGTTCCCTCTTTTCACGGTGTTCGCTCTGGTTTCAGGGTTGGCGGCTCAGAACGCCACCTCGCCAGGATCGGATCCCGACACCACGACGCCGGCAACCGTCACCCAGTTACCCGCCGCCTCCGCTCAGGCCGCTCCTTCGTCTTTCGACCAGGTCATCGACCGCGTCGTCGAACGCGAACACTTCTTTGTCGCGCAGATGCGGCACATGCACCCTCTCGTCGAGACCTATATCCAGAACATGAAGCCTGACAAGGAAATGGGCACGATCCCGGTTGGCGATCACTATTTCCTGGGCCGCCTCGACATGAGCAACGGTACCGACGACCGCACCTTCATTGGCCGCCCCGGTTTCGGTCGCCGCATGCTCAACACCCTCACCAGCGTTTATTCCATGCACTTCCTGCCTCTGGGATTCGCCCAGATGGTGATGCTCGACGACGATTTCCAGAAAAAGGCGTACTCGCTGACGTTCGTGCGCCGCGAGTTCCTCGGCGAGACCCGTTGCCTTGTCATCGATGTGCAACCCAAGGACAAGTCCGGCAAAGGCCGGTTCCTGGGCCGCATCTGGGTCGAAGATCAGGACTACAACATCGTGCGCTTCAACGGCACGTACTCCCCGCACGCCAGCACCGCGCTCTATTTGCACTTTGACAGCTGGCGGCTGAATATGCGCCCCGGCGTCTGGCTCCCTGCATACGTCTACAGCGAAGAATCAGACCTCAAGTACCGCATGTCGCAGAACCTTCACTTCAAGGCCCAGACCCGCTTGTGGGGATACGATCTCAAGAATCTCGGACGGACCGACGAGTTCACTTCCATCCAGATCGACTCCCCCCAGCCCGTGAAAGACCAGAGCGAAGCCGGACAGGATGCCACGCCGGTCGAAGCCGAGCGGATGTGGCAGCATCAGGCCGAAGACAACGCCGTTGAGCGCCTCCAGAAAATTGGCTTGCTCGCGCCTCCCGGAGATGTCGATAAGGTGTTGACCACTGTAGTCAACAACCTCATCGTCACGAACAATCTCGATATTCAGCCGGAGATTCGCGCCCGTGTTTTGCTGACAGCGCCCTTGGAGTCGTTTACCATCGGCCATACCATCGTCGTCAGCCGCGGCCTGCTGGATGTTTTGCCCGACGAAGCCTCTCTTGCCATGGTTCTGGCGCGCGAACTGGGCCATGTTGCTCTTGGACATCAGATGGACACGAAGTTCGCCTTCAACGACCGCCTGTTCTTCGCGGATGAAGACACCTTCTCGGCGATCGGCTTCCAGCGCAACCGCCTGGAGGAAGAAGAGGCCGACAAGAAAGCGCTGGAATTTCTCACCAACTCGCCCTACAAAGACAAACTGGGCAACGCCGGACTTTTCCTGCGGGCGTTGCAGGACCGCGCACCGGACTTGAAAAATCTGATTCGCGCGCGCTTGGGAGATGGGCTCGTGAGCGGCAAGACGCTGCGCATGTCGGCACTCTTGGGCAGCGCTCCGCAACTGGACGAGCGCAAGAAAGATCAGATCGCGGCCCTGCCTTTGGGCGGCCGTATCAAAGTCGATCCATGGAGCAACCAGGCCACATTGGCCAAGACCAAGCCAGTAGCGCTCCTTTCGGCGCGCGAGAAGATGCCCTTCGAAGTCACGCCCGTCTTTCCTTACCTGACTCGGATCCCGAATTCAGGCTCGGAGAGAGTGGCCTCGACGGCTCCGGCGCCTGCCGCCAAATAAGGCACCAGCAAACCTCATCTCTTCCAATTAACCGGGGATGCCCGCGCTTCGGAACGAAGCACGGGTGCTCGCGACCCCACAGGGCAAGGATCGCGTAAAAGCGGAATCCGGGGGGCCTACTGGATCGCGCTTCCGACTTGAGAAAACACTGTGTTGGCGTTTGATCCAATCAACCGGATCGTGCCCACAACGATTACCAGAATCACAGCCAGCATCACTGCGTACTCAGCGATGTCCTGTCCAGATTCTTCTGACCATAACTGCTTAAAGAACTTCATAACGGGCTCCTCCCCCTCTCATCTGCGGGCCGAACTTTTAAACGTCGAACCGCTCAGACCCAAAAGCGCAAACTTTTGCCTAAGCGTAGCTTGCCATAATGCTAGTTTTTCGCGCTAGTAGAACCAATGGCACCGAAGTGGCTGGATATGGCACTTTCGTGCCATGTGGAGTCTATGTCGTTTTATTACAATAACTTACATAGATCATCACGGAATGCCTTTTATCGGGAGCCCCTGATTTACAGCAAACAACGCCAGCTCCAGTCGGGTCGACACCCCAAGCTTATCGAAGATGTTGCTCAAGTGATGCTTCACGGTATCTTCGCTGATTTTGAAATATTCAGCGATTTCTTTGTTGGAGTAGCCGGCGACCACGGCCGAAACGATCTCCAGTTCGCGCGGCGTGAGGCCGAACTTCTTCTGCCGCGACTCCTCGTTCGAGGCCTGCATTTGCATGCGCAGGTATTGCACCAGGTTCGAAACCGCTTCCCGTCCCACCCAGTACTCTCCCGCCATGACGGTGTGAATGCTCTTGAGCAGCAACTGCGTCGCAGAATCCTTCAGAACCACGCCCCGCGCTCCCAGCTGCAGGGCTTCGACGATCTGGTGCTTTTCGGCGGCAGCGGTCAGCAGAATGACTTTCACTCCATTCGCGCCGCCGATGCTCAGGTCGCGCAAGGCTTCCAGCCCAGGTTGCCGCGGCATGGCAAGGTCCAGCAACATAACGTCTGGCTTCAGCTGCCGAGCCAGCTTAACGGCGTCGTTGCCGTCAGAGGCTTCTCCAATAACCTTCAACCCCGGCTCTGCCTCCAGCAGGCGGCGTAACCCGTCGCGGAAGATCGGGTGATCGTCGGCGATCACGATGCGTATAGTCTGCTGCGATCTTTTAATGTCCATATTCGGCATCTCGGTGTTTCGGCACCCGGATTTCGAGCCGCGCCCCACGGCCAGGGTTCGATTCTATCGTGAGTTCTCCATCAATCAAACGCACCCGCTCCATGATCACCGTCGGACCCTTACCCAGCTCCTGCGACTCCACTGGTTTCAACGTCCCTGTGAATGGAAAGCCCTTCCCGTTGTCTTCCAAGGTCAGCACCCAGTGCGTGGGGTTCTCCGAAAAGCGCGCGAGGCTTTCCGTCGCCTTCGAGTGCTTCCGCACGTTGACCAATCCTTCTTGAACGATGCGGGCCAGCTCCCTGCAAACTCTTGGAGGCATGTGCGGATGCTCTACCTCGGAAACAAAGCGCGCGCCGATTCCCGTCTCTCTCTGGAATCTCTCTACCGTGTCGACGAGGAATCGTACGAAATTCGACGAATCCACTTCCAGTGATTTCATCTGCTGCATCAGTTCGCGCAGCTTGAGCACTTCCTCGCGCAGCAGTCCCTGGATCCTCGCCAGCTCTCCGGCAATCGGGCTCGATTGCGCCTCTGCCTGTCGCCGAACCACGTCCACCTGCATCTCCATCGCGATCAGGGACTGCACCGCGCCGTCGTGCAATTCGCGCGCAACGCGAGCACGTTCCACCGCTCCCGCCCGTTGCCGGAGCCGCCGCAGGAGGTAAACGTTGTACACCGCCGGCCCCACCTGCCGCACCAGTTCCTGCAAAAAGCGCAGCTCTTCTTCGCGGTCGCCGCCCAGTATCGGGTCGATAAGAAATATGCGTCCCCACCATTCCTGCCCGAACAGGAACGAGACCGCCATCAGCGATTCGAACGGATAAGTCTTCGTCAGCGTCGCCAACGGCTTATCGCTAGCGTTGCGCAGCCGTACTCCATCGCGATCCAACGAGACAATCTGCGAGGTCTGCCCTTTGCGAATGATCAAGGAGGCGTCTGCCTCGACCTCGTACAAGTACACCTCGCGGTCCGAAGGCAACGACTCCAGCCAATTCAATTGCGGAGGACCTGAATTCACAGCCTGCACGTCGCCTACGAACACGCGATATTTGCTCGTCTCCTGCGAGGCGATCAACGCGCGGCGCGCCCCGTACATCGCCAGCAGCTCCGCTAAGATCTCCTGCAACGTAACCGTGAGACCCGCTTCCACCCGCGCCCGCCCCAGAACCCTAGTGATGATGGCGCGCTCCGCGCGCAGACGCTTCTGTTGCTCGGCCAGATAGCCCAGCAACAGTCCCATCACCAGCAGGTACGCCGAAAGCATAAACAAATGCTTTGGCTCGAACTGCCAGCTCCGGACTCCCAGCGGCAGCAGGCCGTGACTGGTCATCACACCGTCAAGCCATGCCAGCCCGCCTCGGTTGATGAACAGGCTCTCAACCCACAAGAGCAACACAGTAGCCAGCGCCGTGCCGAACGTCTCCCACAGACCCCACCGGTATGCTGCCGCTGCCAGCACAAATACGAAGAACAGCAGGAACGGGCCGCCTTGGCTGGTGGCAAACAAAACCATGAGCACCGGCCACAGAACGTCTCCGGCGTGCACGAGCATGCGGAACGCCGAGGTCGATTCCTTCCGGAACCGTAACAACAGCATGACCACGACGCCATGAACGATGTAGACACCCAGAATCCAGTACGCCCAAGGCGAATAGCCCAGTTCGCCCGGATCCATCCAGAGCGCTACCAGCGCGGAGATGGCCAGGAATACGCGGGCCGACGCAAGCCACCGCTCGATCCGCCGCACCTCTCCCATGTCGATGGGTGCCCGCAAGCGGGAAAACAGACGATATGTGTTGGGAGAGAACGGTGCCCGGCTCACAACTCCCCAATGGGTTCTCGTGGGATGAACACGGATATTATTGATTCAACACCCATATAGCAAGTCAAAGTTCGCCGTAAGCGCAAAGCCCTAGACTGGACAAACAACTCCGTCACAAACATGAAGCAACCCGGAGAGGCTGCCCCCCCACTTCGCGGATTTTTCACGGGTGGATACGGACCTCCGGATCTGATCAGCACTTGGCCTCGGCTTGCTCGCGGCTCGAAGCTCGTGGCCGGTCGCTTCCTCACCGCATCGTGTTACCTAAGTAACCTCCGTAACATTTGTCCACCGTCTAGAATGACGCCGAAGGACTTCTTCTTTGTCTGAAAGCTCCAAACTCTGGATCTTGGCAGCGGCTTGCCTGGTGTTTGCGCAGGGCTGCGCTTCCCTGCTGATCGCGCCCGGCTTCGCGCTCAATGTTTTCAGCGACGTCACCCAGTGCATCCTGCTGCTCTCGGGAACGGCAGCCCTCCTTCCTAACATCAGAAAGAATCATGGACGCATCCGTTTGTTCTGGACCTTGATGACGGTCGGCATTTTCTTCTGGCTGACCTACCAGCTGCTCTGGACGTACATCGAGGTCGTCCTCCGCCAGGATGTGCCCCAGCCTTTCGTCGGCGACATCGTGATCTTCCTGCACCTGGTACCGATGATGGCGGCGCTCGCGCTCCAACCCCAGGCGCAACAGAACGAGCATGAGGCGCGGCTCGGCCACCTCGACTTCGTTCTCTTGCTCACCTGGTGGGTGTACCTCTATGCGTTTGCCGTCATCCCCTGGCAATACGCGCAACGCGACGAAGTCGCTTACGGGCGAAGTCTAAACGCGCTCTACTTGACCGAGAAACTCGTCTTCCTGGTGGCGCTCGCCGCCATCGGCTTGCGGAGCCACAAAGGATGGCGCACGATCTACGCGCACTGGTTTGGAGCAAGTCTGGTCTACGCACTCAGCTCCTACATTGCGAATTGGGCCATCCTGCGCAACGTGTATTTCACGGGGAGCCTTTACGATCTTCCGCTGGCCGCGTCCATGGGATGGGTCAGCGTGGTGGGCGTCATCGGTCAGGACACTCACGCGCAGGAAGAGAAGACTCCGGCGACCGGCCGCCATGGGGTATGGGTCGCGCGCCTCGGCATGATGGTGATCCTGTCGCTGCCGGTCCTTGCGGCCTGGTCCGTGTTCAACTCCGGTGCTCCGGCGCGCGTGCGCAATTTCCGGCTCGTGCTCACGCTCGTGACCATGATGATCATGGGCGGCATTGTTTTCCTGCGCCAGCATCTGCTCGATCGCGAACTCATTCGCCTGCTGCGCAGTTCGGAAGAATCTTTCAACAACCTTAAGCGGCTGCAGACCCAGCTTATCCAGTCGGAAAAACTAGCTTCCCTCGGACAGCTGGTGGGCGGCGCCGCTCATGAGCTGAACAATCCGCTGACGGCGATGCTGGGTTATTCAGAATTGCTGGCGTCCTCCGGACTCACCGAAGAGCAGCGCACCCTCGCTTCCAAGATCGCGCAGCAAGTTCGGCGAACGCGCGTTCTAATCTCCAGCCTGTTGAATTTCGCCCGGCAGGTTCCGGGCGAAAAAGTTCTGGTCGACCTCAACTCAGTGGTGCGCACTGCTCTCAAGCACAACCAGCCACAATTCAGTTCCCGGCGCGTCGAGGTGCAAGTCAATCTCGCGGATGGTCTGAAGCAGGTCTCCGGCGATCCCAACCAGTTGCTGCAGGTCGTCCTGCATATTGCGAGCAACTCGCAGCAGGCGCTCGAAGAAGTGGGCGGCGGAATCTTTTCAGTGCGCACGCGTCAGAAGAATGACACGGTGATGCTGGAACTTTCCGACAACGGCCCGGGAGCTCGCGAGCCGGAGCGCGTCTTCGATCCCTTCTACACCACACGCTCGCTTGGGAAGGGCGCGGGCCTGGGACTGAGCGCATGTTACGGGATCATCCAGGACCATCACGGCCGCATCCTCTGCACGAACCGCGTGGAAGGTGGCATGACCATTTGCATCGAGCTTCCAGTGGCCGGGACCGAATCCATCATGGTGCCACCGCCCGAGGCGACTGAACCGATGGCAACTCTTTCGGAAGCCCCACCGGCGGTTCCGCCCGCGGTCAACTAGCCCAGCTGCACCATCCCCGATTCGGGGGCAGAGATCTCGATCGTGCGCTTGAGTTGCCCGCACGCCGCATAGATATCGCGACCGCGTGGACGTCGAATGAACGCCGGCAGGGCGGCTCCCACGAGAACCTTCTGAAACGCCAGCACGCGCTCCACTGCGGGCGTGCCGAAGACAATGCCTGGTCCAGGGTTGAGTGCGATCAGGTTGACCTTGGCGCGGACTCCACGCACCAACTCGACAATTTCGCGCGCGTTCTGCAGAGAATCATTCACGTCCGCCAGCAATACGTACTCAAACGTCATCCGCTCGCGCGCCCGCAACGGAAACGCGCGCGCAGCATCGAGCAGCGCCGCGAGGTTCCATTTCTTATTGATCGGCATGAGCTGCGTGCGCAGCTTGTCGTTCGAAGCGTTCAAAGAAATCGCAAGCTTCGGCCGCACAGCCTCGGCGCCGAAGTCATAAATGCGCGGCACGATGCCGGCCGTCGACAACGTCATACGCGACTCAGGAATGCCCACGCCCTCGACCAGCAGTCGCACCGCCTTCATGCAGTTGTCGAAATTGAGGAAGGGCTCGCCCATCCCCATGAAGACCAGGTTGATGCGATCTTCCGGCGGCGATACTTCTTGATCGCGCAACACGGCGCAAACTTGTCCCACAATTTCACCTGCGCTGAGGTTGCGCTTCACGCCCAGTAAGGCGGTCAGACAGAACTGGCAATCAACCGCGCAGCCGATCTGGCTCGAGACACAGATGGTCGCGCGATCCCAACGGCGCGAGGATTCGTCCCCGGCATCGGTGCCATCGCCTGTCTCACCGCCATCGCCTTCAGGCATCCACACGGTTTCGACCGTCTGCCCATCGTCACACGCGATAAGATAGCGCACGGTTCCATCGACCGATTGGAATTTGTTTTCGATGCGCGGCGCACCGATGGTGACGTCCCGTGCACTGAGTTCGCTTCGCAGGCTCGCGGGCAGGGTCGAAATTTGATCGACAGAATCGACGCGCTGGCGGTAGAGCGCCTCGAAGATTTGCTGCGCACGGTAGGCCGGCTCGTTCAGTTCGTCGACGAGGGCGGCGAGATCTTTTCGGTCGAGGCCGAGCAGAGGTCTGTGAACAGAGCTGGTCATGCGGTGGCGAGTTACCTTGATTGTATCCGAGCGCGAAGAACGCGGGATCTTGCACTAACACGAAAGTCACGAATGATTGGCTGCAAGGCATTGATTCTTTTGACTGATTTTTCCGCTCGGCACTTAACTCGTCGGCTGTGTGAGAATAGGTAGAACCGCCGGACCCGGTAAGCGACCGGACTGGCGGACGATACTTTTATGGTCGCAGAACTGCGCAACATTCACCGGCAGGTGCTTCCCAACGGGCTGACCGTGATCTCGGAAGAGATGAAGCACATCCGGTCGATTTCGATCGGGATCTGGATCAAGGCCGGGTCGCGCGATGAAGACCCTCAGCTAAATGGGCTGTCGCACTTCATCGAGCACATGGTGTTCAAGGGCACGAAGAACCGTTCGGCAGAGGCCATTGCGCGGCAAGTGGATTCGATCGGCGGCAACCTAGACGCCTTCACTGCGAAGGAGTGTGTGTGTTTCAACATCAAGGTGCTCGACGAGCATTTGCCCGTCGCTTTCGAAGTACTTTCCGACCTGGTACTGAATCCGGTGTTCGCGGTGGAAGACATCGCGCGCGAGCGACGAGTGATTCTTGAAGAAATCAAGATGGACGAGGACAGCCCGGAATATCTGGTACATGAAATCTTCACGCAGAATTTCTGGAAGGATCATCCACTGGGCAAGCCGATCCTGGGAACAAAGGAGACGGTCAAGGGATTCGAGCAGCCCGCGGTTCGAGATCTGTACAGCAAGCGTTTCACGCCCGGGAATTTCATCATTTCGGCGGCTGGGAATCTCAAGCACGAGCGCTTCGTCGAGTTGGTGATTAAACATTTCGAGCACATGAAGCCGTTGAAGAACGGATTCCACCGCTTGGTGCCGAAGATTGTCCCCCGCATCACGCTGCGTACCAAGAAATCACTCGAGCAAGTGCAGATTTGCATGGGCGTTCCGTCGCATCCCATCGCGCACGAGAAGCGGTTTGCCTCCTACGTGCTGAACACCCTGCTGGGAGGCGGCATGAGTTCGCGGCTGTTCCAGAATATTCGCGAACGGCAAGGCCTGGCGTATTCGATCTACAGCGACCTGAATCCTTATCTCGATACCGGATGCCTATCGGTGTATGCGGGCACTTCGCGGCAGTCGGCGGCGAAGGTTGTGCAGTCCGTGGTGTCGGAATTCAAGAAGCTGAAGTCGGAAAAGCTGCCGGCGGAAGAAGTACGGCGGGCGAAGGATCAGTTGAAGGGCAGCCTGATGCTCTCGCTGGAGTCGTCGACCTCGCGAATGTCGAACCTGGCGCGGCAGGATATGTACTTCGAAAAGTTCTACGGAATGGACGCTGTGATCGAGAAGATCGAGGCGGTTACGGCCGAGGATCTGCATGAAATGGCGAACGACTTTTTCAAGACCGATTCGATCGCGGTGACGGCGCTGGGCAACTTGGATGGATTAAAGATTTCGCGAGATCAGTTGGCGTGTTAACCGCGGTAAGGCGTCCTCGATCGAGTGACGTTTCAGCATCAACATTTCGTCGGTTGAATTCACGATCAATTGAAGACGATTTGGACCATTCCTAAACGAGCTTTGTCGTGGCTCTGCCATCGATGAAGCTTTGCCGTGATACGTGGCGCCCCTCTCGCCGAATTCCTCGTTCTGGGATGAAGGTGCTGGTCGGCATGCGCAATCCAAAATCGACGCAGCCAAAGCCGACGCGAACGGGTCGGAATGATGGTGGATCCTGCGAGAATTCAACCTCAAATCTCGAGATGGATGCGAGACTCCGTTCACCGTACGCTCAAATTCAATCATCGGACACGTAGCGTACAGACGTGAGGATGGCAAGTGTGTACGCTCTAGGCGTCTCCTCGAGCAATGTGACCCCAGCTGCCTTCCCTTGAGCAACGGTCTCTTGCGAAGCCAAAGATAGTTGCCGTTCCGTATAGAAGCAGACATGGCCGAAAAATCTTCTCGCGTGCCAATATCGCGCGCCACCGCTGCTTTGCGCCACTCTGATGGCGACGGGAACCACATTCATAATCAGATACTTCTACGCCTGCCGGCAGCGGAGCGGGATATCGTGTTTCCAAAACTGGAACTGGTGCGCCTGAAAGGTCGCCAGATGCTGCACGAGGTGGGAGACACTTTAAAGTCGGCCTACTTCTGCAATACGGGAATGATCTCGATCCTGACCGTATTTTCCGACGGGAAAAGCATCGAGGCAGGGCTGATCGGCAAGGAAGGCTTCGTCGGAATTCCTCTGGTCGCCGGTTTCCGCACCGCTTCCACGCGCGCGGTGGTACAAGTCGAGGCCACGGCGTTGCGCATCGAGGCCGAAACTTTGTCCAGCTTCCTTAGGCAGTGTCAAGTCCTGGAGCGACAACTGCAGCAGTGTTCGCAGATGATGGCTATGGAGGCAACTCAACTTGCTGCCTGTAACCGTCTCCATGCGGTTGAGCAGCGACTGGCGCGGTGGCTGTTAGTGTGCTCGGATCGCCTGGGCACCAAGTCGTTACCATTGACGCAGGAATTGCTGTCACAGATGCTGGGCACACGACGCGCGAGCGTCACGATTGCCGCCGGCATTTTGCAGAAAGCCGGATTCATTGCCCAGAATCGGGGAAGCGTGACGATTACGGACCGGGAACAACTGGAACAAGTTTCCTGCGAGTGCTATGGAATGATGAAACGACAGAGACAGCGGTGGGAAAAGGACTGCGAGTGACCTGCTCGCCGATGTGCGCCCTCGGATCGATTCCGGGCGCAGAGTAGTTCTTTTCCCAGACAAACCTCAACAGCGACGGGCGCCGATCGGGCGCTCTCTTACGTTACGGTCGTTACGGCCCGCTCGCACACCTGCATAAGCCATTCGCTCAAGTACTCCAGACGGTCGGCTTTGGAGAAGACACGCTGAATGCCTATCGCCTGAGCTTTTTTGGCGATTTGAGGCCCGCTGTGCAGGGTAAGCAACGCCACCGTGGCTTCGGGCGCGATGCGAGTGATGTGCCGCGCAGCCTCTATTCCGTCCATAACCGGCATCTGCCAGTCGAGAATGACAACGTCGGGCTTGAGTTCCTTGACCTTATCGATAGCGGTGCGACCATCCTCGGCCTCGCCGCACACTCTCATTTTAGGGTTCTGCTCGAGACACGAGCGCAGGGAACGACGGAAAAGTGCCGAGTCATCGGCGATGAGAATCTTGCACATTTTGCAACCCGATCTGCCTCAACGGGTTGCTGGCCGAACCGGTGAAAGGTCGGCAACGGGCAAAGGCGGTTATGCCACTTGGCGCACGTTGTAGAGTTCTTCGCCGTACAATAAACGCTGAGTTGTAGAAGCGTCAATACTGCTTACGTTGTAGGCCGGTTTATCGGTGGGTGCTTGAATTTGGGGTGAAAGGTCCAAGCCGCCGCGTTTTAACACCGGTGGCCGGCGGGGCCTTTCGGCTTTGGTGAGGCGCACTCCTCCTGCTTGCGAGTAGTCGCGCGCTGGCGACCCCTGTGGAGAAGAAACTAAAGTGGCAATTTGCGCGGCCTTGCTACGGCATCGCCAAAGCGACGCTCTGATACGAACCTTGTGGGCGCGTGAGTTTGCACAATCGATGTCTCGGGCCTGGACGAAGAGCGCGGGCACTCTATGCTGGCGCTCAGGTATTGGCGCAGGCAACGCGGACACGGGGCATAGCCTTCACGCAGCGCTTGCGATGCCGTCATCGTTTCGGGACTCTCGCCGACTTTGTTGTGCAGGTAGCGGCAATTGGG
>DASRDJ010000235.1:0-2959 GCA_035652655.1 Terriglobales bacterium
CAGTTCGTTGTAATTCCCGAGATGCCCGGTCGAAGCAAACAACGGGAGGCGATACTTCTGTGACCGCTTGTGCCTTTAAGGCAGTGCCCGGGTGGCCGCGCCGATGATCTGCGCCTGTCCCGGCAGCTGGACAAGGACCGCGAAGTCGGTCGCGTCGCGAGGTATGGTGCTCAAAGGCACGTGTAGGGTGGCAGCCTCTCCGCTCCACTTGCCGATTTTCCGTATGGATCGAACGATGTTGAATTCTTCAAGGGTGCGCCCGGAGTTCTCTCCCCGCCCGATTTTCGATACCGCTTTGCGCAGGAACGTGACCGCAAGGACGTCGCTCGGAGCGAGACACTGCGCGCCTCCCAGTGCGATGACGAGATTCTGATCTACGACGTCCAGCGTGACGGGAACACCCGTTCGAACCTCGCCGACGGCGCGTTCGATCTTGCCGCGGTCAGACCCCAGATATTCGTCGCGTCCGTCGACGACCACCTGCGGCGTGTAGACCGAGGCCTCACCTCTGGCCTTCGAGTAGGCACTTTGTCGGATGACGGCATCCCGAAGTGAATACGGATCCGTCCAACCCAGATTGTTCCAATAGTCCACGTGGAACGCCAGGGCGAGTACATTGGATTTCCGCGTGAGTTCGCCAAGCAAAGCATCCGCTGGAGGGCAGGAGCTGCACCCTTGGGAGGTGTATAGCTCGATCACCGCTGGCCGGGGACTTGCCGCGGCGCCGACGGTAGAGCATGCGAGAGCCGCGGCGATCAGGCATGCATACGGAAGCTTGGACATGGAACTCTCCCTGGCGATGCCGAAGAAGACCGGTTCCCGGCCCGGACGATTGCACGCCCTGGGCGCCGCTCGCCTTCGCAGCAAGGGTGCCGTCGCACCGCCGCTCTGATCTGGGCCTGGGTCAGGGTGCCGGTGTGAGTTGACCTCATAGCTCATTTGCGATATCTGATGTTTAGGTCTTAGCGAGGACCCGAAGGCATGGCCTATCTGGCGCTGGGTCTGATCCTGTTCCTCGGAATCCACTCGATATCAATCGTGGCGCCACGCTGGCGTGACGCCACGGCGGCCCAGATGGGCCATGCGTGGCGAGGACTCTATTCCCTGATATCGATTGCCGGCTTCATACTCATCATCTGGGGCTACGGCTTGGCACGCCGCCAATCCGTAGTCCTCTACACGCCTGCCGAATCGATGCGGTACCTGACGGCCGTACTGATGCTGCCGGTATTCCCTCTGCTGCTCGCGGCGTATTTTCCTGGCCGCATCAGAAACGCCGTGGGACATCCGATGCTCCTGGCAGTGATGTTTTGGGCGCTCGCGCATCTTCTGGGCAGCGGTACCTGCGCCAACGTCCTCCTGTTCGGCGGGTTTCTGGCGTGGGCGCTTGCTGATCGCATTTCCTTTCGCTGGCGTAGCGCGAGACCCATCAGCACTGCCCCTCCAGGCAGATGGAACGACCTGATTGCCGTTGTGGCGGGCCTCGGCTTGTACGTAGCCTTTGCGCACTGGCTGCATGTGCGATGGATCGGCGTCCAGCCCTTCCCGAGTTAGCCCATTGGTCCGAGCGACGCCCACCCGTCGGCTCATGGGTCGTCCTCTGCACGGAAATCTCCTCCACTGCCACGTCCGTGATGGCTGTTAGGAGACCCAGTCGCCGTCAGTCTTCGATGCCGGCCCACCTTAGGGCCTCTTTCCTGTCCCCAAAAGAAAGATATTGGATGATCTTGCCGCCCCGGAACACAAAGCCATCGGCAAATCGGCCACCAGTCCATTCGGTCGAGCCCTTCAGACAGACCCATGCGTGAAGATAGACAACGACTTTGTCTCCGTTCTCGAAGAACCCTTCGGGGTCGCAGGTTCCTGCGGCCCAACTATTGCGTCCCTTCGCCACGTGTTCTTGTATTTCCTTGATACCGCGATACGTGCCAGCCGTTGGAAAACCTTCGGGCTCGACACGCACGATCTGTGAATCGAAATCCTTCCTAATGGCTTGCATGTCATTGCGATTGATCGCGGCGAAGAACCGTTTGAGTATTTCAATTTCGGCGCTCATCGATTCTCACTCTTGCTCGACGAAGCTAGGCGCGCCCTGCCTGGGGCACTCAGTGCACGAAGTCTGCACCATTCAGCTCAAGGGATCTGCAGGCCCGCGCCTGGCAAAGACTTAGCGCGGTCGCTGTCGGATTGCCAGTCCGCCCGAGTTGGCTTCGTCGCCGCTCTCTTTAGTTCCACGTACTAACGGATAGCCGGAAAGGCTCCACGGGTACCTGGGCCGCAGAAGACCCGCCAGTCTTTCCTAGGACTCAAGTAACTTGAAGGAATGGAAGCGCTTCGCCGAACGTGCGCGCGCTTTGGCCGCGACTTCAGCCCGGTCCCGTGGCGGGGCGGTGGTCTGCAGGGAATGCATGAGTTCGGCACACGCCTGAGAAACTCGCTCGACTGCCTCATTGAAAGCCGCCTCGTTCGTCAGCGAGGGCTTATTGAAGCCACTGACCTTGCGGATGAACTGCAAGGCTGCTGCACGGATCTCGCCGTCTGTAACGGGCGGCGCAAAATTGAACAGCAATTTGATGTTGCGACACATACGTCACCTGTCTACTTTGCAGAGGTCGGCGCGGAATTATATGACGATCGCGTCGCCTCGCGGTTCGCGAGTCCGTTTAGCGCCGCCCTGGATGCAACCCTATCGTGCTCCCGGCTCCGCCATTGACCCCGTCACTGCACTAACTCTGCCCGCCAGTGACCTCCCGAGCGTGCCAGTCCTTGCCTTTTCAGGGCTTCGGTCGCGATACAAGCGGACTGCCAATCCGTTGTTCAATGAATCGATCGAGGTCCCGAAACCATCCAATGGGTCCCAAATCCACCCCGTGGGGTCGTGACGGGGTTGCATAGAGCCAATCGATCGCTAGGTACCGCAACTGCTGTCCATGTGAGCGCGACAACAGCGACACTACAT
>DASRDJ010000236.1:0-20922 GCA_035652655.1 Terriglobales bacterium
CGAACAGTAATGGAACAGGCATGCTCTTAAGCGATTGAATCCAAAGCGGCCTAAATGGCTGTCCGCCTCGTTCGCAACGAGGAGGCCACCGGTTCGATCCCGGTCAGCTCCACCATGTCCGTAGCAATATCCGGAATTTTGGATTTGAAAAGCCCCGTTTCCTGCGAGACGGGGCTTCCGTGTCTTTGGGTGTGTGAACCTGAGTTGAACTACCGTTCCCGCGTTTCCACAAACACCGCGATCGTGCGTGGCGGTATCGTGAACGTTCCCGTATCGCGGGCGAAGGTTGCCGTCTTCACAACCGGGTCCGCGCCATTGGACTGCACGGGGTGAAGGCGTAGGCGATGGCCCTGGTAATCGGGTACGGCATAGGTGATCGCACTTTTCGTGGCGTTGCTTAGGACAACCACGCTGCGATAGCGAGGGTCGAGTTGCTGGCCGACTTGGTCGGAGATCGAATAGACGATCAGACCGGACACCTGCCCAAGGCCAACGTTGTAAAACTTCAAACGTTGCTTCACGTCGTTGCCAGTTTGCAGGCGGAACAGCGGCGAGCTTTTGCGAATGCGGATGAAGTCCTGGAATACCGCAGTAGCCTGCGTGATGTCGCCATAAGCGGGATTCAGCGTGGGATTGGCGAGGAACGGCTGGAAGACCGGCCAGTTGCCCTGGTTACCGTCCCATGAAGGTGGAAGGCCGACGCCCCAGTTGTTGCTCTGGAACGTGAAGTCGATGCGGTTGAACCAGTCGCCGCCGTTGTAGCTGTTGGCATCGAGAGATTTCGAACGCAACAGGTCGTCGCCGGCGTGGAAGAAGGGAACGCCTTGCGACAACAGTACGAGTCCCACTCCCAGGCTGTTGACCCGGATGCGGTCGGCCATCGGCGCCTCGACCGGCATTTTGAGTTGATTATTGTCGAACAGGTCTAAGTTGTCGTGTGCCGAGATGTAGTTAATAACATCCGGCGGATTGAGTGTGTAACCGGCTTGTTGCCCGAAGTAGTCGATCTGGGCGCCGGTCTTCGTGTTGCCATCTTTGTCGGTAAAGACGTAGTCCTTGAGGGTTCCTGTAATTCCCAATCGAATCCAGTCGGCATCTCGGTTCAGCGTGTCTTGCTGGCCCGGTGTCGCAGGCGCGGCGAGATCGTTCGGGTCATACCAGAGTCCGTTGATGTATCCCTGATTGATGACGAGGGACGTGCCGCCATCAAATGGGCCACCTCCGCGGACGGCGTCGCGCATGCGGTCGTTGAAGGTGCCGATGCCCGTCCCCGCCATGTTGGCTTGAGAGGCTTGCACGAACAGCGCGTTGTTAGCAACCTGACCGAAGTTCCAACCTTCTCCGTAGATGTAGATGGAGGGATCGATGCGAGAGAGCTTTGACTTCAGAGCGACGATTAGCGGCTTGGGATGGAAGCTCATGATGTCGAAGCGGAAGCCATCAACTTTGTATTCGCGAGCCCAGGTCAGCACCGAATCGGTGAGGAGCTTGCCCATCATGTTGTGTTCGGCGGCCGTGTCCTGGCAGCAACTGCTGGTTTCCACCAAGCCGTTCTGGTCGAGCCTGTAGTAGTAGCCCGGAACAAGCTTGTCGAGAATCGAATTGTTGTCCTGGCCGGAAGAGGAGGTGTGGTTGTAGACCACGTCCATCACCACGCGCAGGCCGGCCTGGTGGAGGGCTTCGACCATCTGGCGAAATTCCACGACGCGAGCGACGCCATTGGGATTGCTGGCGTAGCTGCCTTCGGGCACGGTGTAGAGCACCGGATCGTATCCCCAGTTGAAGCAATCCTGATCGCGAGTGGGACTGATCGCGGCTTGCTGGTCGGTGGAATCGGGGGCGGCCGCGGGCACGACCGGTGTTGTGCAACCGCTGTCAGGGATGCTGGCGATCTCGAAGGAAGGCAGCAAATGAATGTGGGTCAGGCCCGCTTCCTGCAATGCCTTGAGGTGCTGCATGCCGTCGGAGTTCTGATAGGTGAAGGCACGGAACTTACCGCGATCGGCGGCGGCGACCGTCGCATCGCTCGCGGAGAAATCGCGGACGTGGAGTTCGTAGAGAACGATGTCCTGCGGACCAGCGAGATGCGGCCGATCCTGATCGTCCCAGTTACGTGGCTTGGTACGGTTGTCTTCGAGGTCGACGACGAGGCTGCGGGCGTTGCCTGCAGCGGCGCTGAGGGAATACGGATCGGCGACGATGTTAGTTTCTACGTTGCCGGTGCTGCGCACGAAGACCTGCACTTCGTAGGCGTAGTACTTGCGATTGACCCAGCTGCCGTTCCCGGATGTACTCCACACGCCGGTGCGGGAATTGAAATGCATGGGGAGAATTGCAGACTCGGGGCCCGTGGACGCGTCATACACGTGCAGCTTCGCCGATTGCGCCGTGGGAGCCCACACGTTGAAGCTCACTCCTGCGCCGTCTCCCGAAACCGCGCCGAGCTTTCCGCCAAAGGTATAGAGGTCGTCGAGCACCCCCGGAATCTGCAGAGCTGTCGCGTCAATCAGCGTGTTGGTCGAATCGGAGCGGGCGACCACTAACTGGCCCTTGAGCAAGGATGGGACCTTCGAGAGATCCGCGGGGCCTATCTTTAGTGCAAGCGCGCCAGTCAGCGCCGGGAACTTTGCCAGCACGGAGGAGGAGAGTCCACTGGGGTCCACGGTCAGCGGAATCGATTGGCCACCAGTGACTCCAGTTTCGCCCGAAGAAATCCCGCCTGTCACCGAGTAATACAGAAGGAAAGTATTGCTGGGGTCGGCATTGGGCCATGCGATGGTGTCGCGAGTGACGAAATGTGCGTGGGCCTTGTGAACGTCGCCCACCTGACGAGGTGGCTGCGACGTGTAGATGGTGCAGTCATCCTGCAACTGCCAGATTTCCGCACCATTCGCGGCAAAGCCGGTGGGGAAGGGAAAGAACATATCGTTTGGGCAGTTCTTGATGTTGCCCGTCCCGTCGTGCAGGATGAAGTTCAGGCCGGTGTCGGTGGTGATGGAGGGCACGTCGAAGAACACACCAAACGTATCTGTGCCGTCGGGTGGCTGCGCCGGATTCCACTGCGGGCTCGGGTTCAGCGCGCCATACCACGTATAGAGTTGCCAGCCGGAATAGTCGGCCGCGGTCCGGTTGTAATGGACGCGGACTGTCGCGGGATTCACGGCGGCGCTTGTAAGGCCGGTGATGGCGACAAGACAGACGAGCAAAAAACAAAACTTGGATAGAGCAGCGCGGTCCAGTCGTGAGATAAGCGTCATAATCTCCTCCGAAGGCAGGTTTGCGAAACGGCTGTGGTCGGAGTGACCGTGATTCAGGCGCATCCCCGCGCGGTCGTTAACGGGTCCCGCGGAAGAGAGGCGAAGCAGGAATTTATTTCGAGGCCTTGAGTCTAGGCTCCAATCAGGGGGTCGGTCAAGTGAAACGTGGGGAGCGGCCAGTAACTTCGCTAACTTCGAATAATTGAGTGTTTGTTGAGGAGCTCCCTTGGACTAACCGCCTTCTATTCCAACATCCACGCGTTTTTGCGGTAGCGAATCACCGGCCCGCGGCTGGACCCAGGAAGTTTGGGAAGTGTCGCCAACGCAACTTTGCGCCAGGGTTTCTCCAAACCTAGTTTTTCTATGATCGAACCAAGCCGGCGAAAAGACTTGACACCTATTGCACCTTTCATTGAAGCAAGTTCGATCTGAATGATTTCTTCGTGGATGCGATGGCACTCCGCGAGGTTCTGCAAGCCCAGCGAGTCCGGATGCGAACGGAAACCGCCGATCAGGGCGTCGACCGAGTAGAGTTGGGCATGTCGAAAAAACCTCACCCACAATTCAAAGTCGCTGGCATTCCGCCGCGAATCATCCACGCGGCTGCCGGCGCGTTCCCATAAACTGCGCCGCCAGAAAGTTGATTCCTGCTGAATGTAACGATTGGCTCCGGCGAGAAATGGCCAGCGCGACCAGCGACGCAGCTTCAGGATTTCGGCGCCCATGCCGTCGTCGCTGAATCCGGTGGGCCGCCCGGTGATCCACTCCACTTGCGGGAACGTACGGAAGACGCTGCCCACGACAAACAGGGAGCCGGCATGCAACATGTCGGTGGCACTGATCCAGCCCATCAGTTCGCCCGAGGAGCGCGCGAAGCCCTTGTTGATTGCGTCATACATGCCTCGATCGGGCTCGCTGACCCAGGAGTGCAACTGGGTTTCGTACTTACGAATGATGTTGAGGCTGCCATCGGTCGAGCCGCCGTCGATGACGATGTACTCCAGGTTCGGATATCCCTGGCTCAGCACGGAGCGGAGGGTTGCTTCGAGGTAGTGCGCGGAGTTGAAGACCGGCGTCACTAGGCTGATCTTCGGCCACGACGCTGGAGCCTGGGAGAAGACCTCCGCGGCGATCATCGAGTTGGAAGCCGGAAAGTCCACAGACATCACTAGTCTCTGAGCAGAGAAATCAAGGCGGGATTGTTCAGTTCGGTGCGCGACGCCACAAAGATGCAGGGCAGATTGTGGCCGTCGCGGGCGCAGTCGAGATGGTGCGAGAGTCTCTGCAAACGTTTCCTTCGGCCCAGCAATCTTAAGCGCGGCGGATAAGATCGAACCAGTTGAAGTCGTACTTGTGAAAGTCGAGAGTGAAGACCACATCGAATTGCGCAGGCGCCAGGAATTCACGAACCTTGTTCAGGTCGTGCCACTCGATCCAGGGTGCCCCGCCGTCGGTTTTTTCTCCCCATTTGTCGAACGGAGGACGCTTGTCGTGTGTCCAGCGGCGGTAGGGATACCCTAATTCAATCCATCGGCCGCCGACGGGCAGATGCTCGAGGAGCGCTTTGGCTTCGACGCGCGTGGCTTCCACGGGCAAGTTGATCAATGATCCTTGCGCAAATATTGCGGAGTAGTCTGTCGGGAGGTCGGCCAGCGAACGTAAATCCTCCATCAGGCAGAAGCGGGCATTCTGAACGCCCTGGAGCCGGCACAGCCGCCTCACGACTTCCAGATTGCTGGCCATGATATCGACGAACGTCCATTCGGCGCCATTCTTCGCGAAGGTGATGCCGTCGAAGCCCATGCCTGAGCCGATCTCAAGAACCTTTTTTCCGCGAAAGACATCGGAGTAGAGCGTGTGATACCAACCGCGCACCGAGTATGCGGGGCCGGTGGAAGAGTCCGTCAGCCCCGTGGCCCAAATGCGTAGAAGTTCGCTGTCGGACACCTTTAGCAGATCTGCGGATCGGACGCGCAACTGCTCGCCGCCGGGGATTTCTCCCCATTTGGCACGCAGGACGCGAAAACTCTCTGCCAGGTGTTCGTCGGCGCCGACGCCTGGAGTGAATGGCCATCTAGCCTGCCTGCGAAAGCTCAATTTCATCTCTGTCTCCCGGGGACAGAGTTATTTTGCTTTGCCGTCGCGTGCGAATGGCTGAGACTTCGCTTCACCAGCTTTGCAACGCTGAGCGGGCGCGAACTGTAGCGCTTAAATTGCTTCCAGAGTCGCCGCGGATTGGTCGTCAGTCCGTCGGCCGTTAGCTTGTAAGTAGCGTCGTCGATTGTGTAAGCGTAGCGCCAGAAGAATCCGTCGCCGTAGTCCGCCGAATCCGCACAGGTCAGACGCGCATTCAGGATGCACTCTTCGCTCGCCATCAGTTCTTCCTTGCTCGGCCCGTAGGTGGTGTGGGAGTAGTCGTGATTCTGATGGACGATGAGGACTTCGCTCGTGGCATCGACCACCGCCGCGTTAAGGGAGCGCGCTCTCCACAGCAGCCAGTTGTCCCACCAGAAGCGGCCGATGGCGAGCGGCGGCATGCCGGGATAGAGCCCGCGCGAGAACGCAAAGTAGTCTATGCTGCGCGCGATCTGGAGCTTGCCCTCCGCGCGCGCTCGACGCCGAAGCTCGTCGGCCCAGCCGTCGTTGAACGAAATCTCTTGCCTCACATCGACGTCCGTTCGACGGCCGACCATCAGGAAGCCTGGGGTCACCCCTGCAACACGGGTAACGGCCTGCGCGAAATCATTAAACAGAACGATGTCGGAGTTGACGTACGAAAGCACGGGGCTGGTGCTGAGTTTCTCTGCCTGCTCAAACAGATCGCTGACCAGTGGCGTGCCCCACTGATTGCACTTGATGTTGGAAACGTGCACGAGTCCGAACTCCCGTGCAATCTCCGCGGTTCCGGTCTCTGTCCCAAAAAGAATGATGTGCGGCCGCGGCGACATGCGCGTCCAGCTTTGAATGGCGTTTCGTTGAATCACGCCGATGTGGCCGTCGAATTTCTTCGGAGTCGCGAAAATCATCAGCGGAGCCGTAGGCGAATCGGGAAGAGAACTCATGCGAAGCCTTCCCCCATGCCGAGACCGAAATAGTCCACGCCGGGTTGCTCGCGCAAGAATTTCACGGTGCGCCAGCAATCGATGACGGTCCGCGGTTTGTGGTCTCCGGCACGCGCCCACTGGACGGCGTCGATTCCGTTAAATTCGGGCCACCACGTGGCGATCACGACGACATCCGATTTCTCAATGCAATCAAGCGCGTTCGTCGCGAAACAGAGATTCTCGACCGAAGGTCCGCGCGATTGACTTCCATACGCCGGATCGAACGCCAGAACCCTCATGCCCCGTGCCACGAGTTCCTTGGCGAGCAGGAAGCCGGCAGCTTCTTCCACCACGTCCGTACCCGCTTTGTAAGTCAGCCCAAGAATCCCAACCGCGCCGCTGGTTCTGCTTTGTACCAGGTCGGCGAGCCAGGAAATCTGCGAGCGGTTGAAGCGGTCCACGGTCTGCGCCAAGTCCGGTGGAACGCCGAGTTGCTGGGCAAGTTGCGCGAGCGCGAGGTTATCGCGGGGAAAGCATGGGCCGCCGTAGCTGACGGCGCCCTTCAAGTATTTCGGTCCGATGCGCGTGTCGAGCCCCAGCGCAGATGTGATGACATCGACGTTCGCGCCAGCCAGTTGTTCGCATATCCGAGCCAGCATGTTGGCGTAGCTGATCTTCGTCGTGACGTAGGTGTTGACAGCGAGTTTAGTGATCTCGGCGTTCACGAACGACATACGCGCCAGCGCGGGCTTGTTCTCGCAAACCTGCGCGTACAACGATTGCAGGAAATCTCCCGCGCGTTTGTCGGACTCGCCGATCAGCAGCATGTCGGGATTCAGGAAGTCGCGAATCACGCTTCCCAGTGCGATGAACTCTGGGCTGTAGCACAATCCGAAGTCCGGGCCCATGCGCTTCCCGCTGGCCTGCTCAAGCATCTCGCGGACCGGACCGCCGGTGGTTCCCGGCATGACGGTGCTGGTGAGACAGACGACCTGATAACTCTGCTTCGCAGCCAAGGCTCGACCGATTGCTTGGCACACCGGCTCGACGTATCTCAGCGAAAATCCACCCGCGGGATCACTCGGGGTGGAGACGACGATGAAGCTGATGTCGGAGCGCCGGATGGCATCCTCGACATCGGTGACGGCTGTGAGGCGTCCTTGTGTCTGCGCCAGCATCTCGCCCAGCCCGGGTTCATGCACGGGAGATTGCTGCTGATTGATGGCGTCCACTTTCTTTGGATCGTTGTCGACGCCGATCACCGTGAGTCCTTTTGCGGCGAGACATGCGGCCAGCGGAGACCCCAGCTTTCCCATTCCAATGACGCACGCCTTCAGACTCATGCGCCCGCCTCGGCAGTCAGGCAGAGATGCCAACCGAAGCGGCGTTCCATCGCGCGAGTCAAAGACGCCGGCATCCAGCTCCAGGGCCAACTCTTCACGTACTGATACTTGACGTACTCGGGAATGCGATACGGAAAAATGTGATCAACGAACGAGTCGCGCAGGCGGAATCCGGAAGACTCGATCAACTTGCGTCCTTCTTCGCACGTGTAGGTGTAGGTCACCGGGCAACCCGTCTGCGCTTCGGAATGTTCAGCGACCAACTCCGGCAGCCTCCAGAATTGACCCTTGCCGTAGCCCATCAGAATCCAGAACACCTTCCAGGAACGGCGATAGTAGACCATCAGTTTGATGGTGGTTCCGGGCTTGGCATAGCTGCGCATCTGCTGGACAACTTTTTCGGGATGCGGAGTGTGATGAATAACGCCGAACGAATAGATCAAATCGTAGGGCTCCACGGGCACGAACTTTGTTAGCTCTTCGGCGCTTCCGGAATAAAAGCAGACATGGTCCTGCAATCCGTACACCGCGACCCTTTGTCGTGCCAGTTCGAGAGACTGTTGTGACAGATCGAGCGCTGTTACCTGCGCCCCGTGGCGAGCAAAGTTGGTGGTGTCGGTGCCAATCCCGCATCCGATCTCCAGAACTTTCTTGCCGCGCCAGCGCTCGAAGTCCGCAAATTGCGGAATATGCGGCTCCACGAAGTACTTGCGCGCTTCGACCTCGTCGAAGTATTCGCGCGTGCCCACAGGCTTGGGCGAGTGCCGGATGTTGCACGGCCTCTGGTCCCAGTAGCTGCGTACTCGCTCAACAGTGACTTGAGAAAAATCAGACATTGGCAAACTTGTCATTCGCGCACACGCGATGGTTCTCGCGGCGCGCACATCCGCACGACTTCGATCACTATTCGGAGGTAAATGCGGCTCATCGGGCCGCTTGGCTGGCGACCGCCGCGGGGAGCCGTCCGGCTTTTCGCAATTCCGATTCAATCCAGCGATATGTGGTCTTCAGTCCCTGCTCGAGCGAAATCGTCGGCTGCCAGCCGAGAACGCTGTTCAGCAGGGTGTTGTCGCTGTTGCGTCCGCGAACGCCCTGCGGTTTCGACGAGTCATGCTGCTTCTTCAGAGATTTTCCAGCAACGTCGCTCACCAGGTCGATCAGCTGGTTGATGGTGACCAGGCGATCCGTTCCGAGATTCAGCGGCTCGGCGTAATCGCTCGCCATCAGGCGAACCAGGCCCTCGACGCAATCATCGATATACATGAACGAGCGCGTCTGCTCGCCGTCGCCCCAGACTTCAATGTTGCCGCCATCTTCGGCGAGCGCGACCTTGCGCGAGATGGCTGCGGGAGCTTTCTCCTTGCCGCCTTCATAAGTCCCCAGCGGACCGTACACGTTGTGAAAGCGCACGATTCGAGTCGCGAAGCCGTAGTCGTTCTTGTAGTAGCGGCACAGCTCTTCCGCGAAGAGTTTCTCCCAGCCGTAGCCCGGTTCAGGATCGGCCGGAATCGCGTCGGCTTCCTTCAGAGGAGTGACGTCGGCATGGTTCTGTTTGTATTGAGGATAGATGCAGGCCGAAGAGGAGAAGAGGAAGCGCGTGGCTCCATTCTGCCGGCTCGCCTCGAGCATGTGTGTGTTGATCAGGATGTTGTTGCGCGAAATGTCGGCGTGATTCGCGGTGATGTACCCGATCCCGCCCATGTCGGCCGCGAGGTTGTAAACCTGGTCGATGCCTCGGGTCGCTTTTTGGCAATCCGGCCAAAGGCGGAGGTCGAGCAACTTGAAGTCGTCGGCCGCGCTGGGCTCAAATTCCGGTGCCTTGATATCGACACCCCGGACCCACCATCCGTCCGATTTCAGACGCCGGACGAGGTGGTGGCCGATGAACCCGCCAGCGCCCGTCACCAAAATGCGCGGTTTTCCCTGCAAGCAGACTCCCGGAGTTTCCGATTGGGATGGAGAAGCTTTATTTTATCGGACGCTTTCGTCCCCGGGCAAGCTAACACTCGGATTCGAAAAGGGAAAAGAGAAATCCGCTATGCCCAAACAAATGTGCAAAAGCGTTCACCCGTGTGTTAACGTGCTCGGCACTAAAGAGCCATAGTCCTTCGTTGTCATCGCGGTTAGTCTGACTCAAGTGGAAGGCGAACTGCAGGGGAGGGAGTGTCTCCCCCGACCCGACCCTAGATCTTATTGGTAGGTAGTTGTGAAAGACCCTAATGGACGTGTGGTACGGGTGCGTCGTCGCACTCGCAGACATCGCCGCAACCGCTTGATTCGGCGCGGGCTGCTGGCAACAGTGTTCGTCCTGGGGGGACTCGTCGGGGCGGCACTTCTACCCATTGATTTCGGATCTTTCCTGGCTTCTTCGTTCTCGTCTCAGCCCGCAGCTGAATGGAATAACACAGACGTCCGGCGCGATTTGGCGTTTTCCGCCACCCCCGGTGCGGATGCCGATGCCCCTTCGAAGGAGGCGCGGCCGGTGTACCCGTACTCTATCGTTCCTGGCGGGGTGCACGATCCGAAGGAATTCAAGCGCGTGTTTGAGCGCGATCCGGTCGTTGCCACGCATTACCGCGATTTCGATTTTCGCCGCGCGCGCGTGCTTCAGCTCACTGAGGACAGAACGGTTTACGTTTCTTATCGCATTCGCGGGCACGTTTACTGGACGACCAAGCGCGTGCTGCTCCATCGCGGCGAGAAAGTCATTACTGATGGCAAGATGACGCTGCGCACCCGTTGCGGCAACCAGGTTTCTGAAAAACCACGAAATGAGATTTCGCCCAACGAGCCTGCCATGGCGAGGCTCGAGAACCCGATCCGGCTCGATCCTGGAACGGCAGCCGTGATTCCGTATGCGACAAATTTCGAGTCGTCGCTCATGCGTTCGAACCTGCCCGTGTTCGCGATGGCGCCTGCCGGCTACAGCTTTATTGCAAATACTGGTGGCTCGTTATCGTTGTTCCCACCACCGCTTCCCAGCTGTGGGCCCGGCAAGAAGAAAAAGGGCGGCACCACGTCGGCGGGCAGCACAGGCGGCAAGAATGGCAGGGGCCCTGATTGCAACAACCCCGTCGGACAAGTGCCCGAACCTGGAACGATTGTCCTGCTGTCCACCGGGCTCGCGGGAGCGTTCTTCCGACACCGCCGGAAATTGCGCCCGTAGTTCGCGCAGCTCCTCCTTGCTAGTAGCGAGTGTTCTCCATTACTCTCTCGCCTGTCTTCTTCCAGAGGGAGCCCCGATTGCACCGAATCCAGACACCTTTTCTTGTCGCTGCCCTGTCGATTTGCTCTTTTGCTGCGCAAGCGCCCGCCGGCCCGTCGATCCGGGTGGCGGTCGATCTCACCGACGCACCTAGGAACATTTTTCACTCCACGGTGACACTGCCCGCAACGCCGGGAGATGTCGTGTACGTCTATCCGAAGTGGATTCCGGGGAATCACCGACCCAGCGGGCCGATCGCGAACGTCACTGGCCTGCATTTTCGGGTCGGTGATCAGGAACTTGCGTGGCATCGCGATCCCATCGAAATGTATTCCTTCCACGTGACCGTGCCGGCCGGAGTGAAGGAAGTCGAGGCGAAGTTCGATCTGCTTTCGATGGACAGTGCGGGTGGTGGAGGGCTGGCCGCGTCCGGCAATCTGCTTGATCTCAACTGGAACCAGGTCGTGCTCTATCCCGAGAAGGTTGTCTCCGACGCTATTGAGGTGTCGCCATCCGTGCGTCTACCTGCGGGCTGGAAGTTTGGAACAGCGTTGACCACCGCGACCTCTGAGGGAGGAGAAATCGCGTTTCATCCCGTGTCGCTCACCATGCTGGTGGATTCGCCGCTGATTGCGGGCGAGGTCTATCGCCAGATCGAACTGGTGCCGGCAGGAGAAATCCCATCGCACGTGATCGATATGGTCGCCGACAGCGCGGCCGACCTGGAAATGACGCCGCAAGACACGGCGGTTTACCGCAAACTTGTGATGGAAGCCGACGCGCTTTTCGGCGCGCATCACTATCTGCAGTATCACTTCCTCTATACGCTCAGTGACGCCGTCGGCCATCACGGCCTCGAGCATCATCAATCGAGCGATAACAGCACCGGAGCTCGCACCCTGATCGACCCGCAGAAGCATTTCCTCGACGCGGGTCTGCTGCCTCATGAATTTGTCCATTCATGGAACGGTAAGTACCGGCGGCCGGCGGATTTGACGACGCGCAATTATCAGGAGCCGATGATCGGCGACTTGCTGTGGGTCTACGAGGGCATGACGGAATATTGGGGCAACGTGCTCACAGCGCGCTCAGGTCTGTGGACGGAGGAGCAATATCGCGAGACGCTGGCGGCTACCGCGGCTGCTCTCGATCACACTCCGGGGCGCACGTGGCGCCCCCTGGAAGATACCGGTGTGTCGGTACAGATGCTGCGCATGTTGGGTCCACAGTGGGAGAGTTGGCGCCGCGGTTTGGACTACTATCCGGAAGGCGAGCTGATCTGGCTAGAAGTTGACACCATCATCCGCAAGCAGACCAATGGCCGCCGCTCGCTCGACGATTTTTGCCGCCACTTTCACGGGGGAGAGAGCGGTCCGCCGAAAGTCGTGCCCTATACGTTCGATGATTTGGTGAAGGAGCTCAACGCCGTCGCGCCCTACGATTGGGCAACTCTGCTGAAGGAGCGCACCAAAGCAACCAGCGAACACGCGCCGCTGGGCGGAATCACCGGGGGCGGATGGAAACTGGTTTATACCGACAAGCCCAATGCTTTTCTGGCAGCCATCGTCGAAGAAGCCAAAATCACCGAGGCTCGTTATTCCCTTGGCTTCGTCTTGAATCAGGAGGGAACCTTTGTGGACGTGATGCCGGGCTCGCCTGCTTATCGCGCGGGTATCGGGCCGGGTATGAAACTGGTAGCCGTGAACGGAAGGAAATGGTCGTCGGCTGTTCTGAAAGACGCCATCAAGAGTGTGCATGAGAATCACCAGCCGATCGAGGTGATCGTCGAAACCGCCGACATGTTCAAAACGTACTCCATCACCTATGACGAGGGTCTGAAGTCTCCGCACCTGGAACGGGTGGAAGGACAGCCTGACGTCCTGAGCGAGATCATCAAGGCAAAGACCGGGGCCGCAGCGAAGCCATAAGTGAGAGGAACTTGTGGGTCGGACACTCCTGTCCGACAAATGTTCGGATCTGTCGTATCCAAGCACTACGAAGGACGCCAATTTCAGCAAGATGGACGGTGTGCCTCCCGGCCCTTGGCGGACAAAGTGTCCGCCCCACACGATCCGGATGCTCCGCGTGGTACCATGCCGCGGTGAGCGATTCCGCTTGCCTTCCTAATGCTGTCTCGGTCGTGAACGCTACGACGACTGCGCCGCGGCACGCTGCCCTTGTCCGTGTCACTCACTGGATCACCACACTCTGCTTCTTTGCCCTGCTCGTCAGTGGGATGGAAATTGTTGTTTCTCATCCCCGCTTTTATTGGGGAGAGACCGGCAACGTGCTGACCACGCCGTTGTTCAAGATACCGATCCCTTCCTCGAGGTCGTTGGTTCCGACCGGCTACGGATACGTGATGCCCGATCAGAACGGATGGAGCCGCGCCCTGCACTTTCAATCCGCGTGGATCGTAGTGTTTACCGGATTGCTGTATGTCATCTGGGGACTGGTGACCGGGCATTTCCGTAGAGGTTTGGTACCTGCGAAGAATGATCTCTCGAGGCGCGGTATCTGGACTGTGATCGCGAACCACTTGCGCTTCAAGCGGCCGAGTGGCGAGCAAGCGTGGTCGTATAACGTACTCCAGCGTCTCACCTACCTGTTCGTGATTTTCATTCTGTTTCCTCTCGTCATCTGGACGGGCCTGGCAATGTCGCCCGCATTCGTTTCCGCGTTTCCCGCAACCGTCACACTGCTGGGTGGTCGGCAAACCGCGCGTACGCTGCACTTCTTCATCACTCTGGCTCTCACGTTCTTCCTCCTGGTTCACGTCGTGCTGGTTTCTTTGGCCGGATTCAGGAGCCGCGTGCGAGCCATGATCACCGGACACACCGACACAGATACGGAGGGCGCATGAGCCAGTTTTCACGCCGGAAGTTGATCTACACGGGACTCGCGGCCGCGGCGGGCGTCTCGGGCCTGGGTGTGGCAGCGAGCCTTGCGCAGAAGTACGGACTGGTGCCGCCCGACCACGGTGGACTTTACGGCCTCGGCGAAACGCTGACCTATGCTTCGCAGCGCCTGCTGACCAGGCACTCATTTGCCCGCGAATTCTCACGGAGCCAAATTTCCGAGCGCCCGCTGGCCAACGAGATCGCGCCCTTGAGCGAAACGTTCAAGCGCCTGCAGGCTGGGGGATTTGCGGACTGGCGGCTCACAGTCGATGGCATGGTCGTTCGTCCAGGCTCGTTCTCGCTCGACCAACTAAAGAGTTATCCATCGCGCAGCCAGATCACGGAACTCTCGTGTGAAGAAGGCTGGACGTACATTGCCGAGTGGATCGGCGTACCTCTCTCCCACGTTCTCAATCTCGTGGGAACGCACCCCCAGGCGAGATATGTTGTCTACTTCTCGCTCGAGCCCTACTGGTGGGAAAGCATTGACATGGCCGATGCCATGCACCCGCAGACTTTTCTTACCTACGGAATGAACGGCAATGTGCTTCCCGTGGGCAACGGCGGGCCGCTTCGCCTGCGCCTGCCCCGGCAACTCGGCTACAAGAGCGTAAAGTTCATCACGCATCTGACGGTCACCGACAGCATGAAGAAGTTCGGCAAAGGACTGGGGTCTGCCTCTCCAGAAGGGGGCTACGCGTGGTACGCGGGCATCTGACCAGTTCGCGGCAGGAACTCCGTTGTTCGGCACTATTCCTTACGAGCCAGATACAGAAAGCGCAGCAGCCTCTTCTCTTTCAGTAGCGTCTGTACACAGAGCAGGAAGTTCTGTAAGCCGTCGAATGAAGAGCGTCCTTCTTCGTTGGCCAATTCCTTCCGGTACTTCTCCCGAGCGGCGCACCACCGGCCGGCGAGTTCTGCTGCTGCCTCCGAGGTGTCGGTCACAGAAAGTATCTGAAATCCGGCTTCTTTCATCAGACGGTTGTTTTCCCCAGGCGGACTAAAAACGTAAAAGCCAATTGAACTGCGCGTGGCGATTTCCTGATGCGACACCATTCCACCAATCACCAAGGCATCGCTGAACAGCATCAAACCGTTTTCTCTGAGGACTCGATGCATCTCCCGGAGCAGGGAGCCGCGGCCTGGAATGTGACACAATACATCGTTGGCGAAAACTGCAGCGAAGCTTTCACTCTGAAATGGCAGCCCTGCCGAAACGTCGCAGTGTCTAAACGTGACACGTTCATTCAGCCCTCGCTCCGCCGCGAGCCGGTTCGCATTCGTGACTCCGTTTGCGTTCGAGTCCACACCCACAATTTTGCAGCCTACTTCTTCGACGACATGCAGTGCGTACGCGCCCGAGCCGCAGCCAATTTCCAGCACCACGGAATCGCCGGTCAGCTTTAATAGCTTTGGGATGTCGGCCGATTCTTCCTGCGTTACCCAGCTTGTCTGCCCAAGGTCGGCTCCATAAGTTTCGATACGCACCCGTTCGTACACGTCCGATGTGTAGTTTCCATACGCGTTGTCATACAGATCGAGTTTGTCGGGCAAGGACTCTCCTTCCACTCGCGAACCAAATCGGCCTCTTAGGCCAGCGCTAGTTATTTTGCGGCGCTGCGTGCCGCGCTGCCTTCGTATTGGAGATCAGCCGGCACCCCAGCGATCTTCCAGGCGAACATCAGAAAGGAAGGAGCCGTTAGATCAAGGGCGGGCTCGTTCGTCGCATAGAACTCGACGTTGTCCTTGTATACGGCGCCGTTGCCGTTGAATTGAGCGAAGGAGTCCCCTCCGTTCTTTGGACAGGCTTTTGCGCCTCGAGGCGCACCTGAGTCGGGCTTTGCGATGGGTCCCTCGACCACGGCGCCGGCCAGAACCGGCGTTGGCGGATCGCCCATTCCCATCAGGTTGGCGACCTGATGATGAATGCATCGCGGGAACGTCGTTCCATCGCTCACGATGAATGAAACTCCCCAGGCGTTCGCGCCCAGGATGTTGTCCATCCACCGGCGCGAGTAGGCGTCGTACTGTTTGGAGTGCATCAGGTAGTCATACTCGCTCGCCATCACCGCCAGCGACGCCCCGTGTGTGGGCGTATCGCCTGCGCCCCAGGGCGCGCCGAATCCGAACGGATCGTTTCCAGCCACGGATACCCCGTGGTCGAGATTCTTTTTCATGTCGGCGAGGAGGTCCTCCGGCGTCACCGCCAGCCCGCTAGGATTTCCGGCCAATGTCAGCGCTCGATACAGCTCGAAATGAGCCAACGGGCTCACATCCGCAACGCTCAGGATTTCCCTGCCGACTTTCCCGGCATGGATGTAGGCAGCCGCCAAGTCCGCCGCCTGTTTCAAATAAAAAGCGGGATCACGATGGGGAAGTCTTTCGGGCAGCTTTGGATTGCGGGTAGCCAAATAGAGTTCCGTCGCCGCCAACTCCATGTCGTCGCGCCACTCCGACTCGCCGTAGAAATCATGCGGAGACGCCGTCAGCAATTGAGACGGCGGGGAAGTGTCGGCCAAATCAAAAATGTGCTCTGCCGCTACCAGACAGCGGTTCGCGTACTCGGGATTGCTTGTTCGATACACCGTGAAACACAGCGCGAAGTCTGCGGCGAGACGGCCCGCCAGATTGGGACTGACCTTCGATCCTGCCGGACCGGCGATCAGCACCGGTCGATTGCGGATGTACCGGTATTTACCGTTTGTGCCGCCGTACGTGTCGTCCTGTTGCGGAAGACGCCAGATGCTGTGGTCATCCTCGAAGCTGGAATTTCCGCTGCCGATCCCCACCTGGTAATAAAGGGTCGCGGAGTCGTTGTCCCACATTCGCAGCAGCCAGTCCAAGCCAAACTTGGCCTCTTGGGCAAAATTCGACACCGAGGAACCGCTCCCCATCTGTCGAGGGAAGTCGCGCACGCCCACGAGCATCATCGCTTCGGTGTAGCTGGTCGTATGCACGAACTTCAGTGAATCGCCGGCGTCCCACCATCCGCCCGAGGCATCCACCACGGCCCCGGTCGGCACCAGGGCCCCCTTGATTCGTTCAGATGAGCCGAATTCTGGCGGCTTGTAGACATTCCCTCGCTGATCGTTCAGGTGGGCGGGCGCGGTTCGCAGCGCCGATGGAATGTACTCAGGCCCATCCCGCTGGTCCTGGAAAAATCGCAACGCGTTGTTGAGAGGACGAGTATAAAGCTGCGCTGGAGTGTCCACTCGAAAGGTGGTAGATGCCGGATGCGGACCGGACACACTCAGCGTGTATTCCCCCGTAGCCGAGACCGTGAAATCCAGTGGGTACACTTTGTACTTAGCCCAACTGGCGCCAGAGCTTCCCACGGCACCCGCGACCACCGCTTCTCCGGTTGATTTCTTCACCGTGAAGGTGATTCCAGTTTGCGGCGACCGCGTCAGCAGGTACGCGCGGATTGGGCCGCCCTCATATCCCACTTGATTCAAGCGGATGTAGGCGGTCTCGCTGGGCGGAGCTCCGTGGGAACAACCCGGCATTAGCGTGACTGAGAGAACGCTGAGCACGGAAATCATCAACAGGCGTGTTGCTGTCTTCGGCTTTGCGAGTTCTTTACTGTTCGACTGTTGACACGAAGTGTGAGCGTCATCCCACATCGCCATAGGCTCCCCACGCGGCGGAACGATGGTAAATGGGATATGCAAGGCTTTCTCTGAAAATATTGTCGATTGTCCCTGCCCGACTCTGCGCGTCATGGCCTGCTTCGTCGTCTGTCTTCCCAACATAGACCAGCCACCCAACTCCGTGTACGATTCGCCTGCAATGATGATCCATTCGAACTCAGCATCTGCTTGGAACGCTTGCAAGCGTCGGCTGATCGCGACCGCAGTCGCCTTCTGGATTCTGATTCTCGCTTCATCCGCGGCCGCTCAGCAAACTCCGAACAAGACTCCAGAAAGTAAAACCCAGGTCGTTTTGCTTGGAACCGGCAATCCTTTTCCGGACCCAGACAGGTCCGGCCCGGCTACGGCGATCGTTGTCAACGGGAGCGCCTACCTCGTGGATTTTGGCGCGGGTGTGGTGCGGCGCGCCAAGGCTGCGATGTTCGACAAGGGAATCGCCGCGCTCGAGCCCACCAACCTCAAGGTTGTGTTCGCAACCCATCTGCACTCCGATCACACCGTGGGATATCCCGATCTAATTTTTACGCCCTGGGTGATGGGGCGAAAATTTCCGCTCGAAGTCTACGGGCCAAAGGGCCTCAAAGCGATGACGGATCACATTCTCGCCGCGTGGCACGAAGATATCGAGGAGCGGATCGCTACCGAAACCTGGCAATCTCCGGACTATCGGGAAAACTACAAAGTGAACGTTCATGAGATCGGGGTGGGAATGGTTTACAAAGACGCAAATGTGACAGTGACAGCATTTCCGACGAAGCACACTTTTCCCGAAACCTACGGCTATCGATTCGACACCGCAGACCGCAGCATTGTGATCTCAGGGGACACAAGTCCCACCCAAGCCACGGTTGATGCATGCCATGGCTGCGACGTCCTGATCCATGAAGTACAGACGCTGGAGTCGCTGGCGAAGCGGAAGGACTTTCAAGCCTACGTCGCGAAGCATCACACCAATACGACCGAACTCGCCGAACTGGCCGGGAAGGCGAAACCTCGTTTGCTGATCGTCTACCACGCTTCCATCGTTCAGCGTCCGGGGCTGCGTCCGCAGGCATCCTCTCCAGAACAGGCGTTAAAGGAAGTGCTCTCTGGGTACGCGGGAGAAGTGGTGATCGGCCGGGATCTCGACGTTTACTAAGCGCGCTGGACGTGGGCTCATCGACGAAGATCTGGGTATGGGGAGTTACCCTTTGACGTGATCCGCATCGGATCCATGACGGATTGGATTGAAGGTGTGGGGCAGGACCTCCGCTTCGCGGCTCGCGGACTCTGCAAAAGCCCAGTTTTCACCGTGGTGGCCGTCTTGACGCTGGCTATCGGGATCGGCGGCACCACAACAATCTTTAGTGCCATCGATGCACTGCTTCTGCGTCCCCTTCCTTATCCCGAGCACGATCGGCTCGTAGCCCTATCAAATAGCTATCCAAGATTTCCGCGAGACCGCGGACCGGTCTCAGGCACAGATGTAGCTCACTGGAGAGCGGATAACCAGGTGTTCGAACAGATTGAGTTCGTGTCGGGGCCCGACATGGTGGCCATGTCGAGCGCGGGGTCTGCTGAACGCGTTGGCGTGCAACACGTCAGCGCGCGCCTGTTCCCCTTGCTCGGTATCACATCCTTTCTGGGGAGTCTTCCAACCGATGAATTGGCTGAACGGCTAGGATCTCCCGGAGTCGCGCTTAGCTATGAATTCTGGCGGCGCCATTTCGCGGGCGATCCGAAGATCATTGGTCGAAGCATTTTCGTTGACACCTTTTCCGGACCTGTCATCGCGGTTTTGAATCCCGGGTTCGATCTTTTCGGCTCTGGGCCTCCAGAGGTTTTTGTAATCGAGGGTATGGGAAATCCCGCCGATTCCGGTGTCAACGATGCGAGATGGATGCTTGCCGTTGGCAAGCTGAAAGCGGGTGTTTCCCTCCAACAGGCACAATCGGCGATGAATCTGACGGCGCAACGTTTGGCGCAAACTTTTCCCCAGGCTTACCGAGATATGGGAGTGAAGGTTGAGACCTTGCAGAAGGGCCTGTTCGGCTGGTCGGAGCAGGTCTTGTACTTATTGTTTTCGGCGGTCGGATTAGTTCTGCTGATTGCGTGCGTAAACGTCGCCAACCTGCTACTGGTGCGAGGAGACGGACGGCGGAAGGAGATGGGTGTGCGCGTTGCACTGGGCGCTAGCCGAAGCGGCATAATTCGCCAACTCCTGACCGAGAGTGTTCTTCTCTCCCTGGTGGGCGGAGTAGGCGGTGTGATCCTGTCTTGGTGGGGTGTCCGGATTCTCGATTCGCTGTCCTCACACCTGCTTCCGACGGCAGGCGTTTCCTTGGACGCTCGGGTTTTGTTCTTTACCCTTGGCACCTGCATTTTGACCGGCCTGTTGTTCGGTCTGATGCCGGCCTATCGGGCGTCGAAACACGACCTCAATGAATGTTTGCGGGAGGGAGGCCGGAGCACGGCGTCCAAGTCACGTCATCGCACACGAAATATCCTGGTGGTGGCCGAGATTGCGGTGGCGCTGGTGTCGTTGATCTGTGCCGGGCTGATGATCAACACGCTCGCTCATATCTTGCGCACGAGCCCGGGTTTTGATCCAAGCCACCTACTGACAGCGGAGGTGCGGCTGACTGGTGAGAAGTACGTCGACGCCAGCGATCCCGGAAATACCGGGTTGACCGTAATTCACCCCCCGGTTGGAATTTTCTGCCGGCAGGTGTTGGAGCGTCTCAGGAACTTGCCCGGCGTCGAGGGTGTGGCCTTGATCGACTGGCTGCCACTCGCGGAGAACGCTCAACACGCCAGGCCCGGCTTTGCCATTGAGGGCAGGAGCACTGATCTTTCTGCGGGTAAACCGGACGTTCTCCTGGATGCTGTCAGTGCGGATTATTTTCTCCTGATGGGCATCCCGATCCTGCGCGGCCGAGGAGTGACGGATCAAGATACAGAGACATCCTCCTCAGTGGTCGTAGTTAATGAAGCAATGGCGCGACAGTTCTGGCCAAATGAAGATCCTCTCGGCCGGGAAATTAGGTTTGATCTTTCTCCAGAGGAACGACCCCGACAAATTGTAGGTATCGTGGGAAACGTAAAACAGTTCGGTCTAATCAGGGAATCGCAACCCCAGGCATATGTCTCTTACCTCCAATTGCCACCGCATACCGCTGGGTCGACAGAGAGCCGGGTTCACAAAAGCCTGGTCATCCGCACGCAGTCGACGTCCGCAGCGCTGGTCGAGAACGTCCGCCGAGTGATCTCCGGACTTGCGCCCGATTCACCTGTTTTCGGAGTGAGGACGGTGGAACAAACGGTCTCGAACTCGGCCAGACGTTGGAGCGTGCTCTCACAACTGCTGGGGCTCTTTGCGGCGGTCGCGTTGATTCTCGCCGCGATCGGGATTTACGGAGTCATGTCGTATTCAGTGAGCGAGCGCAGCCACGAGCTTGGCCTGCGAATGGCACTGGGAGCCCAGTCCAGGCATGTGGTTCGACTGGTTTTGGGGCAGGCTATGACCCTATCTTTCCTCGGCGTC
>DASRDJ010000237.1:0-11546 GCA_035652655.1 Terriglobales bacterium
GGGCAAGCTGGAAGGGAACTTGCACGCGACGGACCGGGTAGAGTTGCGGAAGTCGGCGATCGTAACGGGAGATATCGCCACCCAGCGGATTGCGATTGAAGAAGGCGCTTATCTGAAGGGCAAGGTTGACGTGGGCAAGGATGGGAAGTAGGCAGGCAGTCGTCAGTCGCTGGTCGTCCGTCTCCAGCGAAAAATCAGGATAATTCCTGGCGAAGAAAGATAGCGCTGGATTCTGGCGACTGAAGACTGACGACGGAACTGAGAACTCACACAGTTACATGAAACTGTTTCGCGGACCATCGTCCGGACAAGACAAGGCTTCGTCCCCGGCACAAACTAGTCAGAAGTTGTCACGGCGCTCGAGCGGACTGGGCGAGCTGGCCCGCTCGTGGTCGTCTGACGAAGGGTTGTGCATCCTCGACTTGGGTGCGACTTCTCCGTCGAATATTCGTTACTTCACCGAGCGCGCGCACAAGATCTACAGCGAAGATCTGCTAACGGCCTCTACTGATTCGGCGCTGGTAACGAAAGACGAGCAAGGCAATGTAATGCTCGATAGCCGCCAGTTTCTGGAAGACAACCTGGTGTATCCCGCGGCGCAATTTGATGTCGTGCTGTGCTGGAACCTGCCCGACTACCTGGACGAGAGTCTGGTGAAGCCAGTGGTTGGACGGCTGTGGTCGGTGTTGAAGCCAGGCGGAATGCTCCTGGCGTTTTTCCACACGCGAGACGCGGGGCCAGACGCTCCCTGCTACCGGTATCACATCATGGGGCCCGATGTGTTGGACATGCAGCCGATCGTTCCGCAGAAAGAAGTTCGGCGAGGGCCCACGGGGGCGATTCATCGCGCGGTCGGTGCGGGCTTCCGCTTGCAGCGTGTGTTCAACAACCGGCATATCGAAAATTTGTTTCGCGACTTTGCATCCATCAAGTTCTTTCTGAGCCGGGATAATATTCGGGAAGTTCTCGCTGTGCGGTAGCTCGTTTGCCCGCGTGAATGTGCTGGGCTTCTTTTTTGCGAGTTGATCCTGAGTCGCTCCTCTCTTCTCAAGCATCCATTCTCAATCGAATGCGGGCGATGTTCCGCTGCGTGCTCTCACTGGAAGAGGGTTCGTGGTGGAAGAGTAGGAGACGCCGGTGGAGGGACTCAGCGGGGTCCTTCGACTGCGCTCGGCTGGCGCCTCGCTTCGCTCAGGATGACAGTTATTGAAAGGGATATAGCGGAGGTTCGATGAGCGGCGTTTCCCAGTGGTATGAACGGCAGTTCATGTTTGCATTTCCTGCGGATGTTTATCCGAATATCTGCGTTCGCTTGCGAGGGACGCCCGCGCGTCTCGAAGAGTTTGTGCGGAGTTGTTCGCCACAGATGTTGACGCGCAAGGCCGATGAAAAATGGTCGGCGCAAGAGCATGCGGGCCATTTGCTGGATCTTGAACCCTTGTGGTTGAAGCGACTCGAGGATTTTGTTCAGGGTCGCGCGGAACTCAGCACGACTGATTTGAGCAATCGCAAGACGCATGAAGCGAATTACAACTCGCAGGCCATCGAGAGCGTTCTGGCGGACTTCCGGAAAGCGCGGTGGCGGTTGGTGGAGCATGCGGCGGAAGTGGATCCAGCATTGTATTCACGTGAACTCGTGCATCCTCGCTTGCAAAAGGGGATGCGACTTGTGGATCACCTTTACTTCGTAGCCGAACATGACGACCATCATCTGGCGAACATTTGGCAACTAATTCGGAGGTAGTTGGACCACATCCACTTGTGGTAGCGGTACTTCGGTAATCTGCGCGCACTCGCTGGTGAAAACTACACTGCTAGTGCACGAGCAAGAAATGAAATCCCGAGATTGGGAGAACGCTTCATGTTCAAACGTTTTGTGATTTTGGCGGGACTGTCGATTGCATTGTTGGCAGCGCCCAAGTTGTTTGCAGATCACGGCGATCATGGCAACCACGGCAAACACGGTAACAAGCACGAGGATCAGGGCTGGGAACGCAGAGACGGATACGAGTATCGGGTGTACGAGCGCGACGAGCGGCCTCCCGGGTGGGGACACGGAAAGAAAACAGGATGGGGCAATTGCGGGTTGCCTCCTGGACAAGCCAAGAAGCAGGGCTGCCAAGCGTACCAGTATCAGGGACGGCAATACTACTATCACCAGGATGACGAAGGCCGCATTGTAGTGCGGCGTCCCATCATTGAGATACAGGGAAGTATAAGCTTGCACTGACACCTGCGGAAATGCACTGCAAAGTCACCCACTCGCATCGTTGCGCGTGGGTGATTTTATTTTTATGAAATCGCGCGGTTTCTTGCAATAATCCCGTCCCGTTACAAATTCGCCCGTGGGGGTGTTCTGATGCCTCGGGTCAAAGCCCACAATCTCACCATCAACTACGATCAGCAGGGCATTGGCGAGCCCCTGATTCTCATCCCATACCTGGCCGCGGATCACGCCTGCTATGCATTTCAGGTGGCGGAATACTCCAAATATTTCACGTGCATTTCGCTCGACCTGCGCGGCACGGGAGAAAGCGACGCTAGCCCGGGCGAGTATTCGACCGAAGTTCTGGCCGACGATGTCGCCGCATTTATGCGTGCGCTGGGAATTAGCCGAGCGCACGTCTCTGGGCTGTCATTGGGCGCGGCGGTGGGGATGTGGCTCGCGGCGAAGAACCCGGAGATGGTTGCGTCGCTGTCGTTGCATAGCGGGTGGCCGAAAAGCGACCCGTATCTGAAGGCAGTTGTCGAGAGCTTCCAGGTAATGGCGAGATCGCTGGGAAATATTGCGGATGTTGTAATTCGGGGGATGTTTCCCTGGTGCCTGACGCCGGAACTCTATGCGGCCAAACCGGAGTACGTGCAAGCCCTGGCCGAATTCGTGCGCAGCCGACCGGCTCAATCGGTGGCGAGCTTTTTGCAGCAGACGAATGCGGTGATCGCCCATGATGCGGAAGGACAGGTCTCGAAGATTGAGGCACCCACCCAGATTTCGTTTGGTCGCCTGGATACGGCAACGTCGTTGCGCTTTGGTGATCGTTTGAAAACAATTCAGAATTCTGAGTTGCTGGTTTTTGAAGGCTGTTCGCATGCACCGATTTACGAGAATGTCGCGGAGTTTAATGAGAAGACATTACAGTTTTTGAAACGGCATACATTTGGAAGTCAGTGATCCTGCCATAAAAACAACGGGCGATTACCACAGAGGACGCTGAGGGGCACAGAGGAATTTCTTATTCTTGTACTCGTAAACTCTTGGCAATTTCGGTTAGCGGGTCCAGCGCACGAGCATTCTTGAGACTGCGGGAGTGGCTTCGAGCAGGTGGCCGATCGAACGGCGGATCGGTCGCGGCAAGTTGAGCAGGCGACGGATGCGCGACGAGTTGCGGAAAATTGGAAGAAGATGGTTGCGATACTCGCTGGCATAATGCGTTGATGCTTGCTCGAGCGAAGATTGGTTTTGAAAGAAAGGGATCAGCGACTGCGCGGCTAGCGCGCCGCTGCGCAGCGCGAGGGAGATGCCGTCTCCGACAAACGGGTCGACGAATCCGGCAGAGTCTCCGGCTAGAAGAATGCCATCTTGTACGGGATTGGGCTCGCGAAAGATCAGCGGGGAAGTGCTGACCGGATGCCCGAGTGGCTGCCAGTTCTCCGCTCTTCGTTTCAGAGTAGGGTGCAGCGAAAAGACTTCAGGCAAGGATTTTGCCACGTTTGAACGCACCATCGCACACGCATTCACGCGGCCTTCGCTGGGGTTGGTTCCGGCCAGCGTGACCGGTTGTACTCCGCAGTAGCCCCCGTCAAAGAAATAAAGGTCGACCGAGAGATGCGGGTCGGGCTCGGAGAAGTGCGCTTTTACGCCTAGCCATTTGGAGTGGTTGCCGTCATGAGCGTCAGGGGAAGTGCGCAGGTTCGACCAGCGTCCGGTGGCATTGATGAGGGCGCGCGTTTTGAAAATTCCGGCCGATGTTGAGACACAGAACGGCGCGGATCCGGAGATGTCCTCGACGGCTGTTTGTATCTTGGTGGTCGCGCCAGCGTCTTTTGCGGAGTTCCAGAGGGCAACATCGAGGTCTAGCCGGGCGATGCTCGAGGCTTGGGGTTCGACTGGGGTGGTGACGACGTGGCCGTCGAAGAAAAGGCGGGCTTCGGGGATGCGTAGCGCTTGATCGAGAGGTTCTGGGGTGTTGAGCAGGTTTGCCAGCAGGGTGAGGGATTCAGCAGAAACGAATTCGCCGCAAACGCGCTGGCGGGGGAGCTTTCCGCGCTCGAGAAGAAGGACGTTGGCACCTGCGCGGGCGGCAGTGATCGCGGCGGCGCTGCCTGCGGGGCCGCCGCCGACTACAGCTAGGTCGAAAGTGGTGTGCGTGTGCATCGGATTGCGACAGTTTCAAGGATCTCAGCGCAGGGGCTAAAGCCCAGTTCATCTTTGCGGATTTATCGGCACGGCTGAAGCCGTGCCCTGATACGAATCCTGAGTCCTAAAGTCTTTTGTTGTTCTGCCCTTCCATACTCATTTCTTCCATACGATCGCGCCCATTCGGTAGAGAAAGCATGTGTTGATTTCGATGCTTCGAGCGCCCGTTTCGCGCAACATCGCGCGCATTTCTTCTACCGTATAAGCCTGACGAACGGACGCCGGTGCGTCGTTGCGGGTGATGCGGCTTTGATAAAGAGGGAAGCCAGCATAGGCGAGGGCGAGGTGGACCGGGTCCCGGATGAGGTCGTTGATCACGAACGCGTGGCGGCAGACGCGCAGAGCTTCCCGCGCGAATTGCACGACCTGATCAGGCGCCAGATGGTGAACAAACAATTCGCTGCTTACGAAGTCGAAAGTTGCATCGCGGAAGGGAAGGGCGAGCGCATCGCCCACCACTGCACGCGTTCCATTGCGAATGTGTGACGCAGCGCGATCGAGGAGCGTGATGTCGAGGTGCACGTTGCGCTTTGCAAAGCGTTCACGAACAAAATGGGGCACGTAGCCGGCGCCTGCGGCGACGTCGAGCCAGGAGAGCGAAGTCGAGCTAGTCTGACGCGCGACTTGATCGACCAGACGCGTCGTGCACGAAGTTCCTCCGAACCAGCGGTTGAACATGCGCAGGTCCGTGAGGGTGCCCGAGATTTCTTCCGGAGTGCCGGCGTCGGTGTCGAGGAGTTCGTGGCTCGGGACGCGTTTCATGGTGGTGAGCGATCATCGTTGGGCGTTGGCCGCTTCCGGCTGTTGGATAGCGAGTTGCTTGCCCCGCGAAGGCGAGACGCCCGCACGACTGCCGGCGGGACGGCGGCGCTACATCAAACCTCCGCTAGTTCTTCTTCCAGCAATTGCTTGTTGTAGAGGTCGGTGTAGTAGCCGTCGCGTGCAATCAGTTCGTCGTGCGTTCCCAGTTCCACGATGCGCCCGCCGTGCAGCACGGCGATGCGGTCGGCATTGCGGACAGTGGAGACGCGGTGCGAAATGAAGATCGTGGTGCGGCCACGCATGATCTCGCGCAGGTGATTCAGGATCTTGTCTTCGGTGTGCGTGTCAACGCTGGAGAGCGCGTCGTCGAGAATCAGGATGCGCGGATTGCGAATGATGGCGCGCGCGATAGCCGTGCGTTGCTTCTGGCCTCCGGAAAGCGTCAAGCCGCGTTCACCAACCATGGTCGCGTACCTGTCGGGGAAGCCCTCGATATCGGGGGCGATATTCGCGGCTTCGGCGGCGTTGCGGACGGCTTCGTCGGTTGCATCGTCCACACCGAAGGCGATGTTCTCACGAACTGAATCGCTGAAGAGGAATGTTTCCTGGGGCACGAAGCCGATGGAGCGACGCAGAAAGTCGATCGGGAAGTCGCGGATCGGGTGGCCGTCGATCAGGACGGTGCCGGGAGCGGCGTCGTACACGCGGGGGATCAGATTCACTAGGGTTGTCTTGCCGGAGCCGGTCGGTCCCACGATCGCCAAACTGGTCCCTTCGGGAATGGTCAGGTTGACGTCGTGAAGAACCGTGGTGCCGTTGTAGCCGAAGGTCAGGCTGCGGAATTCGATGGCGCCACGGAGTTCTGGTTCCGGCGATCCTGCGGCGATAACCGCGGGGCTGTCGGTAATTTCCGGCTGCTCGAGCATGATTTCATCGATACGCTTCAAGGAAGCCGTGCCGCGCTGGAAGATGTTGATCACCCATCCGAGCGCGATGACGGGCCAGGTGAGCTGGATCATGTAGGTGAGGAACGCGGCGAAGTCTCCGACCGAGATTCGCTTCAGGAGGACTTCGCGTCCGCCGAGCCAGAGCACGAGAACGACGGCCAGTCCCAAGGTCAGTTCCAGCGTCGGCCAGAGCAGTCCCATCAGGCGCGCCAGCGGAAGGCTGCGATTGATGTACTCGGTGTTGGCGGCTTCGAATTGTCGGACTTCGGCCCCCTCCTGCGCATAGGCACGAATTACGCGGGCGGCCGAAAAGTTCTCCTGGGCGCGGGCCGAGATGTCGGAGAACATGGCCTGAATTTTCTCGAAGCGCTCGTGAATCTGGTGGCCGAAATACTGAATAACGATGCTTGCCACCGGCAAAGGCAAAAACGTGTACAGGGTCAGCTTTGGGCTGATTCGGAACATATAGATCAGCGCCCCGGCCGTGAACACTAGCGTGTTCGCCGAATACATGATGGCCGGGCCGAGCAGCATGCGGACCGCGTTCAGGTCGTTGGTCGCGCGCGCCATGATGTCGCCGGTGCGGGTGCGCTGGTAGTAGGGGAATGAAAGCTGCTCAAGATGGCGGAAGAGATCGTTGCGAAGATCGAACTCGATGTCCCGAGAAATGCCAATGACGATCCAGCGCGTCAGGAATTGGAAGATGCCTTTGCTCAGGGCAATGGCCACCAGTATCAGAGCATAGAAGCCGAGCTTTCCCGTGGACCGGCCGCCCTTTTCCAAGTAGTCGAGCGCGACCCGGATCACTTGCGGAGACTGGACGGCGATGGCGTTCAGCAAGAGCACGCAGACCGTCCCCACCATGAACCCACGGCGGTATTTCTTCAGGTATGGGTATAGGGGGCGGAGGCTCTTGGGCAGCATCGCTAGGTAGATGCGATTTTAGCAGCGGCGGGTGCAGCGAGTTGTCATGAGGGCGATTGATCGCTTGCCAAGCCACACGAAGACAAGGCCGGGCTATTGCTAAGTCCGTCCCACCCACCCTTCGAAAAACGCAAGGGTGGGGCAGCCAATCGAATCAAGATCGCCGGCCCGGCGCCAAACCTTCGGTAGGTCGAAGTACGTTGGTAATCTTGCCGCAGTACCGGGGATAACATAACGTCCTCGAAGGCCGAACCCAGGGAATCTGTGATGGCGGGGTGAGTGGGTTTGCGGGGTGAGTTCAATCTGTCGAGAGCAGGCGCTCGTGTTGGCCGCATGCGGCTGGCTTGGGTAGCCCTTTGCTTTTTTGTGCTCTTAGCTCTTACGACATCTGCCCCAGCCCAGACCAAGACAACTCGCAAGCTAGTCTACAAAGAGAGTCCTGGGTATCCGCTGACACTGCGCGAAGCTCATATTGGTGGAATCGTGCGGCTGGAAATTGTGATCTCGCCGAAGGGGAATGTGGATTCGATCTCGCCCTTGGGCGGAAACCCAGTGCTGGTGGAAGCGGCCAGCGCAGCCGTCCGAAAGTGGAAGTACGTTCCCGCCGACACCGAAACCAAGACGCAAGTCGAATTTACATTCGATCCCAAACACTAAGAAGCTTAGTCTCCCATACCTCGGACGATCGGTAATTTACGACCGGGAATTTTGCCGGGCATGCCCGCGAATCGCACGCCGCGGTCCTGACGAAATACCGAGGCGCACGCGACGACTAAAGCTACTGCCCATCCCACCAGGAAGAACCAGCCCATTCCCATCAGGAACGAGTAGACCACTTCACTGTTCATAAAGGCGGATCCGATGACGCGCAGCCCGCTACGCAGCGTATCCATGACTTCCACCTGAACGCGCTGTGGCGTATTGGTTGACGATTTCTTTCACTGCATTCATGCGGCCCAGAGTAGTAAGACGAGGATCGTGCAAGGCGTCTTCGATCTGAGCCATCCAGAAACCGGCAGCGCGTTCAATGCCGTCGTGCATTTCGCCAACGACCGCTTCAATCAATTCTCGATCCGTTGCAACGCTAGTCACAGCCGTACCCAGTCTTTCTGACGAAAAAATCTCCTACGCATCAGCCTGAGTTACCGGGGATTGCGGTTGCTTTACCCGGATAAACCCGGCTGGAGAGCGGAAGTTGCCTTGCAAAAGAGTGGAACGGAACAAGGAGGAGTCCCGTTCCACTCTCCTCACCCAGCACTATTCGCTCGGAGGAGCCTGGTTCTGAGGAGCCTGGTTCTGCTGGGAATGCTTCTGGAACCGGGCTTGGCGCCGCGCCTCGAACTTAGCCAGCTTATCCTTCTGGTCGGAGGTCAACACTGCCATCAGTTCCGACTTGATGCGGGCTTTCTGCACCATCAGTTCGGTAATGGTTTGGGTCTGCTGCGACGCGGCCGCGCGTACCTTGGCTTCGTCGAAAGTGCCGGCCTGTTCGAGCGCCTTCATCTGCTGGCGGCCCTGCGCCAGTTGCTGCATCAGCGGGCGGATGGCGGGCTTTTCCTTGGTCAGGATGTCCTTCACCTGCGCCTGCTGCGCGTCGGTCAGATCGAGAGAGTCGGTATAGAAGCCCAGCATGCGGGCGCTGAACCCGCCATGATGTCCCATGCCCCGGGCGGTTTTGACGACCGTCTGCGAAAAAGCGGCGGTAGCCATAGCAACCGACAACACGACTGCCAGAAGCTTGAATCGGTTAGCCTGCATTGATTTCCTCCACAACCCGGGTTCTCGGCCGGGCCCTGAAATCGCTTGCATTCATGGAAACACGGATTGGGCCCGGGACGTGGTAAAGAGTCGGTCAAACGGAGTAAAGTTTTGTCAACAATGGCGATCCCAAGTTAGTGCGGTCTTGGGTCGGAAAATGCAACCTGTTACGCTGAAAAGGTTCCAGCCGTGGCAATCCTTCCCAAAGGGTTACTCCCCACGATTCCCACCACACCTATTTCTGCGATTTTGCCCGGATTGACACTACAATGTCTCAGCCCGCCTAAGCAGGGCCGGGGGAAAAATCGATTGCGTATCCTGGTGGAGCCGGGTAGCTATTCTTGCCTCAACATGGGCGACGTCGCCCTGTTGCAAGTCGCAGTCACCCGCTTGAGCGAACTTTGGCCAGAGGCTCACATTGAGGTGGTGACCGAGGCTCCTGCCCGACTGCAAACCTACTGTCCGGGAGTGACGCCAATCCTGGCTAGCGGCGGCCGCGATTGGTTCGATCATTTCCTCATAGCGCGCAAGCGGAGAAAGTTAGGGACTGGTCTGCGGAGTACCCTTGAGTCTTGCGACTCTCTATTGCGCGATAACTTGCCCTCTCTCTACGGTTCCGCGCTCGCACTGGAGATGAAACTGCGACGCAACGGCGATCCAGGGACGATGCGCACCTTCCTGGATTCACTACGATTGGCCGACTTGGTAGTTCTTTGCGGCAGCGGGATTTTTCACGACCAGTTTCATGAGCGAGTTACTCAACTTCTGAATACTCTGGGCATGGCCATCCGGCTAGGCACTCCGGTTGCGATGTTCAGCCAAGGTTTCGGTCCGGTCGAAAATCTGGTCTTGCGGGAACAGATCAGAAAAGTACTTCCCCGGATGAAGTTGATTGCCCTGCGAGAAAAACTCATCGGTCCGGCGTTCGTGGCTGAGATGGGAGTGTCTAAGCAAAACACTGTGTTCACCGGCGATGACACACTGGAACTTCCGTTTCAGCAGCGTAACGAGTCCCTGGGCGACGGAATCGGCGTGGGCATCCGGCTTACCAATTACTCCCAAATGGACGACAATATGGTCGCTCCGATTCAATTGGCTCTACGGAAAGCCACGGAGAAATACCAGGCGTGCATCGTCCCAGTTCCCATCTTGCTCCGGGAGGAGTCGGACTCGAAGGCCCTTCGCACTCTGCTTTTGGGGTGCAAGATAGCATCGCAGGATCCCAGTGCTGTGCGCTCTCCGGCGGATCTTATTCAGCAAGTCGGAAGATGCCGCGTAGTCGTGACCGGCAGTTATCACTCAGCGATTTTCGCCTTGGGACAGGGCATACCGGTCGTGGCATTTGCAAAATCGGCTTACTACCGGCAAAAATTTGCGGGGCTGAACGACCACTATGGTGATGGCATGCAGTTGGTGGAACTCGACTCATGCGACACTCAGCTTCTCCCTGCAATCGAAAAGGCATGGGAATCCGCTGCCAGCCTGCGGCCGGAACTTCTACGAATCACCCGGGAATTGATCCAGAGGAGCCGCGGTGCCTATGCTGCACTGGCGGAAGTCCTGAGTGTTTCCAAAAACGGGCACATCCTCCTGCAGGACATCGGAGCATGAGCAGACGGCTGCAATCAGTTTCTAGATGAGCTTCGTTCTGCGGGTCTTGTACCCTGGACCTCTGGCGCCGATGTTCTTCCCAAGCTCGCTTGCCGTCATCCGATATCCGGGAACGGAACTCGGCCCTGTCATTGCCTAAGCCCCGTTTGACAATTCTTTACGTGTGATTCTGAAAGGCTGATGTAAAACAATGAGTAAGATGGACCGCATTCTCATTGTGGATGACGACTTCGAGTTGTGCAGCCTGGTCAGCGAGTACCTGGCGCCGGAAGGATTTCGCGTCGAGTCGGTCCATGATGGAGAAACGGGCTTGCAGCGGGCATTGAGCGGGAATTACCTGATGGTGGTTCTGGACGTGATGCTGCCCGGGATGAGTGGCTTTGATGTACTTCGGCGCATTCGTGCGACGTCGCGGGTACCCGTGCTCCTGCTGACCGCGCGCGGAGAGGATGTGGACCGCATCGTGGGCCTCGAAATAGGCGCGGACGACTATCTGCCGAAGCCGTTCAATCCGCGCGAACTGGTAGCGAGGATCCGCGCGGTATTACGCCGGACGAGTGCAGATCCCAAAGGTGTGGGAACGCCGCGGCCTCCTGAGATTCTGCGCATTGGCGACATCGAACTCGATCCGGCGACCCGCACCGTGCGTCACGGCGGGGACCCGGTGGAGTTGACGTCGGTAGAATTTAATCTGCTGGAAGTCTTGTTGCGGGAAGCCGGGCGCGTGGTTACTCGCGAAGAACTGGTGAGCGCGGTGCTCAGCCGGAAATTTTCGCCGTTCGATCGCAGCATCGACATGCACGTTAGCAAGGTGCGCAAGAAACTGGGCGACATTAATGGCGAGGCTGAGCACATTAAGACGGTGCGCGGAGTCGGTTACATTCTGGCGCGTCCTCGCGAAAAGGTGAAAAGCGGCTCGCGATGAAAAGCCTGTTCCTGAAAATCTTTTTGTCGTTTTGGCTGGCGCAGGCATTGATCGTCGCGCTGGTGGTGCTGGCGACAGTGGTGTTTCGTCCGCAGACCGAGTCGCCCTTCTGGGAATACATCAAAACCAATACCGCGGACCAGTTGGTGCAGGCGTACGAGTCGGGCGGTCCGAAGGTATTAGACGCCAAGATCGATCAACT
>DASRDJ010000238.1:0-26462 GCA_035652655.1 Terriglobales bacterium
AACGTAGTGGACGGTGTTGTGCGGACTGAAACCCTCTGCAGTACTCCCCAGTCCACCGTACACCTCGACCCCAGCCAGAAAGTTCTCCCGACAAAAACGACACGGATTTCCAGATGCCAGACTCGCCAGCGGTCGCGCTACTCCGAAGGCGTATCCAAACTCAAAGCCTTCGCTCTGTGACAGGTTTTTCTCGGTAATGAAGTTCCCGGCAATATTCCAGTCGTGAGTCGTGCCCGATAGGATCAGCTTGGCTTCCAGTTCGTTGTTCTTCGTCGCTTGAAGGTCGGCGTTAGGAGACGTCACGTCCGGGCCTCCCCCAACAACTTCCTTCTGAATGCGGGTAGCCTCACTGGTCCGTTCGTACTCCAGATACAGAACGGGATTGATCCAGTGCTCCCTTTTCAGGGGCCGGAACCGATTTTCCAACCGCCAGCCGGTGAAAACCGCGCTGTCGCCCACCGTCCCCTGCCCTTCAAGGTAAAGCTCCGTAGTCCAGCGACCCGTGACCCCGTATTCGATTTCCATGTAAGGCGCCACATACGCGACCTGCCCTGACCTCGGAATGCCCGAAGTGGTGTACACCTCGAGTTCCAGATTGCCCGGCTCCTCCAGGTGATGATCGTAGGTAACGAAGTACGGACTCTCCTGAGCTCGGACCGAACAGAAAGCCGCGGTGATGAAAAAGATGACGAGTGCTTTTCTCAAGTGGGCGCTTCCTCAAATCTAAATGCAACTCGGTTGCATTTAGTAACGCCTCCTGATCCTAGCAGACGTTCGTCTTGGGTCAATCCTCTCGCTGCATTTTCTGTTTCAGGATGTTTGCAACCAGATGCAACAACCTCAGGCGGCCGCCGCTCGGCACTCCCCGCAGTAGCCTCCGACTTCCAGCCGGCTCACGACGATGTGGAACCGGCAATCTCGCTGGATCTGGCCTTTCAGTCGGTCGAAAAGGTCGCTCTCAAATTCCGTGATCTTCCCGCAACGCAGGCAAGCCATGTGGATGTGGTCGCGCTGAGGCCGGCGTTCGTAGTAATGCTTTTCTCCCTGCAAATGCATGAGATCCAACTCGTCCACCAACCCGTGTCTCTTGAGCAGGTTCAGCGTCCGGTAGACGGTGACCCGATCAATTTGCGGATCCAGTTTGCGCGCTTTACGCAAAATCTGGCTGGCGTCTAGATGTTGCTTGGCGGTTTCAACTACGCTGAGAATCGTGCGCCGCTGGTGCGTCATGCGCAGCCCGCGCGACATCAATTCAGCCTGCAACCGCCCCGGCGCTTCGGTCTGTGGGAATGGCATAGGTCCCTGACTTTTTACAATTTTACAAATTGGTTCTTTACTTGCAACGCCGTTGCAACTATAGCACGGGCTCGGCCACACGGCGTCAGTTTCGCATCGGCCTGATCCGATGGAGCGACGGCCGTCCCCGCCCGTCGGCCTTCCCGACCAAACCGCGTGTCTAGCCCACCACGCCGCGCCTGTGATACAAATTTCCCAAAGGCGATGGAGTTCGCCATAACCGCCCTTCGGGCTGATAACTCCTACCAGAACATTTGTTCCGGAGGACTCCATCGTGCTCGACTTCCTCGCCATTTCCCTCGGCGCCGTGCTGGGCGCCAACCTGCGCTACTGGATGAGCCGCTGCATGGTCCGCTGGCTCGGCCCGGTCTTCCCTTACAGCACGCTCGCCATCAACGTCATCGGAAGTTTTGTGTTGGGCTTTTTCCTCGTCTGGACGATAGAGCGCACATTTGTTGACCCACGTTGGCGGCTATTAATTGCAGTCGGCTTCTGTGGCGGGTTCACCACCTTCTCCAGCTATGCCTACGAAACGGTTGTCTTCTTCGAGCAGGGCCATTGGTCGCTGATGGCGGTGAATTTCATGGCCAATAACCTTCTCGCCTGCCTGGCTGTCCTGTCAGGCATGGCGCTGGCGCGGGTACTGTAGAATGCCAAACGCAATGGCCGTGCAAGTCACGATGTATCTCAACGAAGGCGATCAGTGGCATCGCCGGCCTCTGCATATGGAGGTTCTGAACTACCTGCGCAAAGAAGGCGTCTATGCCGCCACGGCCTCGCATGCTGTGGCCGGATTCCTGGGCCGTCACAAAGTGGAGACGTCGCACCTCGTCGACGCTGGCGGCAAGCTTCCCGTGATTGTCACATTCGTCGATACCGACGAGCACGTGAACCGCGTTCTCCCAACCTTGAAAGAGATGGCGGCCAATCGCCTCATCGTCCGCGAAAACGTCGTGATCGAACAGGGGAACCTCGACTGACCATGCCCTCGCCCCCCTCATCCGCAGACAACTCGCCCCTCGACATCCTGGCCATCGCCGCGCACCGCGACGACGTAGAGCAGACCTGCGGCGGTACGCTGCTCAAGATGGCCGCGCAGGGCTACCGCACCGGCATTCTGGACCTGACGCGCGGGGAGATGGGCACGCGCGGATCGGCGGAAGACCGCGAACGCGAGGCCGCGGCGGCGGCACTCATCCTGAAAACCACGTGGCGGGGTGCGCTAGACATCCCCGACGGCCGCGTAGAAAACACCTGGGAGAACAAGCTGAAAGTAGCGCGCGTGCTGCGCGAGCAGCGCCCCCGCGTAGTCATTCTTCCCTACTGGAAGGGCCGACACCCGGATCACTACACCGCGTCGACGCTAGGCTACGAAGCGTGTTTCCTGGCAGGCCTGAAAAAACTCGACTGTAGCGCCGCCGTCCCGGCGGCAGTAGTGGTGGGCGTCCCGCCCGCCACCTCAAAAACGGCAAGCCCTCAACAGGCAAGCACCGCTCCCCATCGCCCGTTCAAAATCATCTACGCCACTCTCTACTACGACATCCGCCCCACATTCGTGGTCGACATCACCGAGCAGTTCGAAGCGCGCTTCCAGTCGCTCATGGCCTACAAAACGCAATTCTCCGACCAGGAAGCAGGCATAGACCTCTTCCCTGCCCAAAAAGAAATCCGCACGCGCATCGAAGCGATGGCGCGTTTTTACGGAATGCTCGGCGGCGTAGAGTACGCAGAACCCTTCTTGCAGAAAGAAGTTGGCTTGGTGGATGACCTGCTGATTATTCCGGTCAAGTCGATCTGAATTGACCGATAGGTGATGGTTGATAGCTAGTGGGCCGAGATGCAACGACCAGCAAATCTTGTCGTCGTCTAGTAGCCAATGACCACCCGCCACCAGCTAAACCCTTACAGCCACCGCCACCCCGTCCCGCACCGGCATGACGCTGGTGAAGAAATCCTTCGACGCGTAAAGCTGTCGATTGAACTCCTGGATCGCTTTCGTGCTCGCCTCAGTGGGCTTGCTTTCCGTCACGCGCCCGCTCCAAAGCACGTTGTCAGTCACGAACAGGCCGCCCTTTTTCACCCGCGGGGGAACCAGTCGCAGCACGCGCGGATAATCTTCCTTATCGATGTCGTTGAAGACGATATCGAATTCCTGTTTCTGCTCCGAAAGCAACTCGATCGCGTCGCCGATGTGAATCTTGATCCGGTCGGCGACCCCGGCCCGCTGAAAATAGCGTCGCGCCTTCTCGGCGTTCTTGGTGTCGCTGTCGGTGTAGTGCACACGACCGCCCTCGCCCACCGCGCGTGCCCACCAGATCGTCGAATAGCCGATCGCCGATCCCATCTCAAAAACCGTCTTGGCGCCGGTCATCCGGACCAGTTGCTGGAAAAAGGTCGCGACCACCGGCCCGACAATCGGAATCTTGTTCTTGGTCGCCTCGGCCTCCATCTCTGCGAGCACCTCGTCCCGTGGTGGCAGCAGCGAGTAGAGATAGTTGTCGACATCGGGTTGAGTCACAAATCCATGATGACGCCAGGTAGCGGTGTTGGGCGCAGTAGACAAGTCGAACTCCTGTGAAATTCAAGTTGGAGATTCAAGATCTGAGATTTCAGATTTCAAACGGCAGATTCCAGATTTTTAAGACTCTTGCCCCACCAACAGCGCTTTTTCAATTTGAATCACAAATCGGAATCTGCAATTCTTCAGCTTCGCGTCTCGCCCGGCTTCATCTCCACGATTTCCACGTTCGAGGCCAACTTCTGCAACTCGCTGGGGCGCCCAGTCAACACGGGAAAGGTCCCGAAGTGCATCGGGATAACAGTCTTCGCCTGCAACAGATTGGACGCGTAAGCCGCTTCCCGCGGCGACATCGTGTAATGATCGCCGATGGGCAACATAGCAATGTCAGGCGCATAAAGATCGTGAATGATCTTCATGTCGCCAAAAACATTCGTGTCGCCCGCGTGGTATACCTTCACGCCATTTTCAAATTCAATCACAAAGCCCACAGCCTCGCCGCCGTAGAGGATCTGGTCGCCGTCCTGAATCCCGCAAGAATGGTCGGCGTGAACCATGGTCACTTTGATATCGGCAACTTTCACGGTGCCGCCTTTGTTCATCTCGACCAGGTTCTTTAATCCCTTCTTGCCCATCCAACGCGCCAACTCAGGGATCGCAACCACCGGTGGCTGATGCTTCATCCCAATCTCCACCGCATCGCCGATGTGGTCGCCGTGCGCATGCGTCACCAGCATCGCGTCCAGTTGCTTGATGGTCTTTTCGTTTTCCGGGCACATGGGATTGTTCATGACCCAGGGATCGATAAGGATGGTTTTGCCGCCGGGCGTTTCAAAGCGAAACGTCGCATGGCCGAGCCAGGTGAACTTGATACCTTTGAGATTCATGATCAGTCGCCAGTCGCCAGTCTTCAGCAAAGCCGCGGGTCGTCAGATCCGGGCTGACGACTGGCGACCAGCGACTACCGACTGATTTTATGATTTTTCTGTCTCCAGTGCTGGAATTCTGTTTAATATGTGTGCCGTGTCAGACCTGAAAGTCCTTCTCACCCGTCAACAGATTGATGCAAGAGTCAAGGAACTTGGCGCGGAGATCACTCGTGACTTCGCGGGCCAATCCGTCATTTTCGTTGGCGTCCTGAAGGGCGCCGCAATTTTCTTAAGCGACCTTGCCCGCCAGGTCAATCTCGACTCAACCTTCGACTTCATCGGCGTATCGAGCTACGGCAACCGCCCTGAGCCCGCGCACGAACTGCAGCATGGCTGGGATTCCACCGGAGAAGTAAAACTGACGAAAGACGTCGACCAGTCGATGGAGGGAAAGAACGTGATCCTCGTCGAAGACATTCTTGACACGGGATTGACGCTGACGTTCTTAAAGAAATTTCTTCTGGCACACAAGCCGAAAGCCCTCAAAATCGCGGCTCTGCTCGACAAGCCCTCCCGCCGCAAGATGCCGATCGAAGGCGACTACGTCGGTTTCAAGATTCCGGACGAGTTCGTAGTGGGGTATGGTTTGGACTACGCGGAAAAGTACCGGAATCTGCCAGATGTGTGCGTGGTACCCCGCGAGTAGCGGGACATATTAGGACTAGCAAGGCGCCTCAACCAGGAGTCGGAACCCTCAACAACTTCGGTCTTCCCGGCTGCTATCATATCCACGGTGGATTCCCTCTCAACCCAATCAGATCAGCAGGTTAAGATTGATCCCCTGCTCCTCGAAGTCGCCGACGTGGTCAATACCACGCTCGACCTCGACACGACCCTGCGCCGGGTCGCCGAACTGGTTCGCAAGGTCATCGATTACGAAATCTTCGCCATCCTTTTGCTGAACGAGCGCACACAGGAACTGCGCTTCCGCTTCCAGGTCGGCTACCCGCGCGAGTATGCCGACCGCGCTCGCATTAAGGTCGGGCAGGGCGTAACCGGGCGCGCCGCACAGACCCGGCAGGCCGTTCTCGTAGAAGACGTCACCAAGGAATCCGACTACATCGAAGCCATCCCCAACGTTCGCTCGGAACTGGCCATTCCGCTGATTGTCAAAAACCGCGTGATCGGCGTAATCGATCTGGAAGGCCGCGTCCCGGGATATTTCACCGAAGAACACAAACGCCTGCTGACCTTGATTGGCTCGCGCATGGCGGTCGGAATTGAAAACGCGCAGCTCTACACGCGCACCACGCGACAGGCACGAACCCTGCTGCTGCTGAACGAGATCGCTCGCGAACTCACCTCGATTCTGAACGTCGATGAACTCCTGAAGCGCATTGCCGAGCTTCTGAACCGCATCATCGATTACCAGATGTTCAGCATCTTGCTCATCGACGACAGCGGCGAGAAGCTGGTGCACCGCTTCTCGCTGCGCTTCCAGGAAAGCATTCACCTCAAGCACGACATCCCACTCGGGAAAGGACTCGTCGGCGCGGCCGCGTCAGAAAAGGCCGCCGTGCTTGTGCCTGACGTCAGCAAAGATCTGCGCTACGTGATGGCTAACCCCGAGACCAAATCAGAACTGGCAGTTCCGCTGATCTACAAAGACAAGGTGATAGGTGTGCTCGATCTCGAACACACGCGCCGCGGATTTTTCTCCGAAGATCACAAGCGCACGATCACCACCCTGGCCGCACAGGTGGCGATTGCGCTCGAGAACGCACGTCTATACGAACAGATCGCTCGCCAGGAGCGCCGCCTCGAGCGCGATTTATCGCTCGCGCGCGAATTGCAGTTCCGCCTTCTTCCGCAGTCCATGCCAAAAGTCGCACACCTCGATGTAGCGGCGCGCTTCGCCCCGGCGCGGGCCATCGGCGGCGACATGTACGATTTCGTGCACTACTCGCTCTCTCGGCTGGGCATCATCGTCGGTGATGTGAGCGGCAAGGGAGCGCCGGCAGCGATCTACGCCGCACTGGTCAGCGGGATTCTGCGCTCGCATGCGCCCATCGAACCGGCTCCGGCAGAGATGCTTTCGGCCGTCAACTTCTCGCTGAGCGAGCGGCGCATCGAAGCGCAATACATCTGCTTGCTGTACGCCGTTTGGGATGACGAGAAGCGAACCCTGCAGATTGCCAACTCCGGCTTGCCGCGCCCGCTCTACGTGCACGACGGAAAAATCGAAATCATCGAAGCCACCGGCTTGCCCCCAGGCCTGTTCGACGACGCGGATTACGAAGAACTTTCCTTCAAAACCAAGCCCGGCGACATGTTCGTGTTCTTCAGTGATGGGATTCTCGATGCGCGCAACCGCGCCGGCGAAATGTTTGGGCGGTCCGGTGTTGATCGCGTGATCGCCAGCTGTCCCGACCAGTCTCCCGAGTGCGTGGTGACTTCCCTGTTCCAGGCGGTTGCGGACCACGCGTCCGGCGAGGAAGTGTTCGACGATCAGACCGTCGTCGCCATCAAGGTCAAAGGGAGCCCCTCCAAACGCAAGTGAGCCGCCCTGCCCCGACTCTCGAAGCGCGTCCGCCTGCATTCACGTACCGCGAGGTGCGGCACGGCTTACTTCGCCGGAAAGCAGGCGCCGTTCTCTGCTGCGAAGAAATCCCCGTCCCGCGGCTGGCTGAGCGATTCGGCACACCCCTATACATTTATTCGGCTTCCACGATTCGCGAGCGCATGCGAATTTTCCAGCACGCCTTCCGCCGCGCCGCGCACACCATCTGCTATTCCGTAAAAGCAAATTCCAACCTCTCGATCCTTCGCCTGCTGGCCGAGATGGATTGCGGCTTCGACGTGGTTTCCGGCGGCGAACTGGAGCGGGTCCTGCGCGTCGACAAGCATGCCGCTCGTAAAGTCGTGTTCTCCGGTGTCGGGAAAACCCGCGAGGAAATGCGGCTTGCTCTGAAAACGGGCATTCTGCTCTTCAATATCGAAAGCGAATCAGAGATGTGGACGCTAGCGGAGTGCGCCGGGCAGATGCGCACCCGCGCGCGCATTGCATTTCGCGTGAATCCCGACGTGCCTGCGAACACCCATCCCTATATTTCCACCGGACTGCACAAGCACAAATTTGGCGTGCCTATCGGGGAGGCTCGCGCCCTGTATGCGAAAGCATCGAGCACGCGTCATCTGAAAGTCGAAGGAGTGAGCGTCCACATCGGTTCGCAAATCACCGACATGGATCCCTTCGCTTCCACCATGGAACGCGTGGCCGATCTGATCGAAGAACTCCGCGAGGATGGTCACGAGATCAACTTCGTGGATGCAGGCGGCGGCCTGGGCATCGCCTACGATCCGTCTGGAAAAGGTCCAGGGGTAGCGGATCGCGGCAATGGGCGAGAGTTATCAAAATCTGAGCGGTCATCGCCGCCCGCGACCGAATTGTTCTTTGAGTATGTGTCGCGTTATGCAGAGGCTCTGCTCAAACCCCTCCGCGGTCTGAACTTGCATCTACTGCTCGAGCCCGGCCGCTCCATCGTGGGCCCGGCGGGAGCCCTGATCACCGCCGTGCTCTACCGGAAGACGAATCACAACAAGAAATTTCTGATTACCGACGCCGGCATGAACGATCTGCTTCGACCTTCGTTGTACAACGCCTTCCACGAAATCGTGGCGGTCGAACTGCACAAGGACTTCACCAGCGAAGTTGTCGATATCGTAGGTCCGGTTTGCGAGACGGGCGATTTCTTCGCGCGCGACCGCGAATTGCCCCGCGTCGACGAAGGCGACTGGCTCGCTATTCTCGATACCGGCGCCTACGGGCAAGCGCTGGTGTCACACTACAACACGCGACCGAATCCGGCAGAGATTCTGGTCGAAGGAAAGTCAGCGAAAGTCATTCGCCGTCGAGAAACTTCCAAAGACTTAATGCGCGGAGAGTGACTGGTCGGATTATTTAGTTTTTCTCTTTGTCAGCGTCCCACGTAATTCTTCCGCCTACCAGCGTCTTGAGTACCTTCACATCGCGGATCTTCACAGGATCGATCTTGAAAATATCGTCGCTGAGAATCACCATGTCAGCAAGCTTGCCCACGCTGATCGAGCCCTTCTCTTTGTCTTGAAATTCCGCATACGCGGACCCCATCGTGTAGGCTTCGACGGCTTCGGCGATGGTCAGCTTCTGCTCAGGAAACCATCCATTCGGATTCTTTCCGTCGAGCGTAGCGCGCGTGACTGCAGCATATAGACCGAGCATCGGGTTCAAAGGAGCAACATCCCAGTCAGTGCCGAACGCCAAACGCACGTGATGGTCGAGAAAGGTGCGGAACGCGTAAGTCCGGCTGGCTCGGTCGCGCCCGATTCGTCCCTCCGCCCATCGGCCGTCGTCGATCGCGTGATAAGGCTGCATCGACGCAATCACTCCTAGCTGCGCGAACCGGTCGAAGTCCTTGGTCGCCATGTGCTGTGCGTGCTCGATGCGGAAGCGACGGTCAGCCGTACCATGCGCTTTCACAATGTCGCCATAAAAATCCAGAATGATCGAGATTGCCTGGTCTCCGATGGCATGCGTGCAGAGCTGAAGGCCAGACGCATCGGCCTTAAGCATGCGGTCGCGCATGGCCGTCGGAGGTTGCATCTCGTCCGAGAGCAGGCCACGATTGTTGGGTGTGTCGCTAAATGGCTCGAAGAAATAGGCGGTGCGCGAACCGAGCGATCCGTCCGCGAAGCCCTTCACCGCTCCGATGCGCAGATACGAATCCCCGAACGCACGGCGGACGCCAATTTTGGCCAGATCCTCGAACTCGGTGATCAGCGGTGCAGCGTAAATGCGAGTCGTCAATTCCCCTCGGTCGCGCAGCTCAGCATAGACCGCAATGTCGGCATAGTCGGCGCTCATGTGTTGGACGCTGGTCACCCCGAGCGAGGCAGCATGTGTCAAAGCGCGTTTCACCGCATGCAGACGTTCATCGTGCGTGAGCGATTGCACGTGCTGGTAAAGCATGTCCTGAGCTGCATCTTTCAGAGCTCCTGTGGGGTTTCCCTGCGCGTCGCGGACGATTGCGCCACCAGGCGGATCGGGCGTCTGCGCGGTGATGCCCGCAGCGCGTAACGCCGCCGTGTTCGCCAGCCCCATGTGTCCGTCGTACCGACTGACAAAAACGGGCGTGCCGCCCGTGACCGGATCGATCAGCTCTTTTGTTGGATACTCAGCCGGCGTCCACTTGGTCTCATCCCAATCGCCGCCCAGAATCCACGATCCCTTCGGAGTCGCCTTGGCGCGTTCTCCGATCCTGCGAGCGAACTCTTTTGCGCTGGTAGCGTTGTTGAGCTGCACGTTGTCGAGTTGTGAGCCGCCAGTCACGAAATGCGTGTGCGAGTCATTGAAGCCCGGCAGGACTAGCTTGCCGCCGGCATCGATCATCTTCGTCGCTGGCCCGCGCCATGCCGCAACCTCCGCGTCCGTTCCCACGGCAACAATGCGGTCGCGCAGGATGGCGACAGCTTGCGCCTCCGGATGACTGGAGTCCACGGTCCAAATCTTCGCGTGAGTGATGAGGAGGTCGGCGGAGGGCTTGGTTTGCGCCGAAACACCGACTAAACATGAAATCAAAACAGCCAACAAAAACGGTATACCGCTCTGGCTACTCTTCATAGTGGTTATGGAAAACTTCACGAGACCACGACCGTGAGGACTCGAAACTTTGAAACCAGAAACTTGAAACTTTCTCTACCTCTGTCCCCACTTCAACTTAGTCCGTAGCACCTCGAAGAAGGCTCTGCGGATTCGCAGCAACTGCACTTTGTACTCAGCTTTGCGGCAGATGATTTTGTCTTCATCTCGGACTGGCATGCCAACTTGGCCGTCTACGCTGAGGTAGGCCTCTTCGTCGCCGGTCTTCACGATGATTTCAATCTGTGCCGAGTCTCGCACCACCAAGGGTCGATGGGTCAGCGAATGGGGAGAAACGGGCGTGATCACGAACGCATCCACCGAAGGAGTGAGGATCGGCCCCCCAGCCGCCATCGAGTAGGCGGTCGAGCCCGTCGGGGTGGAAATGATCAGGCCATCGGCTTTGTAGGTTGTGACGAATGCCTGGTCGATGAATAGATCGTATGTGTTCAGCCGGGCAAGAGCGCTCTTGTTGACGATGACGTCGTTGAGCGCGGAGTAGCTCATGATCGACTTGCCGTCACGCAACAGCTCGCAATGCACAAGCGATCTGGACTCCACGGTCGCGCGCTTCTGGTCGACATCGTCGAGCGCTTGATAAAGCTCCGGCAGCGGAACTTCGGTCAGGAAGCCCAGCGATCCGAGATTGACACCGAGTACAGGAATGCCAGCCTGCGCCACCGCGCGCGATGTAGACAGCAGCGTGCCATCCCCGCCGAGTACGACCACGAAATCGAGCGGGATGCCCGCCATCCGCTTGCGATCGATAACTTCCGGCCCAGAGCTGTAAGCGGCGGTTTCGCGGTCAATTACAACCCGATAGTCATGCTTATCAAACCACGAGAACAGGGCGGGAAGGATCTGGGCAAGCTCTGGCTTAGCGGGCTTAGAGATGATGCCAACAAACTTCTTGCGGCCGGAAGGGTTCGTCGCGCCTGTGGGCATGATGAATGGAGCATTGTACAGGCTGGAGGCTTCAATGCTCTAGATTGCTTAGCTTTGCGACCTTCGCGCAATCCTTCGCGAACTTTGCGATTTAAGATTTTCTCCGCCCTCAGAACTCCACAAACAGCAAGAACTCCCGATTGCCTTCGGCCCCCAAGATTGGCGAGTCGATTACGTCCGTTCGACGGGCGCCCAATCCGACAACACACTGCTGCACCTTCTCGACCGCCACTTGCTGAGCCGACTCGTCGCGCACAATGCCTCCCTTCCCGACTTCGCCACGCCCGGCTTCGAATTGAGGCTTAACCAGCACTATCAATCGGCAGGAACTCTCTCGTTGATCGAGGGGCAGAAACGCCGCAGCCACAACCGCGGGCAACACTAACGTCGCCGAGATAAAGGAGACATCCATCGCCACCAGCGAGACATACTGGCCAACCGCTTCATGCGTGAGATAACGCGCGTTGGTCTTCTCCAGCAGACTCACACGCGGATCCTGTCGCAACCGGAAGTCGAGCTGCCCATAGCCAGTGTCGATCGCGATCACGCGCGCCGCGCCATGCTGCAACAGGCAATCCGTAAACCCGCCCGTTGAGGCGCCTACGTCCATGCACAACAGACCGCGCACATCAATCCGCCAGTGCTCAAGAGCCCGCTCTAGTTTCAGGCCACCCCGGCCAACATACTTGAGATCCTCTCCTAGCACGCGCACCACGGCGTCCGATTCAACCGACGCCCCCGACTTCACGATCTTCTGCTCATTGACCAGGACTTTTCCGGCAAGAATCAGAGCTTGCGCCCTCTCTCGTGAGGGCACCAGCCCGCGGTCGACCAGCAATTTGTCCAGTCGCGATCTCATTTCGTCGAATTCGAAAAATTCCTTATATAGCAGAGAAGTTCTACCCTGATCGTGCCAGCATCGTTGAATGTGCAGAATGTTAAACCGACTGTCGCACAACAACTTGAACTATGACTTTCCTCGTTATCCACAGAATTATCCACCGGAGTGTTGAAAACTACAGGAATGCCTGTAATGAAGGTGAACAAAAAGAAAAGCCGCCCGAAAGTTGGGCGGCTCTCAAGTTCTTTTCCGCGAAGCTTAACCAGCGACTTCTTCGAGCAGTTTCTGATCGATGTCGAAATTTGCGTGCACGTTCTGCACGTCGTCCTGATCTTCCAAAGCTTCGAGCAATCGGATCATCTGTGCCGCTGCCGCTCCCTCGAGCTTGATGTAGTTTTGCGGAATCATCGACACGCTGGAAGAACTGGGAGTAATACCAGCCTTCTTCACGGCATCGAGCACCCCTTCGTAGGCGGAGGGTTCGGTGAGGATTTCCCAGTTATCGCCATCATCGCGGAGGTCTTCCCCACCCGCTTCGAGCACGATCGCCATCAGGTCATCTTCCTTGGCGGACGACTTTGGAATCACGATGTCGCCCTTCTTGTGAAACATCCATGAGACGGCACCCGCTTCAGCCATGTTTCCGTTATTTTTGCCAAAGCAATGGCGGATTTCGCTCACGGTGCGGTTCCGATTGTCGGTATTAATTTCGGCGAGAATGGCAACCCCGCCGGGGCCGTAGCCTTCGAGCGTGAACTCTTCGTATGTCGCACCGGGAAGCTCGCCCGTACCGCGCTGGATGGCGCGCTTGATATTGTCGGCAGGCATGTTCTCCGCCTTGGCCGCAAGGATCGCGGTGCGCAGCCGAGGATTGGTATCTGGATCGCCACCACCGTTCTTTGCGGCAATACCGATTTCCTTAATCAGGCGCGTGAAGATCTTGCCGCGCTTGGCGTCGAGCGCGCCCTTTTTGTGCTTAATTGTGGCCCATTTTGAATGGCCAGACATAGGGATACCTCGTCTCTAAAGAACTAAAATTACGAAGGATTCGCCCTTGGAGGAAATCACAGGATAGCCTCGGAAACTGAAGCAGGCGAACTGGAATTATAGCATGAGGCTTTTCAGGGTCGGAACGGCAGTGATTGAGTTTGGCAGCACTCGAAATCCGCGTACGAGAAGAGGATGACCGTTTTCAAACGGGCTGCCCTACCCCGAGTGGCAAGGCAGCCCTGTCTGATTTCTATAGAGGTCCCGGTACGGTGATCTTCACAATCTGTCCAACCCCGGCAGGAGCTGGGACTGCCCCCAGATTCGAGACATAAAGATTGCCATCCGGCCCCATCGTCATCCCCGTTGGCACCGTCAGCCCACTCGCAATCGTTAGCAGGGTTCCCGAACGCAACCGAACGACCTTTCCATTGTTCGGTCCCGGAAAGCCCGGAGCATCGTTGAGTTCCAGGAAGTAAGTGTCGCCGCCGCTGACCACCACCGCGACCACCGTCGTTAAGCCGGGAACCGCTTTCGTAATGCCGCCCAGAGTATTGATGGTGTATCGAGATGCGCTACCTGGCGTGATCGGAAAATTACCCAGGTTGCCGATCAGGAACCCGCTCGCCGTTCGAGCGATGCTTGTAGGGACCACGTGTCCCTGCGTTTCGGAAACGTCCACCAATCGCGTCACGACTCCGCTCGGCGTTATGGAATCGACCTCGCCATGATTCGGCTCGACCGCATAAAGCACTCCGTCGGCGGCGATCAAGGAATACCAGGTCCCATCCGGTTCGAAGTCATCCGGCTCTATAACCTTGGTCGGATGCAGCTTCTGATAAGCACTGAGGTTTGCGATGCGCGACCAGCTGCCGTCGCTATTCACCTTCAGAATTGAGTTCGGGAAATTGGGATGGCCGTGCGAGCAACCTGCTCCAGCGAGTAAGGCATACATCTGATCGCCGAGGAACGCGACATCGGCCACACCATCCACATCGCCGATTGCTGCACTCGTCGAAGGTAAGCCATCCACTAGCGTCGTCCGCGTACCATCAGGAGTGACCTTCGAAATCCTTGCGTTGAATCCCCCCGTGTATGGGCCGACTGGAGGAGGCACCTGATCGCAAGTGCTGCTCGGAGGTGTCTTCCCTCCTGTCCCCCCTTCAGCTACGTAGAGATTTCTGTCAGGGCCCCACTTCAGACCTCGCGGGTTGGAAAATCCGGTCGCGAAGACTGAGACATTCGAAGACGTCTGAGCATCCGCTACTGAAAGGCTAAGCGCTACCGCAGCAAGAACAAGCCAGCTGGAAATCTTCATACGCTCCCCCTAAACAAGGCGGCGCGAGTATAGGAGCCGGAACACAGCGCGTCAACGAAAAGCACGTCAAAACGCGACAAATCCCTATGCTTGTCAGAGATGCACGCGGCAGCGTTCTTGCCTACCACCCGAGAATCTTCCTTCCATGCTTGTTTTCAGTGGATTACGGCGATTCGGCCGGAAGCCTTGCCCAGTGCGCCATTCCGCGGAAGCGCCCCGTGGCTGTAAAACATTTCACCTACAGAGGTGACGACAGGTTGGTCCGTTCGCCCACACTCGCTTTCGCCTGCCGCTCCTTGTAGGCGTACACCACCGCTAGCAACGGCGCAGAAATCAACACGCCCCAGAACGGAATCAGCACGCCCAGAACAATCGGGGTGAGGATCGAGGCCCAGATGGGCACGCGTGCGGCTCGCTTCATGATGTAGGGCTGCAGCATAAAACCATCGACGATCACGATTCCGGCGTACAGGATGAGCACATACAGCGAATGCACCGCGCTACCCCAATGAATCCAAGCCGCGAGCACAGGACCGAGCAGGCTCAATACCGGACCGATATGCGGCACGATTTGCAGAAATGCCGCCAGCACTGCCCAAAACGGCGCCCATGGCACTTTCAGAATCGTCAGCCCTATCCACCACAGCAGCGCGACTGCGATCGAATCCTGCAATTGAGCAATCGCCCAATTCTTCAGCGCGTGGCCCGTGATGCGGGCGTGCTCGGCAAAAGTCACAGAAGTTAGATGCTCCCCAACTATTTCTGAAAATCTCCGTTCGGCGTGTCAACCTTCAGCACGCCAATTTCGTCCATACTAGTAGCATCGAGAACTTAATTCATGGAGACAGCACTGCGCACCGCGCTAGGCGCCGCGACACAAAATATCACGGCGGAAGAGTTCGATGCGATTGTGCTGCGCCATCAACGCCGCGTGCACCGCTTCCTGCTGATGCTACTCCGCGACCCCGAGGAAGCTGACAACCTTACACAGGAGTGCTTCCTGCGCGCATATCTGAACCGGACCAGCTTTCGCGGAGAATCGAGCCCGGAAACCTGGCTGCTGCGGATTGCGGCCAACCTGGCTCGCGACCACGCCCGCAGCCGCAAGGCAGGATTCTGGAAGAGATTGCTCGGGCTGGGTGATGACGCCGATGATGGCGTAGCTGCGCAGGTGCCATCGGATGACGCATCCCCGGAGCAGGCGCTGCTGGCGCGGGAAAACGTGCGCGCGGTCTGGAACGCCGCAAACCAGTTGTCTCAACAACAGCGCGCAGTGTTTCTTCTACGTTTTGTAGAGGAGATGGAGTTGAGCGAGATCGCATCCGCGCTGGATCTGCAGGTCGGCAGTGTGAAGACGCATTTGTTCCGCGCGCTGCAGACGGTGCGCGGCAAGCTGAGGAACTTACGATGAATTCCAACAACAACACGCATGATCCGCTGGTAGAACGCGCGCTGGCAGGCTTTGACCTGGCCGCCGAGCATCACATTGCGGAATGCCAGCCATGCCAGGCGGAACGAGACCAAGTTGAAAACGCACTGCGCCAATTCGCGGCGGCCAATCGCGAATATGCCCAGCGTCCCGAGGATTTCTGGGAGTTGCAAGCCGCCCGCATTCGCGCAGCGCGCCACGAATCTGAGTCGAAATCACGGCTGACAACCACGCTGATCCCAAGTTTGGTCGTCTTGCTGCTTGCGGCCTTCGCGATCCTGGGGCGCGCCCCCCGCATCCACCCGGTCCAGCCTGCAGCACCTGTTGCCCAAGTCGATTCCGATCACGAATTACTGCTCGAGGTGGAGCGTGCCATTCACTCCGATACTCCTCGAGCGCTCGAACCCGCAACTTTGGTGGATGAAAGCGACGGCAATCCGCCGCTCGATCCCGCGTTACAAAACAAGGAGACCCGTTCTCATGAGAACTAGATTCGTAATCGCGTTAGGAACTCTTGCCGTCGCGGGCGCATGCTGGGCACAAGAAACAGGAACAGCGACTGGCGGCGTGGTCAGCGGGCCGCGCCATCCTGGCAAAGGGCAGCACAACATAATGTTCAAACGCGAGATGGGCAAGTGGTGGCAGAACCCTGATGTCGTATCCAAGCTGGCTTTGAGCGATGCGCAGGTCACTCAACTGAACCAGGTTTTCTACAACCACAAGCTGAAGCTGATCGACTACGGAGCCGACATGGAAAAGCAGGATCTCAAGTTGCAAACCATGCTCGACGCCGACCAGCCAGACGAACCGCAAGTCAACTCGCAAGTCGATCAGGTGCTCTCCGCGCGCGGCAAACTCGAGCGCGAATTCACCGCCATGAATCTCGATCTCCGCAAGCAGCTATCGCTCGAACAATGGCGACAGCTGAAAACCATCCGCGGCGGCGACGCTATGCCGGGCGACCACATGTTCTTCTTCAAGCAGAAGGTTATGCCGCCAGGAGGGCCGGGTATGCCGGATGAAATGCCGCCTCTGCCACCGCCTCCGCCCCCGGGCCTCGACTGATCGGTCCGTAACCAGCGTTGTACAGGCCGCCCGGCACATCCCCAAGAGCCGGGCGGCTTTGATTTTTGCCGTGGTAGACTCAACGTATTCCACCCGCAGGGGCTTCGGCATGAAATTCGGCGTCCTCATTTTCCCCGGTTCCAATTGCGACCACGATGCCTACTGGACGATTCAGCAAGTTGCCAAGCAGCCTGTAACATTCCTGTGGCACGAGTCGCATGACCTGGAAAATTGCGACGCCATCATTGTCCCGGGAGGGTTCGCCTTTGGCGACTACCTCCGCACCGGCGCGATTGCCAAGTTCTCTCCCGTGATGGAGTCGGTGAAGAAGTTCGCTAACAGCGGTGGGATCGTGCTGGGCATCTGCAACGGCTTCCAGATCCTATGCGAATCCGGGTTATTGCCCGGAGCGCTCATGCGCAACGTCGGCCTGAAATACATCTGCAAGCCTGTCCAGGTACGCGTCGAGAGCACCGACACAATATTCACGCAAGCGTGCCGCGAGGGCGAGGTCCTGACCATCCCCATCGGCCACATGGAAGGTAACTACTTCTGCGATGAGGCGACCCTCGCAGAGCTCCAGCGCGACAAGCGCATCGTGTTCCGGTATTCGACCCCTGACGGCCAGATCACATCGCAAGCCAATCCCAACGGATCGCTCGACAACATTGCGGGAATCTGTAGTCCTGGCCGGAATGTGTTGGGCATGATGCCGCATCCCGAGCGCTCGGCCGAGCCTGAACTCGGATGCACGGATGGGTACAAGGTTTTTCAGTCATTGGTAGGAGCGATGGCGGCAAACTAGTAGCGCCGGCGTCTCGCCGGCAGTCGCGAGGGCGTCCTCGCCCTCGCACGTTCTCCAGGCCACAGTCGTTCCGGGCTCCGCTTCGCCTCACACATCTATGATCCGCTTTGGAATTGTTGGATTCGGATTGCACGCTGTGCGCCGCCTGATGCCGGGCTTCAAGCTCTCGCGCGATTGTAAGGTCACTGCGCTCTCCCGCCGCGATATGGCTAAGGCCCAGGCGGCCTCGGACGAGTACAAAATCCCTCACGTCTTCACTTCTACAGCGGATTTATGCCGCTCACACGAAGTCGACGCTGTATTGGTCACGACTCCGAATTCACTTCATCTCTCCGACGTACTCACAGCGCTGGCAGCAGGCAAGCCGGTCTTATGCGAAAAGCCAATGGGCATGAATGCCGGTGAATGCAAGCAGATGGTGGAAGCCGCTCGCGCCGCAAGAGTCCCGCTCGGCGTCGCGCAGGTTTTCCGTTTCGAAGACAGCACGGCCCGCTTGCGAGAACGGATTGCAGCAGGTCAGATCGGCCGCCCCATCTTTGCCCGCTCGGAATTCTCCTATCCGGGCAAGAACCACGCGCGCACTTGGCTAAACGACGCCAAGGTTGCCGGCAGCGGTCCCATCGGCGACGTGGGCGTGCACTGTATCGACGCACTGCGCTACATCCTGCAGGACGAAGTCGTTCGCGTGTTTGCCCGCGGCATGTGGGACGCAGATTCGAGAGACGTGGAAGCTGCAGCGAACTTGAGTCTGGAATTCTCGCGTGGAACCCTGGGTACCATACTGGTTTCTACGCGCGCCGAATATCGAACCCCTATGGAGTTCGTTGGAGAAAGCGGCGTGTTAAGGGCCGACGATGGTCTGACCGTCGATCGGCCGATTCAAGTGAACGTCAAACGCAATGGCGTGGTCGTAGAAAGTGAAGCGATTTCGAACCAATACGCGTACGCGAGGCAGGTGGACATGTTCGCGGCAGCCGTTCGCAGGGAAGCCGCGTTTCCCGTTCCCGGCGAAGAAGGCTGGCAGAATCAGGAAATTCTCGACGCGGCCCTGCGCAGCCTGAAGAGCGGCCGCTTCGAGGAAGTGCCAAAAGTGCCACGCGCTTGATAAGCGCTTGCGAAGCTTCAAGAAATCCCTAACAGGACCTGACGGCGGGCCTTACGGGATCACGACATTACTCGAAGGCGCCAGCGGCTGATTGAGCGCCGAGTCTTCCGGCCGCGGTGGAATTCCGCGCGCTTGCACGATCGCCCAGTGCCATTCTTCGTCAGGACCGAGCGCTGCCGTCAGCGGTCCCTTGAATACCGTGGTGCTCGCAGGCAACGATTCTGCCTTTAAGTGATAGAGCGTGGTCACGTCTGCGTTCTTCTCCGATGCGACCGTCGTTTCCGAAGCTGCAGTCACCAGCCTCGCCATACCGCGACTCGCAGTCATCGAGCTCGCACGCCGCACCACAGTGACACCCACAGTGATCTCCTCAATCCGCCAGCGGGTTCCATTGAAAACCGAAACTTGCAATCCCTCTTCGTTGATCGCTGCTGGGCCTTCCAGTTTCCGCACTTCTTCTTCCGGAACGTCGATGGGTGTCGCCGGACGGATCAATAAAGAGCTCATGCGACCGTTGAAGGATAAGCTGCAAGTGACGTCAGGAGAGGAAATCTGGAACATCTTGGCCGCACCCTCGAACGAATACGTCATGCTGGTATTCGCGAGGTGACGGCTTTCCGCTTCCTCCACCACCTGAGTCAGATTGTCATTGTCGATGATGGTATGTGATGGCGCCGGCGCCGGAGTTGGGGCAGGCGTCGCAGGTTGTTCTTTCTTCTTGCGAATCGACCGGGCGACATCGCCCAGAGGAACCGGGGCATCTTCCGACTGGCACCACCCCGCGGTCACAGCAAAAAGTCCGCAAACCGCCGCGATCAGAATGCAGCGGGCGGTCGCTCGACGGCTTCGAGGCCGGAGCGTGCCACGACAAGCTACTTGGCCCAAGGTCCCAGGTTCGGTCATGCGGAAACGGTTCTCTGGCCGGGCAGCGATGACGGGAGGAGGCGCGTCGATGGCCGCCAGGCACACGCGACTTACATGGAAATTGTAGCGAGTCTGGGCCGGGAGAAAACGAACGTAGGTGCTAGAACCTTGGCAGGAAGAAATAAGAGGACACCTGTCCAGAAGTGGCGTACAACGGGCCAGGCGCCCTCAACGTTCAGTGGGTGTTACAGGAGACCGGATGTACGGAAACGCGAAACAGGATCTACCACCGGCTGACGTTTAAAAATCCAGCGGGCCACCGCAAATCCCAACGCCGCGTAACAAACATGCATCATTCGCATAGCATCCCCCCGAAAAACGGTCATGCGGCCATACCGAAGGGGAGGAGCCTCGTACACCCACAACTTAGCAACGGGACACCAATGGTGCAATGCACCAAAAGTGCTATCCACTAGCACTGAAGTAATAGGGGGTCACCGCTGACTGACAGGGATATGGGAGGCTATGGGTGGCTGCTACGGACCGCGATTAGCCCCAACACGAGCCGCGCAGCGGCAGCCGAAGATCGCCCTGGGCGTACCCCCCTGGGTAAGGCGAGGAGATGACGCATGCACCGCATGGGCGGCACAACGCGCTGCGTACGTCAGACCGCGAGCCCTACCGCCGCCCGGGTAACGCGGGTTCCCGCGCCCCTTCAGCCGAAGACGCCCCTTCCAACACATGCGCCTTCTGCCCATGGAAAAACAACAAATGCACTAAGAACATCAAAATCAAAACCGCCCCAAACGTGCACACAATGGTCGCCCCGGTCGGCGTATCCATGCTCACCGAAAAGTACACGCCCAACGCGGACACAAGCGTCCCCATCGTCCATCCGATCGCCAGTCGCGGACCAACGCGATCCGCAAACAACATCGCCCCCACCGAGGGCACAATCAAGTAGCAGAACACCAACAGCACTCCGGCGATCGCCACCGACGACGTCACGACAAATCCAAACGATGCGTAGAACAGGAAATCCCACAGCCGCACGTTCAGGCCCTGCCGCTCGGCCTCGGCGGTATTCGTGGAAATCAGCAAAAACTTGTGGCGGAAAATGTAATGGAACAAGCCCACGACGCCATACAGAATCGCGGTCTTGGCAACTTCGCCACGCGACACTGAGAGGATGTTCCCCACCAGCATGTCCTTAAGGTGCTCGGTCTCGCCGGTAGCCTTGCTCATTGCGAGAATGGCCGCAGCCGATGCGACCGCATATGCAATTCCGATAAACGCCTCTTGCGGAATATGCCCGCGCCGCGAGCGCGCCATCGCAAAGATCGCAGCTCCCAGGAACGTGAAACCCAGGCTGAGGAAGTAGGCGCCGCGCCCGTGCGGATCCATGCCCACCAGGATCGCAATGGTCGCGCCTAGCGCGGCAATCTGCGCGAGCGCCAGATCGACAAAGATCACGCCGCGCTCGACTACATGCACTCCCAGATACGCATGTATTCCAGTGAGAATCAGGCTGGCTACAAACGGCCAGATCAGAAAAGGAAGAATCTCCATCGGTCTCCTCGAACCCCTATTGCGTCGCTTGGAATGCCTTGCTCAGCAATCCAATATCGTAATCAAACAATTTGAAGTAGTCCGTCACATCTTTTTCGCCGCCCACCGACGGCAGGTATTGGACGACCTGGCCACCCGTTTCGCGAGCAATGGCTTGCGGAGTTTTCAGATCGAAATAAGGCTCAACCAGGATCAGCTTGCAATTCTCCCGCTTCATCAACCCAATCAACTCAATGGTATGGCTGGGCGTGGGTGGAATTCCCGGTCGTGGCTCCACATATCCGATCACATTCAGCCCGAAATGCTTCGCAAAGTTAGGGAAAGAATTGTGATAGGTCACAACCTTGCGCCCGCGATAGGGCTTCATGTCCGCGTCCCACTTCTGTTCCGCGGCAGTCAGACGCTTGTCGAACTCCTGGAAGCGCTGCTGGTAGTACGCCGAGTTCGACGGATCCAGTTCGCCCAACTTCCCCGCGAAGCCCTTCGCGATGCGCCGCCCGTTGTCGGGATCGAGCCAGTAGTGCGGATTGCCCAGAGGATGGACGTCTCCCATCGCGCGGGTGACAGTCCCAGTCGGGATATCAAGAATCTCCGCAAACTGTGAAGCGTCCAGGTATCCGGCCGCACCGACCTGAATGCGCGCGTTGCCGCTCTGGTTGATGAGCGGAGGGAGCCATCCGATCTCCAGTTGCAGGCCGACCACGATCAGCAAATCTGCCTGGCGCAGCTTCAAGAGAAAGCTCGGCTTGGCCTCGACAAAGTGAGGATCCTGGTAGCCCTTGGCAATCGCCTCCACCTGGATCTTGTCGCCACCGACTTCCTGCGCCAGCGCAGCGAGATCGGTGGTGGCCGTGATGACATTTAACTTCTTCGCTTCTGCCCAGTTGGGCAAAAGCAGAGCCGCCAAAGAGATGATCAACAGCAAGGTTTTGCAGCGATTCAGCATTCCTGTCCTTCCATGGTTAGAACGGGTGCGCCCCATGCGCGCCCAGAGAGAAGATCAATTGCATGAAAAATTCATTCGCATCGATGTTATTCGCATAACGTGTAAAACGATACTGCCCGCGCAACTGGCTGAACTCGCTCGGCCAATAGGTGAGCGTGACCGATCCACCCTTGTCGGTCAACGAATCGTTGCGGCTGCGATCGGAGTGGTCAAAGCGTCCGCCTACAAACCAGCGGCGCGCCAGCTGGTAGTCGGCAGAGGCATAGTACCCGAAAGACTTCTGGGATGCCGGTAACTGCTGGCGATTGCTCCAGATAAGCTCGCTGCGACCCACGAATGAGTGATAAATCGAACGGCGCAGGGGCTTCCAACGGAGGGTCGCATCCACGCCATACAGATGCGTCAGGAAGTCCGTGCCCAGATCGTTGTGCCCACGCGCATAGGAGACCCCGAGGTCGAGATTCGTCGATTCGTTCAGGTCATGATAACCGCGCAGGTGCGCCACAGCACTGACGTCGCTCCGTTGCGATGACTGGAACACGTCGCCGGAGTCTCCACGGAACACCTGCCCGGTTGCCTCCAGAAAGATGCCCTTGGGCGCAGGCAAGATGCGCTCCACCGAAACGCCCGCATCATCGATACCGTCTTCTCCACCCACCAGGTTGTTGGTTACCAGTGGGCGATCCACCCACGGCAGCACGTGGTTATGCATCGTATTGACCTTGCCGAAGGCCGAGCGCATCTTGCCCACCTTCGCTACAAAGCTCCCGGGCAACGCCGTGAACGTGATAAACCCCTCTTCCAGGTTCACGCCCTCTTCGCCAAACGAAATGAAGAAATCTCCGCGCGCGTACGGGTCGATGATCGACTGCAATCCGATTTCGGACTCATGCATCTGGAATGCAGGAATAGGCTGCAGCGAGACGGTGTTCTGCTGCGAATTGCCGCCCAGCGCACCAATGAAATCTCCGATCACACTGATATCAGGATTGAGAGCTTTGGCAGCAGAACCGCCCGCTCCTCCAAGATTCGGCCCCTGCGTGGCGGCCACAATCGCTTCAGCTTGCGTCGCGGGGGCGGCGGGCGTTGCGACCGGCTGCGGGACCGATGCCGCTTGCGCCACTGACTCCTGGGCCCCCGGGGCTTGCTCCGCAACGGCGGGTTGAGCCGCGGCTGGTTGCGCGGCCGAGGCTTTCAACATTCGCACCTGGCCCTCGAGCGCGATGATGCGCTCTTCCAGGTCGCGCACATGCTGCTCGAGTGCTGAGTCGGCCGAGTTCGCCGGAGGAGTGGTTGCAGTCTGCTGTCCAAAAACACTGAGTGGTAGCAATCCCAGAATGAGGACAGCCCAGAGATATCTCATGCTCGTCACTCCTTCAATGGTTCAACCCGTAACGTTAAACAAAAAGCCGCGCGAGCAACGACGCGAGCCCGATGATCGTCAACGTTCTCGCTGACAAACTCGTCCGTTCGCGCACAGACTTCGCGCCTGCCGCAGTAACTCGGTTCGCCCCAGTGTCCGAGAGTAATTGCGATGCCAGAAAACGCACGTGGGAACGGTTTTTGTGATCCGCGAACTGATCTCAGCCCACTTCGCAGCGTTTTGCGAAATCGGTGTACTGACACCCCACTACCGATCCGGCGGTCTGTTTCTTGGATGCAAGAAATCGAAAACTAACTGCCTTGTTTTCAACAGGAATTGGTAAGAATTTTAACATCACGATCCACTCCGCAGGGCAGCAGTCTCCGGATTCCGCACGGACTCGGAGTGTTTTCAGCCAAGACACGGCGGCACAAAGAAGGGATACATTCATTTGAAGGTACTGTCGCAGTCGCTGCGAGGCGTCCGCCCAAGCCGACATGCGATGGGTGCGCAGCAGGATTGGAATGCAAACTACGCGTGCAGGGCCAGCTCGTCGATGCTTGCAGAAGCAGCATCGAAATCGTTAGCCACGCCCCAGCCAGCAATCTGATGCGGCCAACTATGCTGCACCACATAGTAGTAGCGAGGACTTTTCGCCAGCTTCTCCGCCACCACTTCCGCAGTCCAGCCGTCGTTGCGAAAATGGATGCTGCAGTGGTGCGAACCGGGCGACGTATCCGCGATCAGCATCTGATGCGCCGCGAGCACAGACTTCAACACCTCTGGTTCGAATTCATCCATCGCATACTGGCAGAGTCCGATCGCGGGCTTGCCGGGATAATACTCTTCGACCAGCTTCTCGTAGCCCACTACCTGATCGCACTCGTTGCGACCACGCACTGCCCACGACATCTCGCCCGCCGATCGAAATGAAGTGAAGCCTCCGGCGCGTGCCCGGCCGATGGAACGTATCAGCATCTCCATCATCGACTCGGGTTCGAACCGATGCTGCGGGAAATAGACATCGTCCTCAGTGTGTAGATCGAGCGCTCCACGTTCGCGTTCATAATCCGGATTGAGGCCGAGGAAGATCAGGTCGTGCGTCAACCGCTTCAGAATCTCGGGCCGCTGTGCGCAGAACACACGCTCGCCACGACGTAGGCCATCGGCGACGTATGGCGACAGCACTTCCATCAGTTCCCGATCGGTCCGATAAAACACGCAGGTGTGGCCGCCGTTCTTGAATTGGAAAAGAGAGGATTCGCGGAACATGTTGGGAGGCAGGCACCTCTAGCAGTAATTCCCGGAGGTTACCAACTCCGCTGCGCGGGCAGCAAGAGATAAGTCAACTTTTTCAATCGCGACTCCATCATCGTCAGGTATTTTCCTGGTAACAAAGTGATCATCCGCCGGATGGAGGTTACACAAGCCGATCCAAGGGAGCGGTTGAATCGCCAAGTCGAAAGAGACGCCGACGCGACATGTGCCGCACGACACCGAATGTTCGGGCCGGTAGGCTGCCCTAGCGCACTTCCCGCGGGCTAGGGCTCGTTCTCTCCCGAACTGACCCGGCTATTGGGGGCGGGAATGGCCACGGGCTGCATGCCGCGATCCGCAGCCAGTTTCTGGAAAGCTGCGACATCGCTCTTTTGCAGCTCGTTCCACTTCGCGATGGCCTCGTCCGTCTGCTTCTTTAACTCCTCGAAGCGCTGACGAGCCGCTTCGGTCGGACCGCAATCGCATCCGCTGCCCACGATGATCGAAAGAAATGCGAGCTGTCCGTCCACACCCGGGCGATAAGCCAGCGAGTCTTCGTTGGCGCTGATCTTCAGATTGACCAGTGGCTCGCGCGCTGACACCAGTTTCGCGGCCAAGCCGTCAGCGGAAGTCGCCACCGCACGCGAAGCGTCGTCGTCGGGAAGGCGCCGTTTCAGCCCCTCGGTCTGCGCGCGCACATCTTCAATCTGGTTCGCAGCCGCGTATACGCGATTCAACTGCTCGCGAATCTCCATCAACAGGTTGAACTGTCCCTCCAGATCAGCCTGCGAAACCTGGACTCGCGGGTCCAGCTTCAATTCCAGGGGAGCGGTCTGCGATTGTCCATCGACGGTCAGCCGCACCTGGTATTTTCCCGGTAGGGCCAGCGGTCCGCGCGCCCCTGAGTTGTACTCCCACAAGTAGTAGCCCGGAACGCGATTCGCATTCTCGTAGTGCAGGTCCCACACAAAGCGATTCAGGCCGGCTTCCACCTTCAGTTCCTTCTCGGGCTTCTTGTCATCTGGATCTAGGGGCTCGTCCGGAGTCTCGGTCTTGTCGCTGGCGTACTTGCGGATGGTCTTGCCCTGCGCGTCGAGTATCTCGATCGTGCTGACGCCCTTCGGCGCCGTCTTGATGTAGAAGTCGATGATCGCGCCGGACGGCGGATTCGTTCCCACCAGCTCTGCATGACGCGGAACATCCTCGGGATTATGAATTCGGTATGCTACTGCTGGCGTGTATAAATGCACGGCCTGGTTGGCAACCTCCAGAGCAAACTGGCGAACCGGGCTGAGATCGTCAAGCACCCAGAACGCGCGCCCATGCGTCGCCAGCACTAGGTCGTCGTTTTTCACGATCAGGTCGTGGATAGGAACCCGCGGCAAGTTGAGTTGCAAGGGCCGCCAGTCTCCGCCGCCGTTGAAAGAAACATACACCCCGTTCTCGGTACCCGCATAAAGCAGCCCACGTTTCTTGGGATCTTCGCGAACTGCTCTGACGAAGTAAGTTTCAGGAATGCCTTTGGCACCGCTCGTCCACGTCTTGCCAAAGTCGGTGGTCTTGAAAATGTACGGACGCAAATCGTCATTCTGATGGCGATCGACGGCT
>DASRDJ010000239.1:0-13552 GCA_035652655.1 Terriglobales bacterium
TCGTCAAAAAAGGATGTTCCATATTTGTCATCACGTACTCACGCGGCGGAGTGCCGATTTCGGCGATATGTTCTGGCCCAAAAGTGATGTGATGGCCTTCTCGCAAGCGAAGATTCTCGGCAGCGCCGGGATTGTTGTCAAAGGCACCAATATAGCCGTCCTCGGTCCGCCCCTTAACGACTACCCACATTCGATCAACCCCGCGATCCACGACTCGTCCATCTTCTCGCGTTTCGATGTCAAACAGCAGCTTTGCTGCATCGCCCGGCGCGAGGCTTTCTCTTTTTTGTCGTGCTGGGATTTGGACGTGTTCGGGTCGGTCGCGTTGCGATCCTCGGCTGAAATTAACTCCCACCCGTCATCGTCCAGTTTGAAGTTCACGGCAGCACTATATTCCGAATGGTGAAATCAGACGACTAAACTCTGTTGACCCCGGAAGGGACTCGTTCCGTGGCAGAATACTCTTGGTCCCCACGCGAATCGCGCCTCTGCTGCCGGGGTGGAGGTCGAGAAACGACAGTGCCGGGTCAAAGATGGGAGGAACCCAAAGCGCAGCCCTCTCATACCAACTGTTGAAAACAGGCAATTACCGTCAGCGTCGCTGAATCTCCACAATCATTTGATCGTGAGTTTTAGCCGCTTCAGGCGGCATTTGCAATGTGATGCCTCGCGAAGTGGCGAGAAATAGACGGTCATCCTGCCCAAACTTTTTTATTCGGATTGTCGATAATGAAAAACCTGGTTCGACTAACCGGTGAAGGGCTGGGAGGCCCTATCCAATGCAATATCTTCTGCTGATTTATGACAAGGAAAGCGACTGGGGGACACTGAGCGAGGCGCAACAAAGCGCCATGATGAAGGAGTACCAGGACTTCACCAAAAGCATCAATGAAAGTGGACACTGGCGCGCCTCGAGCCAGTTGCATCCCGTGTCGAAGGCGACCACCGTCCGTATCCGCGACGGAAAGAAAATGGTCACCGACGGACCCTTTGCCGAAACCAAGGAGCAGCTTGGGGGATTTTATCTGGTCGAAGCGAAAGATCTGGACGAAGCCGTTGCTTTGGCGGCGCGGGTGCCATCGGCACGGTTCGGGTCGATTGAGGTGCGGCCACTGGTGGGCCGGAACCGGCCTTAAGGCCTGTCGTCAGTCGCTAGTCGTCAGTCGTCAGCTGACCCCCCGAACTCCGAAGCCGGGGTGGAAGCTGTGAGCGGCTCGAAGCTGTGAATATTGGTGCATGACCATCGAGCAGATTTATCGCGAGGAGTCGGGACGGATTCTCGCGACTCTCATTCGCCTTCTCGGCGACTTTGACCTCGCCGAGGAGGCATTGCAGGAAGCTTTCTCGGCTGCGCTTGTGCAGTGGCCGCGGGATGGCACACCTTCGAGTCCGCGCGCGTGGCTGGTCTCGACGGGGCGCCACAAGGCTGTTGACTCGCTGCGGCGGCGCGCCCTGCTCGAGGAAAAGCGCGACGAACTGGCCCGATGGATTGCGCTGGCCCAGCAGGTTGCGGACGCTCCGGAAGACACCATGCTGAAAGATGACCGGCTGCGCCTGATATTCACGTGCTGCCATCCCGCCCTGGCTCGCGAGGTACAGGTTCCGCTCACGCTGCGCACTTTGTGCGGCTTGAGCACAGAAGAAATTGCGCGCGCCTTTCTGGTGCCCGTGCCGACCATGGCACAGCGGCTGGTTCGGGCGAAACAGAAGATCCGCGACGCCGGAATTCCCTACCGCGTCCCCGACGATGACGAATTGCCTGAGCGGCTTGAGACCGTTCTGCTGGTCGTATACCTCGTATTCAACGAAGGCTACAACGCCACGGTAGGCGATGAAATCATTCGGCGGGAACTTTGCAGAGAAGCCATCCGGCTGGGGCGACTCCTTCACGGACTGATGCCGAGGGAGGCCGAAGCCGAAGCGCTGCTGGCCTTGATGCTGCTGCATGACTCTCGCCGCAATGCGCGCGTGACTCCGACAGGCGAGATGGTTCTGCTTGAGGAGCAGGACCGCGAGAATTGGGATGCGGATCAAATTGGGGAAGGGCTGCGGCTCGTGGAAGAGGCGCTGGTCCGCGGGGCGAAAGGTCCCTATGCATTGCAGGCTGCGATTGCTGCGCTGCATGCGCGGGCGAAGAGCGCGAGCGAAACAGACTGGTACCAGATTGCCGCGCTCTACGAGTTGCTGCTGCAGATCCAGCCTACGCCGGTGATCGAGTTGAACCGGGCCGTGGCGGTGGCGATGTCGCAAGGTCCGGCCGAGGGATTGCAGTTGCTGGATGCACTCGAGGAGCGGCGAGTTCTGTCGGGATACTACCTGCTACCGTCGGCGCAGGCTGATCTGCTGCGGAGGATGGAGCGCTGGGAAGAGGCCGAAAGTGCTTACCAACGCGCGCTGAGCCTCGTCGGCAATGGCGCCGAGCGTCGCTTTTTGGAACGGCGCGTGAGTGAAATGCGGGCGCGGCGCTGAGGTCAGGATGCCTCGGGACGGCCGGCATGAGGCTAGCGTTACGGGGCTCGACCTAAGCGCGGATCCTATGAATGCGCGCTAGCGCGTTGCGGGTCTCGGCCAGTTCTTCGCTGAGAAGGTTCATCACCTCCAAACACAATTTCGAGTGAGTACGCAGAATATCCAACATAGCGGCGCGGGCCAGGTAGATTACTTCAGTTTTCGCGTTGGCTTGGGCCGTCAAGCTGTAGGGTGAGTCGGAAAGCGTTGCCGGCAATCCCAGAATCGCCCCCGGACCAAGATCGCGCGACGGAAGGGCAGAAGATTCCCCGTCCAAGCCAAGGCGCACCTGCCCCGAGAGTATGAGGAACAAGCCGCGCACTTCGTCTCCACGTTGGAAAAGAAAGTCTCCTTGGCTGAAATGCATCCTGGAGCCTCTCTCGATCAGGCACTGCTTGAGTTCGTGGTGATCCAGCAGCAGTCCCATACTCCCCCCTTGTGCAGGTTTTATAGGACAGAAAACGACCGTAAGGCTGTGACCTAGATCACAACCTCACGTGAAGCGGTTAGGACTGGGTGCCGGGGAGACGTTCAGTCTTTTTCTGCCTCCTTTGCGGGAGGCATGACGGCCGGAATGTAGAGGCCGGCCACGTGATGAGCGATGCTGGCTGGGTTCCCGCCCTCGAGATTGGTGAACACGACAACCGTAAGCTTGTCGTCAACGTAGCGGGAAATATTGGTGGTAAATCCCTGCCAGGCTCCGCTGTGCTCGATGACCCGGTGGCGGCCGGCGTCGTCGATGAACCAACCGAACCCGTAGTGGTCAGAGTTCGGCTTGCCGTCGTTGAGCTTTACGGGAGTCCACATCTGATCGAGACTCGAGCGCTTGAGCAGTTTCTCGGTATAGAGGGTGGCGTCCCACTTGGCGAGGTCGAGAATGTTGAAGTAGAGCGCTCCGTCCGCGGTCGTATTCAAGGTGGGCGAAACCCATTCCTGATTCTTGAGTTCTCCTTTAACCAGGCGATAACCGGCTGCACGGTTGGGAATGATGTCGGCCTCGCTGATGATGCGCGTCTGCATGCCCAGCGGTTGAAAGATCCGGTCATGCAGGAAGTCGCCGTAGAACTGCCCAGTGACGCGATGGATGAGGATGCCCAGCGTCAGATATCCGAGATTGCTGTAGGCCCACTTCGAGCCCGGCGGAAACGAGAGCGGCAGCGCCTCGACGATTTTCAGCAAGTCGTCTTCAGTGTAGTCGCGGCGAAAATCGAACTTATCCGGATAGTCGGTGAATCCGCCGGTATGGCTGAGCAAGTGGCGGACTTTGACGTTTTTCCAGGCGGAAGGCGCTTCCGGAAAGAATTTGGTCAGCGGATCGTCGAGCGAGATTTTACCTTCCTCCACCAGCATCATGACGGCGGTGGCGGTGAATTGCTTACCCATCGATCCCGATTGAAAAATCGTCTCCGGCTTCACGGGCACCTGCAGTTCGACATTCGCCAAGCCATAGCCTTGCTGCTTGATGGCGTGGCCGTCGCGAATGACGAGCAGGGCAAGTCCGGGGATGTGGCGCTTCTGCATCTCGTTCTGCACGTAGGCGTCGACCGGATCGGGAGACTGGGCGCTGGCTAGCGAGGCAACCATAAGAATGGTGAGCAGGGTCAGGGAGCGGTGCGGGCGCAAGGTTGGTGGGCCTCCGGACATTGATGAGCATGCTTAGATCGACATCGCATCTGCGTACATGCGATGAAACGCGTGGACGCCTTTCTCCTGCTTCACGCTGTAGCGGCCACGCTGGTAGCTGCGCGAGCGCAGATTTTTCTGCACGATTTCGCAGATGCCGACGTCTTCCATTTGTATTTCGTCGCTAAAGCGGACGGAAGCCTTCGCGGCTTCGCTGCCTAAATCTTTTTCTGGAAGATACCACTCGAAGATGGCGAGACTTCGATCTTCGTCGACGGGCAGAACCATGTTCACGGAGACATTGTCGGGATAGCAATTGAGCATCCAGTTGGGGAAGGCCCAGAAGTAGTCGGTGGTGAGGTCGGCTCGCGCTTCCTGATAGCGCCGCGCAGACGCATCGCCGGGCTGGGCCCCGCGGATGGGACTCCACTGGCGCACGTGATGCGCATAGGGCTCGACCGCGTACGCGTTGAAATCGAGTTCGCGATTCAGGCCGGGATGCACGGTCGGCAGGTGGTAACCCTCAAGATAGTTATCGACGTAAGTTTTCCAGTTGCACTTCATCTCGTAAGTGCGGCGCTCAAAAAGTTTCATCGTGCGAAATGGGAAACGCTCGGCCTGGGTGGTGAGGTCACCGAGGCTCTCGCGGAGTGGTTGGGCGTCGGGATCGAGATTCACGAAGACCAGGTTGAACCATTCTTCGCAGCGCACCGGCACAAGCGCAAAGTCTTCCGCGCGGAAGCCTTCGACTCCTTCGACCTCGGTGGCGTGGTTGAGGGAGCCGTCGAGGTTGTAGGTCCATCCGTGGTAGACGCAGCGAAAAAGTTTTCGTGATCCGCAGCCCTCGGCCGGCGGACCAGCACGATGACGGCAGACGTTGTAGAAAGCCCGTAGTTTTTGATCCGTCCCACGAACTACCAGCAAAGGCTCGCCGACCAGCTGAGTAGTGAAGTAATCGCCGGGTTGGGCGACTTGGTCGCGATGTCCGATGAGCTGCCAGGTGCGGGCGAAGATGCGATCGCGTTCTTTAGCAGCAATGTCGGGGTCGAAGTAAAAAGGCGCGGGAAGGGTCGAGGCGCGGGCGATGTCGGCGTCAACGATCGAGGAGCTGAGCGGGGTCATAGAGTGTCGGGCGGGAGTCATTGTACGGCAGAGGGGATGGAATGCTCGTCCCAGAGAACGATAATAGAGAGACACGATGACACATAAAGAGGAGGGCGCCGGATTACCATGGATTACGACAGAAATTGGCTGTCGGAAATTGTCATCCTCGCCGTTTCGCAACATCAAGTCGGAAAGAGATCTGCCGATGTTGAAAGAGAAGGCGCATTAAGTTTCTGATTTCTCAGGCTGGAAAGGCAGCGCCCCAGGGTGCGTGCAAAGGTCTGGCAGTTGGCACGGGACGTGCCAACTGTCAAAGTGCGGTTTGAGATCCTTTAACAAGTTAGGCGAAGTACCTGGGGGAGGGTACAAAGCCGGAAAGCAGCGGAAGGCAACTTCCGCTGCTTTTCTTTTTGGTGGAACAGCTTGAAATGACAATGTTTGTCGTCCGAATTTGTCAGGTCTGACTGGGAAGGCCAGTGGGGCAGAGGTAAAATGAGAGTACGGACGAATCGGCCATAATTGAAAAATAAGGGCGTTAGGCCGAGCAGGTTTGATTACGACGGTAACGCATCCATTCGGCCCTTCGAGTGCCATTATCAAGTGCATCGGTCTCTTGAAGACCATGCACACAGTTAAAACCGGAGATGAGGGAAATAAAGAATGCGGAAACAAAAGGGTTTTTCACTGATCGAGTTGCTGATCGTGGTCGCGATCATTTTGATCATCGCTGCGATCGCCATTCCGAACCTGCTGCGCGCCCGTATGGCGGCTAACGAGTCGTCTGCGGCCAGCTCCGTTCGTACCGTGAACACGGCTCAGGTCACTTACCAGTCCACCTATCCGACCACCGGCTATGCAGCCACGCTGCTGGCTCTGGGCGGTCCGATCGGTGCGGCGTGCGTGCCGGCAGTTGCCAGCGCTTGCTTGATCGATAGCGTTCTGGCCAACAACGGCAACCCGGCCGGCAGCGGTAAGAGCGGCTATCGTTTCGTGGGCACCGGCACTCCGGCAAGCTACTACATCCAGGGCAACCCGATCACCATCGGCCAGACCGGCAATCGCAGCTTCTGCTCCTTTGAAGATGCGGTGGTGCGTACCGACCCGGCAGGCGCGGTTGTGGCCGGACAGCCAGCTTGCGCGGCTCTGAACCCGCTCAACCAGTAAGCACAACTCTGGCTGCTCCTTCGGGAGAACCCAATGGGCGGAGGAGAAATCCTCCGCCCTTTTGCTTTTTGAGACTCTTTCTGTTCGCACCAACGGCCCGGTTTGGGAGTGAGGCTTGCCAGAATCCGTCATTGCGCTAACAGAAACGGACGCCAGGCTGTGGCAGAGTAACCAGGTGTTGTCGCCTGAGCTGTATTTTCAATGTCTTAGATCGTGACCATGGTCATTCCTTTAGCGGACCGATGGCCGTCGGAATGCAACATAGAGAAGTGAAACAGGCGAGCAGTGCTTGGGGCAAGACTATGAAAATGAGCCCGAAACAAACAACACGGGGATTTTCGCTGATCGAGTTGCTGATCGTGGTCGCGATCATCCTGATCATCGCGGCGATCGCCATCCCGAGTTTGTTACGGGCACGCATCGCGGCGAACGAATCGTCAGCGGCCAGTTGCCTGCGGACCATCAAGAGCACTGAGTATTCCTATTACTCGGCCTATCCGGCGATCGGCTATGCCGTGCAGTTGCAGGACCTGGGTGGAGCGTCGCCATGCACACCCTCTCCCGCAGGCGCATGTCTGATCGATTCTTCCTTGGCTGGCGCGATTGCCGGTACTAATGGGAAAAACGGGTTCGTATTTGCGGCTACTGGCATCAACGGCGGCTCCGCGACCAACGGTGACTTCGTTGCGGCCGCAGCCCCGGTCACTGTGTTTAAGACCGGCATCAAGAGTTTCTGTTCCACCAGCGACGGGATTCTGCGATCCAATCCCGGCGTCGGCGGCCTCCCGGTGACAACCGCACCGGGCTGTATCGGATACCCGGTGGCGCAGTAGTCTTCGTGCCAATGTGAGACACGGGTGTACCAATTTGATTTTGCAGGCTTGGCGAAGTACCTGGGGGAGGGTACATAGCTGAGGAAGGCCAGGATGAAAATCCTGGCCTTCTGAATTTCCCCGGCATTGCCGCGTTCGAGCCGTAGTTACGATGGTACTTCTGCCGGCTTCCGCACCTTGCAACCGCGCGCACACCTTTGCTTATAATTTCTCCAGAGTCGACTCATGTCCGCGATTGAAATCAACGGTCTCGAAAAAACATACAGCGTCGGCTTCTGGCGCAAGCGTCCTAAGTGCGCGCTGAAACCCCTTCACCTCAACGTAGAAGAAGGCGAGATCTTCGGCTTCCTTGGCCCGAACGGCGCCGGCAAGACTACCACGCTCAAGATGCTCATGGGCTTGGTCTTCCCTACCGGCGGATCCGCCCGCATTCTCGGCATGGATATTAACGATCCGCAGATGAAGGCGCAGATCGGATTCCTGCCCGAGCAGCCCTACTTCTACGACTACCTTACTGCACACGAGCTGCTGGATTACTACGGACGTCTTTCGGGAGTGTCCGGCAAGGAACTTCCGCCGCGTATTGAAAAAGTTCTCGAACGCGTGGGATTGAAAGACATCCGCGGCGTGCAATTGCGCAAGTTCTCGAAAGGCATGCTGCAGCGCGTGGGAATCGCACAGGCCATCCTTCACGAGCCGAAGATTGTGTTCTTCGACGAGCCGATGTCCGGGCTTGACCCCATGGGACGGCGCGAGGTTCGGGATCTCATGGAGCAATTGAAGCTGGAAGGCAAAACAGTTTTCTTCTCCACGCACATCCTCTCCGATGCTGAGGCCCTTTGTGACCGGGTCGCGGTGATCCATCAGGGCGAATTGCGCGCAGTGGGAGCCGTGGCTGAACTAACTTCCGGAGTGCAAGGCAAGATCGAAATCGTGTGGCAAGGGACAAGCCTTCCAGCTTCGATTAAAGCGCTGGGCGCTGAGTGTCACGTGACCGGCGACACCGTACGCGCCGTGCTTTCCGAAGAAAGCCAGGACCTCGCCGTGGATGCTCTGCGGCGAGAGCGGCTACACATGATTTCACTGGTGCCGGTGCGCACGACCTTGGAGCAGTACTTCGTGGAAAAACTGAAGCGGTCCGAAAAGACTGCCGGGAGCCTTGCATGAATCAGCGGATCACCTCCATCGCTTCGAACACCTTCCGCGAGGCCGTACGCGACCGCGTGCTATACAACCTGATCGCGTTTGCACTGCTGCTTTCGGGAGCGGCTGTCCTGGTCGGGCAGATCTCCATCGACATCGAGAAGCTGGTCGTCATTAATCTGGGCCTGACGGCGGTATCGCTTTTCGGCGTCGTCATCGCGATCTTCATCGGTATCGGACTGGTCTCGAAAGAAATCGAGAAGCGCACGCTGTACACCGTGTTGTCGCGCCCGGTGCGCCGTTGGGAATTCATCATCGGCAAGTTCTTCGGGCTGGCAGGAACGCTGGTGGTCAACGCCTTCTTCATGGCGATTGGTGTGTTCGGCGCCCTGCTATACGTCGCGCATAAATTCCAGGCGCCCGACGGATGGGTACTGGTGGCCCTGTACTTCATCATCCTGCAGTTCCTGATTATCTGCTCGCTGGCGTTACTGTTCTCGTCGTTCTCGTCGCCGCTGCTGTCGGCGGTGTTTGCGTTCTCGCTGTTCGTGATTGGCACATTCTCTGAAGACCTGCGCAACTTTGCTGCGATGGCGACCGGCGTGACGAAGTGGCTGGCTACCGCGGTGGCCTACATCGTCCCGAATTTTTCGGCGCTGAACATCATCAGTTCCGTGGCACACGCGCAGCCCGTTCCTTCGCAACTGATTGTCTACAACACGGTCTATGCATTGCTGTACGCGGGTATGGCGCTCTGTGGGGCCGTGCTGATCTTCCAGCGACGCAATCTGAAATGAACGGATCGCGTAAAGTTACGATCACGGCTACGGTGCTTCTGGTGGCGTGCCTGGCCGGCTCCATCGTCTTCCTGCGGCGGATCGATCAGCTGCGCACCAGCGCGACTCTCGAAGACGTGCTCTTCATCACGTCTCCGAAGGCCGTGAAGCGCCTGAGCCTCGGATACGACGGCTTGCTGGCCGACATCTACTGGACGCGCGCGGTGCAGTACTTCGGCGGCCGGCATGTCGCGGGAGCAAGCCATTTTCGGATGCTGGCTCCCCTGCTTGAAATCACGACCGCGCTTGATCCGCACCTGGTGGTCGCCTATCAGTTCGGCGCGAACTTCCTGTCACCGAAGCCCCCGAACGGCGCGGGCATGCCCGAGAAAGCCATTCAGTTGGTGAACTACGGCATCCAGAATAATCCGAACGACTGGAAGCTCTACTACGAACTCGGGTTCATCTACTACATGGACGTGAAGGACTACGCCAAGGCGGCCGACGCCTTCGCGCGCGGTTCGCAGATTCCCGATGCACACCCGTTCCTGAAAGTCATGGCGGCGCAGATGGCACAGCACGCCGGCGACACGCAGATGGCGCGGGCTCTGTGGACTACCACCTACCAGAGCACACAGGACAAACAGATTCGAGGTAACGCGCTGGCTCATCTGCGAGCTTTGCAGGTTGCCGATGAAGTGGCGGCGATCGAAGCGCTTGTCGGGCAATACAGGCAGACCACTGGTCGCACGCCAGCCTCGCTCGACGAATTGGTCGCCGCGAATTATCTGAAGTACGTGCCACGCGACCCGGCGGGTCATCCGTATCGTTTGGTGGATGGAGACCGCGTGGAAGTCGAATTCCCCGATGAGATTCCATTCATTGAAAAAGGCGCGCCGCCCGGATACAAGCCGCCCCGGCCCAAGGATCTGGAGAAACTGGGCGCTCAATAAAACGGTTTTGCTTCGGATCCGTGAGGTAGTCGTCTCGACGTGAGTGAGTTAAGCGGAACGCTCGGACTGCCGACGGTGTCTTTGTGGTTGAGGAGTTGACTTGAAGAGGTTGCCGCTCCGCGTGCTACTTCCGACCCTGGCAGCAATTGCGTTTGCCGCCTTGTCGTTCGCCACCACGATTCAAAACCAGGTTATCGAAATCGAGAGCCAGCCACCCACTTCCAACGGTGCGATTGGCTGGGGAGAAGAACCCACTGATATTGGCACGCCTGCAGACGCATTGCTTCTCGTTCTAGGATTTCCTGCGCTCATTGCCTTGATTCCCCTGGGCCCTCTCGGGTATTGGGTGGACTTCTCTGAGCCAGTTCTGCGCACGGGGTGGGGCCTTGCTGTAGTGGGCCAGTGGTGGCTGATCGGCCGCTACTTTGACGTCCAGCGCGGACTTCTCTCGCACAGTCAAGTGGGCAAGTTCGTTTGGCTTGACAAAATGCTGTTCGGGGCAGCCATGTTAGTCGGGGCTCCCACAGCCGTAGCTGGCCTATTAAGTCTCGTAGCTTGCTCCTGGATCATCTCGGCCTTTGGAGCTATGTCATCTATACAGGCATAAGCTTCTGGGGATCAGTTTCTGTTATGAGTGCATTGCGCTGGCGATCAACTTCATCGTGGACCGCTGCAGAACTCGACTCCATCCATCTCTCATAACGTTGAAGTCCGACCCCCAGAAATGGGACATGCGATACCATCCTGCGAGTGTCCGCGAACAAGAAAAGGCCTGAACTTCTCAGAACAGTGCGCGAATGGTGGCGACAGAGTGCCGCCGAGATCGGCACAGCGTCCACTGCTCGCCAATTCGCAGCGGGACTCTGGGGATTTCTTCGCGAGTCGACGCCCGAGCAGCGTCGTCGCCGCTATGGCGACGTCGAGTACGACTGGGATCACCGCGTCGATACAACCAGCGCTACTGTTGGATGGCGTGACCGGCTGCTGGGCGTTTTTCATTCAGCTTATCAACCGACCGAGCCCGCCCTGTTTCACGAGATGATGGCGGCGCTAAATGTCGCCTTCGAGGATTTCACATTCATCGATGTAGGCTCCGGCAAAGGCCGCACGCTCTTAATGGCGTCGGACTACCCGTTCCGGCGCATCGTGGGCGTTGAACTGCTGCCCGAATTAAACCGAGTGGCCGAAGCCAATCTGCAGAAATACAAGTCGGAGGCACAGCGCTGTTTTCAGCTCGAGAGCTGCTGCACGGATGCGCGCCAATATGCCTTCCCTGTCGAACCCGTGGTGCTGTACCTGTCCAACCCTCTGCCTCGCGCCGGGCTTGGACAGGTGATTGATAATCTCGAGCGATCGCTCGAAAAACACCCACGCAGTATTCGCGTGCTCTATCACAATCCCATTCAAGAAGACGTGCTGTCGGCTCGGGGCTGGCTGAAACGAACGGCGGGCACGCATCAATTCTCTTCGTACGAAAGCCGCTGAGTTACTAATTCCACGATTGGTTCTTCAGAGTGCTTTGAGCAATTCTGTACAGCGATAACCGTATTTACCCTTCCTCGCGGTCTCGGGAAAAATTGTTGCGGTGATCCAGCGTGGCATTCCGCGCGCGGACACCTCGCACTGTGACGTGTCTCGCAGGCGAATCCTTTTTCTACGTTCTCGGAAGGCATGGCACAACAGAATGCACTCGTTTCCACTCCCGCGTCGAGCCGCTGTGGGTCAGGCTGCCAAGGTCTCGACGACTTAATCGGCGGCGGATTTCCTCGCGGCCATTTTTATCTGCTTGAGGGAGAGCCCGGCACCGGCAAGACCACGCTCGCGCTGCAATTCGCGGCGGAAGGACTGCGCAAGCAGGAAAAGGTCCTCTACATCACGCTTTCAGAATCGCCGGCCGACTTGCGCCTGGTGGCAAATACCCACGGCATTCGGCTTGAGGGCGTGCAGTTCGTCGAAGTGCGCCCCAGCGACGAAGACTTGCGGCCCGACGGGCAGTATTCCGTATTCCATCCTTCTGAAATCGAACTCAACGACCGTCTGCTGAGCATCGTCAAGGAAGTGGAGCGCTTCAAACCCGACCGGTTGGTGATCGATGCGCTGTCAGAAGTGCGCATGCTCGCTAAGGATCCCTTGCGTTACCGGCGCCAGGTGATCTCTCTGCGGGAATTCACTCCGCCGAATTGCACGACGCTGTTGCTGGACGATCGCAGCAGCCGGCACTCCGAGCTTGAGTTGCACAGTATTGTCCACGGCGTAGTGATTCTCCAGAAGGTGCACCGCGAGTACGGCGCAACGCGCCGGCGGGTGGAGATTTCCAAGCTGCGCGGCAGCGCCTACCGCGAGGGATACCACGACTACATCATCCGCACAGGTGGAATCGACGTGTTTCCCCGCCTGATTGCGGCTGAGCATGAAACCGGGAACCAGGACGACAGCGTGGTGAGCAGCAGCATCGTGGAACTCGATGCTTTGGTTGGTGGCGGGCTTGATCGTGGAACCAGCACCCTTTTGCTCGGGCCGGCCGGATGCGGAAAAACGACCATCGCCATACGCTGGCTTACCGCGGCGGCTGCGCAGGGAGAAAGAACGGCCGCATTTCTATTCGAAGAGACGGTCGAGACACTGATGCGCCGCGCGCGTGGTCTTAGTATGGACCTCAAGCCTTATCTCGATTCGTCGCACGTCAAGATCGAGCATTTCGATCCCGCCGAAATGTCGCCCGGTGAATTCGTCGACAAGGTGCGCCAGCGCGTTGAAGACGGGGTCAAGGTCATCGTCATCGACAGCCTGAATGGATTCTTGCAGGCCATGCCCGGCGAACAATTTCTCGCCCTGCACCTGCACGAACTGCTTACCTACCTGAACCATAAGGGAGTGGTCACGCTGCTGGTGCTCGCGCAGGCCGGAGTGATTGGTGCCAATGTGCAGACCCCAGCCGACGTCAGCTATCTTGCCGACAATATTCTGGTGCTTCGCTACTTCGAAGTCCAAGGAGAAGTGCGGCAGGCAATCTCGATGATCAAGCGGCGCAGCGGCCCGCACGAGCATACGATTCGCGAACTGCGTCTGGGGCCCAAAACCATCCAGGTGGGCGAACCGCTCACCAACTTCCACGGCGTCCTGACCGGAATCCCATCACTCATCGGGAACGGCAATGGATTAAAACTCGATGAGTAGCCGCACTGCTAGCGAAACCGATGTGCTGATCCTGGCACCATTCGGAAAAGACTCGGCGTTGATTGAGGGCGTGCTGAGCCGGTCGGGCGTGTCCGCCATCGCGGTCGGTGCTGACGAGATGGTAGCAGCGATTCCGGAGCAGGCCGGCGCCGCCATCATCGCCGAGGAAGCGCTGCAGAACGACATCATCAACGAACTAGCACGCAAGCTGGAGACACAGCCGACCTGGTCTGATTTTCCGATCATCGTGCTTACCGGGGGTGGCTTGAGT
>DASRDJ010000240.1:0-2355 GCA_035652655.1 Terriglobales bacterium
GACCCCATCGCGCGCGCACGGTACGATGCCACGGCACAGCCATCGACTTCCCACAGGCCACCCCCACGCCCCTCCCCTGCATCAGGACCATCATCGGCTGAATCGTACGCCTCGACCCCGCCACGTGCTCAACAGACCACACCATCCCGCCAAGGCCCCCGAGGGCCCCAATCGCTCATCATGCTCTCCGGGCAAGGCGGGCCCAAGACCCTGGTGCCGGCCATTACAATGCTCGTCGACAGTCACGAGCATCTCCCCTACGAGTTTGAGCGTCTCGTCCGCATCGCCGGAACTATTCGGCAGACGTTGCCGGCGGGAGATTATGCTATTGCAGAAGCGCCTGAGATTTTTTGTGTCGAACGCCGGCGCGTGGAAGAGTTCAACACGATCTTCTCGAATCCCTCCGGTAACCGCTCGCCCTTTCTACTAGAACTCGAACTGCTCATGGAGTACCCACACCGGTTTCTCGTCATCGAAGGAACGCTTCAGTCCAGCAAAGGTGGCGGGCGGCTCGGCCAATATCACAAGAACGGCATGATGGATTTCTTGGATGCACTGACGGCGCGATTTGGGATCAAGATCATCTATTCGGATAGCCGGGAAGAGGCAGAAGAACGAGTCGCCAATCTCGCAGCCCTACACTATGCCTACCATTTTGCCGAACAACAGGGATTCAGTCGTTGCCTCACGGAGGACGATTTGTAAGCGCCGTGGACGCGCGACGGTGTTGGAGAGATTGAGACTCCGGTTTCCTCACTCTCACCTTGCTCCTCCTCCTGTGAGTCGTTAGAATTGCACCGCGCCGGATCTCTGGCGCCAGACCATGACGCCTGAAGAAGCGCGAGCACAATACAACTACCTCCTGACCCTCTGCATTCGGAAAGCCGAGTCTTTCGGCCCTCTGGCCTTCGCCTTTATCAAGGACCACAACGTCTCAACTCTTGGATTGACGCCGGAAGAACAGTTCAATCTCTTTGTAGCCGTCGCCGAAGCGTTCACCGACGAACCGAAGCGATACAGTCACAAGTTGGATTGCCTCCAAAAAGCGTTTGACATCCTGCCGAACACCGGCTTTTTCGACCCCGACCTATCCCGGCACATCCACCAGGATATTCAGCGGCTCAAAGCTGAACTGGACATCTATGCGGCGGCGATGAAGCCGGAACGCAGCGGGAGCGGTGCCGCACCGGGCGAGGCGACCCAGCAGATCATTATCGAAACCGACATGCCGGACTACTTCCTCTCGATCGCGCAACAGCGGGCGTCCAGCTACTACCAGGACAAATTCCGCCTGACGAAGGAAGCTAAGGTGGCTCAGCATTTCGCGAGCCCTGCTCGCCGCTTCGAGCCGGACGCAACGGCCGTGCACAAGGAATTCCCCGGCGCTTGTGCGCCGTTCGTCTCTTCACGGACCGGCGCCTGGCACGTGATGCTTCCATTCGATCTGAAAATCAGCCGTACGCCGGACGAACCCTTGGACGCCGGCCTGCGCATCTGGTACGCGAAGATCGGCTATTCGTTTCCCCTCCGCTATGAGATGGGACGGCTCTGCAGCTATTACGACGATCAGGTGCTCGACCTCGAGATGACCGACCCTCACTTATTATTTGTCTCGGTGTCGCCGTTGAAAGAGCCTCACATGGGAAAAGTCGATCGCGCAGTGGCACCGGACGTACCATTTGAAATCGGCTTGCCTCGCGCCTTCCTTGAAGGCACGAACACGTTGGGGCCTTATGTGCAAATAAGTTGCAATATCAAGGTATGGTTCGACGCGGCTGCTGTGAGTGTGCTCGTTCAGGGGGCGCCGGACCTCCACGAACACGGGCTGCAAGGCGGATCGGGGCTCCTCACCAGGACCTATGCCTCAGAAAAGACCGCGTCCTATGCCGGCGCCGGCAGCCAGCCTTGGCAACAAGGACTTAGCTTTAATTTCGTGAACCTGCATCTTCAGTTACTCCCGGATGTCGTCACGTCCATTGTTCCGGCTCATACCCCGATCTTTTCGGTCTATCCAGTCGTCGCGCGAAGCAAGTTCCAGTTGATCGACGCGCGAACACTCGCACCGTGACCGCTCAAGTTCTTGTTTCAAATCCAACTTGCCGCCAGGCTTCGTAGAGAACTACCGCCACGGTGTTGGAGAGATTGAGACTCCGGTTTCCGGGGACCATGGGTACTCGGATACGCTGCTGTTCTGCAACCGCCCCCAGAATCTCAGCCGGCAAACCTCGACTTTCCGGACCAAAAAGAAACACATCGCCTTTTTCATATTCAGCTACGTCGTATTGTTGGGCGCCTTTCGTGGAGACGGCAAACAAGCGGCGCTCTTTGAAACGCTCTATGCACTCTGCCCAGCTT
>DASRDJ010000241.1:0-3975 GCA_035652655.1 Terriglobales bacterium
CTAGTCGTGCTTGAGAACTCAAGAGATCTTTGGCGTCAGCCGATGCTAGCAGGTTCTTTGATAGAGACATGGTTGCTTTGCGCTGAGTACTGGGCACAGGACCGCGTCCCCTTTCATCTCGGATTCACCTGGGACTGAGAATGCGGCGCAGAGTCTCATGCTGACCGGGGGACGAAACCTGGAAACCTGGGGACAGGAAGCTGTGAAGAAATTGTTTTTTGTCGTAAGGGAGTTCGCATGAGATTTCGTCGTTGGCTACTTGGCCGAGGGGAGATCGAAGGTCTCGGGTTTAAATGGGTGCTAGTTCGAAACTGAGCTTGCGCCGTAAGCTGAACCAGCGTGTGAGGTTGTAACTCAGGCAAGCCCAAATCGCTTCCATCGTTGTCTTCCCGCGACCCCGGCAGCGAAACTGGCGTAACCCGCAGCGCTCCTTGATCCAGGCATGCGGGAACTCGGCAACCTGCGAGCGTCGCGCGTAGATTTGTTTCGCCTCTTCCGTCGCCATCTTGCGCTTGAACGCGATCGTTGCCGATGGTTCTTCGAGGCGCGTGATCGAGCGCCGCCAGTCTGGCCGCGCCTGTTGTGGCGCGCACTTGTCACGCAGCGGGCAGTTGGGGCACGCCTTCTTCGGTGCGCGGTAAACGTGAGTACGAACGCCGTTGCCACGATTCAAGAGCGCATGGTGCGTGAGGGGTTCTCCGGCCGGACACGTGAACCTGTCCTGCGCGGCATCGTATGGAAACGCGCTGGCGAGGAACTCGGCGTGTCGGCCGTGCGCATCCCGCTCCATCGCCCGCCAACTGTCTTGCCAGGATCCGTAGAAGTCCACTCCCTGCTCGGCGGCCATCTGCACTGAGGCATGATTGGTGTAGTCACCGTCAGCCACGATCTGTTTGGGCTTGCGTCCCAACGTGGTTGCGCAGCGCTCCAGCGCCGGCTTCATCTGCCGATAGTCGATGGCATCGGTCGTCGCTTCGATGTTCACCACGATCCCATGTTGCGTGTCGGTCAGCAGTTGCACGTTGTAACTGGGAACGGTACCCCCTTCGCCGTTGCGCATCACGTGGGCTTCGGGATCGCTGCTGGAGGCGCGTGCCACGAAGCCTTTGCGGTCGTGTTTCTTCTCCTGCTGCAGGCGCTCGACTTCGCGTATCGCCGCCTCCAGCCGGCTGACTCGTTGCCGTGCGACACGCCGCTGCGCCGCGGCCCGCCGGGTCGCGCTCTTCTCTTCTTCCTCGGCCTGCGCGTTCAGCCAGCGCACCTGCTCGCGCGCCAACTCCAGGTACGCCGCCAGCTTCTCTTTGCGCCGGAAGCTGTTGCCGCCCGCGTTCGCCTTGATCTTCGTTCCGTCCAGCGTGACCCGTTCCAGCGTGATTAGCCCTTCGGCGCTCATCATGCCCAGCACCTGCACGAACAGATCGTCCAGCGCCGCTTTATGATCGGAACGGAACCCGGACAGCGTGCGGTGGCTGATCGCCTGCAACCCGCAGAGCCACTGGCATCCCGGCTCGTGCTCGCACTGCCGCGCCAACTCGCGCGCCGAACTCACGCCACGGCTGTAGGCGTAAATCCACAAGCTAATTAACAGCTGCGGGGCGGTGTGCTCACGTCCGGCGTGCCCTTCCACCGCCTCGATCTGCGCGTGATAGAGGCTCAGGTCGAGCCGGCCGATCAGCTGCCAGATCAGACGCGCGCTATGGTCTTCGTCGATCAACTGTTCGACGTCGATGCTGCGCAGCACAAGTTGTTGTCGATTAATGAATGCAAGTCGCGGTTCAGCAGGCACGCCGTCGTCGCTCACATCTGCAGTTTACCCACGCTGGCTCATTCTGCAATGACGTTGTTGGCTCGGAAGAAACAATTTCTTCACAGCTTCCAGTCCCCGGGTTTTCCGTCATAAGACTTGAGTGATTAGCCCTTCTTCTCCTACTTTCCATTCGAATCAAAGTCGAGCGGTGGGCCAGTTACAACCATTCCGTGGGCTTCGAACACCCTCTTCAATCCGTTTATCTGTTCGGTGGTGTAGCTTTTCTGAATCGCCTGCTCGCGAGTCGGCAGGTCTTTGAATTTGGCCAGTACCTGAAAGAACTCCTCAATTTTGCCGGCTGGCTGGTAGGTATTGAGGATCTTGGCCGGGCCGGCTGCCCACGCGTGCTCGATGTTGCGTGGGATGAACATAGATTCACGCGTCCCGAGCTGGACCCGCTTCTTGCCAATCTCCAACTCCATCTCGCCGTCGACGACGTAAACCCACTCGTCCTGGTCACGGTTGACGTGGCGCGGCCATCCTGTATTGCTCACCTCCAGAACACACATTGCGCCAGCAGTGTCCCTTCCCGACACTTTGCAATCAATCGTCGTGCCATAGCGATTGAACCCATCATTGAACCGGTCTTTTCCTGCGCCGATGCTGAAGCCCTTAAAAAGTTCCTCGCTTTTCATCCTTTTTGTTCCTTTCAAGTGGCTGATGGTTTTATCGATAGTCTCAATCAGCGTGCGGGTCCGCGTGGCGTTCTTTTCGAGAACCTGGCGATGCGACTTGAGAGCGGCGAGTTTTTCGAATTTTCGCTGGCTCAGGATTTCGTTGATGCGCTTCAATTCGAAGCCCAGCTCCCGATAGAAGAGGATTTGCTGGAGCATTAACAGTTGCGGCTCTTCGTAGATTCTGTAGCCATTCTCCTTCGTGTAGGCGGGCTTCAGAAGTGCCATTTCATCGTAAAAATGAAGCGTGCGCACGGTGACGCCCGACATCAAGGCCAATTGTTTTACGGTGTAAGCCATCGATTTTGCCTCGTGCGGTTTTCTATTCTCCGGGATCACGTAACGTGAGAGTCAAGCGAAAAGGTGTAGCCGTGGAGAAATTTCAGAACTGATCGAATCGCCGGCTAGGGTGTTGGAACCTTTGTCGACCGTCGGGGTTTGGGCTCTGGATGACGGGCAATCCGGAAGTCAACTGTCGTTAACAGGCGATAGCGCTCATCGACCGGGCTTTTGTGTGCGTCAGTGTTTCCTGCGGCATAGTCGTCGGTTAACTTCATCTGCAGAGAAGGATTCAGGGACAAAATCGCCAAGCCACTCACAGGCCTCATCGTGACTCGGGTGATTGGCGTCCTGGAGTGCTTGGAGAAGCTCTGCAAATCCTTGCGGCCCTCCACAGTCTTCGGGCGGACAACATCGTTTACCCGCCACGCATGTCTGCTGAAACGTTTCGTCTCCAAGCAAGACTTCTTCAAGAAGAACCTCGTGCTGCCAGCCGTCCCCGAAATCGTACTCGTACATTAACCTCGCCCCCACAGTCCCGATCAATTCCCCGAGCTTAGTTCGGTTCTCATCTGCGATCTTGCTCCCAACTCTAGATCCCTGGTGAGACAACCTTGGTCTCTGGCAAACAAATTGATGAAGGTGGGAATTGGTCCACCCCATCACCGTCTGCAATGTCCGGTGCAGATTGCGAAGCGTAATCTCACGAGGAACTAAAATACGCCTCCAGACCGGCGGGCTTGTGCCGAGGAGGGTCACTTTGATGGCGTACACTTCTGTGCGGGTTTCGGGCTGTCTCAAGCGGCCGTGTCCTCCGCCAAGAATGTGGCGAAAGAACGGATCAACTTCAGCTTGTCCTCCTGCAACCCAAGCAGGTCTTCCTCACGGAGTCGTTGTTCGTGCAAGAGTCTCCCGAACACGTGCGTGAGTTGCGAATACTTATACTCGTACTTGCGGTCGATCTCTTTACGACGCTGGGTCAGGTGGTGTTCCAAATCCCACAGGTCCGCAGGCTCGTTCATCTGATTGGCCATCTGCTTTGCTTCCTGCATTACCTCCTGAAGTTCCCGCTTCAGAGCAGCGTCGAAGGCTGCGCGGGCGACAGTCTTTTCTGACCTCGACCAAATCGGTTCGTTCTGGTAGGGATAGCTGTCTTGAGTCGCAGACGGGCTGGTCATGGTCCGATCCTCCGTGGCGGCATTCTATCGCTTGCCG
>DASRDJ010000242.1:0-2276 GCA_035652655.1 Terriglobales bacterium
CTCCTTGTCGGTGAGTGGTGGTCCCAACAATCACAACCTACCGCAAAGTGGGCGCCTTTTATATTGCGTGTAATAGCGATTTTTGTGCGCCGGGATAAACCGGCATGAAGCAGAGAATGCAAAATTCTCACGAGAAAGGACTAGCGATCTACTCGGCCCCGAGTCTTGCGCTGATACCGCGAGGGACTCAGTGAAGCGTAGACAGGGGTATAGGCGGGGTGGGATATCGAGCTGCGAAAACTTACAACCCGGACGCCGACGCGGTTAATATGCGCGGAAGGCAACATGAACAGCGGCGATAGCGCGAGTCTCTGTTCAGTCCGGCGTAGTCGAAGACCCCACGGCACGACTAGAAACTTCATGCACGAGAACCGGGAGACCTCGGAGATACCTGAACGCCAGTCCGGCAGCAGGTCGGCGAGCGAAGGCTTGGGCCACACGGCTCGCATGCACGTCACCGAGGATTCACACTGCGGCATAGTACCAATGAATCATTCGAACAAAGACGGAACCTCGTCGGCGGAGAGTGAGGAGGGAAGGCTGCGGCTCAAGGAGAACACTTTCCCATTCTACACGTACCCGACTCAGAGCGGGATTGCGCGTGTCCCACGGGTGGGCGAGTGTGCGGACAAACGATAGTTTGGCCGCCCTTTATCTGAGAGAAGAACCGGATGCGCTAATGAGCGCTCGTGCGGATCTGTGCGGGTTGTGCCTTGAAAGCTCATGGAGTTCAGTTTCCTGAAATGGAGACCGCGGCAAAGCCTAGCTCGCAGCCGCGTACCAAGTCTTGCGTGATGTCCGGCAACGGCCATTGCGAAGCGTAGACAGGGAGGTTGCAGGCCGGAACAACAGTGAACGGCAAGATAGCCCCGAAATCGATCGTGGTGGAAGTAGCCGACTTTATCCCGTAACGGGGAAGGCAGAAACTCTGGATGCGGCATGGCAAGTGTCCAGAGATGCTTCCGGGGTTCGTACCGCCAGCATGCAGCCAAAGGATTTCATGGGAACAAGGGAGAGCCGTCAGGTTCAAGCCTGGCTTGTAGGGTCTGACAAGCCGACAAAGCGAGGACGACCTGAAGACTTGACGGAAGTCAGACTGGCTGACCGTACTCGGAGGTCGGGAGAGCCGACTACATGGGGAAGCGGCCAGCGGAAGTTGAATCGTTCGTGGGAAACATGGGCTCCATCCGAAGGGAGGATTCGGTCTTCTATGCAAAGAGAAGAAACACCAACCATGGCAACAGGACTCGAACGAATAGCAGCGAAAGCTCGGTGTGAACCAAAGCTCCGGTTTACGTCACTGGCCCATCACATCACCAAGGAACGAGTCTGGGAGAATCTCTGCGAGATTTCGACCCACTCGGCCCCTGGGGTGGATGGACAGACCGTGCCGGAGGCGAAGGAGAGCTTCGAGGTATGGGTTGAGGCCATGCTTCAATCGGTACACCGTCAGGGATATCAGGCGCCGAATATTCGGCGAGTGTATATTCCGAAACCCGGGAAGCAGGAGAAACGCCCGCTGGGCGTGCCTTGTGTAGCGGACCGGGCGCTCCAACGAAGCGCCGCACAGGTGCTATCCGCCATTTATGAGCAGGATTTTTTGCCGTGCTCATTTGGCGGTCGGCCTGCACGGAGTGCCCATCAAGCGCTGGCCAGCCTGCATGAGGTGATTTCTGGCCGGCAGGTGGAATGGGTGCTGGAGGCGGACCTCAAGAACTTCTTCGGGAGCTTAAGTCACGAATGGATGCTCCGCTTTGTCGAACATCGAGTAGGAGACCCGCGTCTGATCAGCTTGATCCGACGCTGGCTGAAAGCAAGCATTCTGGAAGATGGGGAGATTTCTGCGAATGAGGAGGGCACACCGCAAGGGGGTTCGATCAGCGTATTGCTGAGTAATGTATATCTGCACTATGTGCTCGATCTGTGGTTCGAGCGCATGGCCAAGCCTCGGCTAAGAGGTGAGGCCTACTTAGTGCGGTACATCGACGACTTTGTGTTGTGTTTCCAATATCGCGCCGACGCTCTCCGGGTCCAGAAGGCGCTGTGCCAGAGATTGCGGAAGTTTGGCTTGACTCTGGAACCGACCAAGACCAAGCTCGTTGAATTTGGTCGCTTTGCGCAGCGACATGCCAGCAAGCGTGGCCGGAACCGCCCACAGACGATTTATTTCTTGGGCTTCACGTTGTACTGCACCCGCAATCGAAAAGGAAATTTTCGAGTAGGGTTGCGTACGGAAAAGTCACGATTGCGGCGCGCGTTGATGCGCTTGCAAGACC
>DASRDJ010000243.1:0-19799 GCA_035652655.1 Terriglobales bacterium
AGCGCGCCCGGCAGCATCACCGTATAGCCGCTCGGATAGATCAGCGATGTGAAGTGAATCAGCAATTCGGCGCGACCCTTGACGTGCCCACCCCGCTGAATGTGGCTGATCTTGCCCTGCACATACGTTCCCACCGGAATCAGAATCCTGTCGTCGATGGCAATGGGAAACGTGGTCTCTGCGTATACAGCATCGCCCTCGCGCGCGGTCTTAGTCGAGATGGCCTGCTTCAGGCGCAACGCTACCTTGGTGCCGGCCGGAATCTCCACGGTCGTAACTCTTGCAGAGCTTACGGCGGGCTTGCTGTCGGCTGTCTGCGCAAAAGTAGCTGCCGCGAGTGCCAAGAGCACAATTGAAGCTGTTATCCAACGCATAAAGTCATCTCCCGAGCCAGACATGGTAGCCCCAATTCGCACCGTCCTCCCATGATTTTTTCGAAGGGGGGCGCCGTAACTGCTTCCTAGGATGCAACCTGCGTTTGCCGAGTTGACTGGACAGGGCCCCGAACCGAGGTGGGATTCACCACAGAGAAAGCTACGACTCACAGTATGGCGGGATAACGCGGGCCATTAGCCGCCCCGCCGCATCAAGTTCTCGCGCACGTTCCCCATGAACTGCGATTGGAGCTTCTGGGCGCAGAGTTCGCCGCAGACATGCAGCGTGCCTTCCTTTTGCGCTATCTCCTCGTCCCAGGGACAAAGGTAAAGGACGGGAATACTGAGGTCCGCAAACGACGTCCACATCAGCCACCAGCGGTCGCTCGAGCCCTTGAGCGTCCCGCAGTTGGGACCGGCACAGCGGTAAAAGGGGTTCGTCGGACCTTTGGATGTACCGTTCGTCAAACCTTCGCTCCAGAAGCCGGATCTGCCGAACCCATTCTAGCGAAACCCCAGCTCGCCGACACGCCGCGGAAGTTCGTTAGAATCCGGCCCATGCGGCCATAGGCTAACGGGTACTGGTGAGCGATTGGAAGAGAGATCCCAAGGCAAGAGTCGCGCAGCGATGTCAGAGGCTAGCCCCGCACGTAAGTGCGGGGTAGGCGGCCTGAGAGCCAAAGTCCCCTTCAGGGAACGACACGCCGGCTACTTGTAAAGCAAATACTTCGCCCGCATCTCGCCAAACTTCTCCAAAGATTCCCGCCAACCTTCGGCAATCCTTCGCGGATCCTGCCCGGCCCCGAGCGCGTCGAACGCCGCCTGGTTCACTAACAGCTCCGCCATCCGCTCAATCTTGAAGTCCCTTGGGTAAAGCTTGCGTAACGCCGAAGCCAATTCCACTCCCAACTCGGGAGCGTCGACCGTATTCCGGTCCAGCACGACGATGTTCACTCCCTGGCACAACTGTCCCGAATACACGCTGGACGTCGGCGTAAAGCTCACCGGCACAAAGCGCAGGCCAGCCAGTGCGCGAGCATTTAGGTATTCCGCCAACTCCCGACCCTTGATCCAGGGCGCACCGATCCACTCAAACGGAGTATCAGTGCCACGACCTACGGAGACATTCGTTCCCTCGATGAGCGCCACTCCCGGGTACAACTCGGCCTCGCGCAGGCTTCGCAAATTCGGGGAAGGATTGATCCAGGTTAGTCCGGTCGAGTCGTACCAGTCGCCGCGCATCCATCCGTCCATCGGGACAACCTTGAGCTTCGCGCCGATGTTGCGTTCGGTATTGAACATCTGCGCCAACTCGCCCATCGTCATGCCGTGACGCACGGGAACGGAGAAGTAGTTGGTAAATCGCTCCTGCCCCGGATCGGCCACTGGCCCCTGCACGAACGATCCGGTAATCGGATTGGGCCGGTCGAGCACAATGATCTCGATGCCGGCTTTGGCGGCGCCTTCCAGAAAGTAGCCCAGCGTCGTCTCGTACGTGTAGAAACGAACGCCTGCATCCTGAATGTCGAAGACGACGGCATCCAGTCCCTTCAGAACATCGATCGAGGGGCGACGATTCGCATCTGTTGCTCCGTAAACGCTATAAACCGGCACGCCAGTCGCGGCATCTTTCGAGTTCCCGACATCGGTCGTGTCGAGCGTGCCGGTGACGCCGTGCTCCGGACTGAATATGGCCTCTAGCGAAATTCCCGGCGCGCTCGCCAGCACATCAATGGTTCGACGCCCTTCGGAATCCACTCCGGACTGATTCGTCACCAACCCGATCTTGCGCTTCGCTTCGCCCGCCTTCAGAGCATCGAATCCATGCTCCTCAAGCACGTCGATGCCGGTTTTAACAACGCCGTTCCGCACCGCAAGCCTGCGCCCGCCGCTCTGCGCCTCGCTGTATCCGGTGACGCTTTCCCAGCGCAGCTTCTCTTTTTCCTCGACCGTGAGGGGCAAGGCCGCAGCCACGGCGGTCGCTACCTTAGTCCGCAGGCCAATCGCATTTCCCTTCCCGCGCGGGTGGACGGAGTTCGTAAGCAAGATGATGTAACTCTTGGTGGTGGGATCGATCCAGATCGATGTCCCTGTGAAGCCCGTATGCCCGAACGATCCGACCGGCAACAGTTCTCCCCGATTCGTGGAAAACGGAGTATCGATGTCCCACCCGAAGCCCCGCACGGCGGTCGCGGTCGGAGGTTGTTCGGCGATGCTCATCTTTTCCACCGTGAGCGAAGAAAGAATCGGACTGCCGCCATTGAGCAGTGTCTGCGCAAACTTGCTCAGGTCGTCAGCGGTCGAGAACAGCCCTGCATGACCCGCCACGCCCCCCATGCGAAGCGCGGTCGGATCATGTACTTCCCCGCGCAGCATGTGATCATGATCGTCATATTGTGTGGGCGCGATCTTGGAACGCCAGGCTTTCGGCGGAAGATAACGGGTATGCGTCATCTTCAGCGGCGCGAAGACATGCTCCGCGCAATAGTGGTCTAAGCTCTCGCCGGAAACCTTCTCCACCAGTGCCCCGAGCACGATGAAGTTGATATCGCTGTAGACGAAACCGGAGCCCGCCGGAGCGTCGGGCTTCTCCGCAAACGCCATCTTGTAGGCAGTGTCTTTTCCTTCCCAGGAAGCCTGCAAGTCGAGGTCGGGCGCCAATCCGGAATAATGCGTAAGCAGCTGCCGGACTGTGATGTCGTCCTTGCCGTTCTGCCCGAAATCAGGCAGATACTTCACCACCGTGTCGCTGACGCGCACCTTCCCGCGCTCGACCAACTGCATCACCGAGGTTGTGGTCGCAATGACCTTGGTCAGCGAAGCCAAGTCGAAGATCGTATCGACCGTCATCAATTCCCGGCGCGGCTCGAGGGACCGGTTGCCAAAAGCTTTGCGATACACAACTTTCCCGTCGTGACCGATCAGCACGACGGCCCCGGGAATCTGGTGCTCGTCGATTGCGCGCTGCACGATGGAATCGACCACGCTCAGCCGCCCAAGCGACGTGACAGGTTTCTGACTGGTTGCGAAGGCAGATGCGGGTAGTATTAGAAACAGACCGACAAAAGCGGCTGCGACGATTGCCGATCCCGGCAGAGCCGACGTGAAATCCATGACCCTGGCACCTAAGCGCCAAGAATTCTTGTATGACCCGGCAAGACGCCTTTTGGAGGACGCCCGCAACCACACCCGCGCACTCACATTCACCCGAACTTTCTCCGCCCTGATGGAATTCAATATTTCGACTCTACACAACTCGCTGAACCGCCTCAATGGAACTCGGCACACGGAGGTGCCATATCCGCCACCGTCCGTTCGCTTTACCCGGAACGTGACTCTTTGCTATAACCGCAATCGCGGACCATTCCTCTGAATTTGCACTTGCCCAATCCCGCTCCGGTCGCTGCTTTCGACAATCAGGACCAACAGTTCGCGGTCGCCTTTCGCATTCTGGAAGATGCCATCGCTGCCCGCGCCTTCCCGGCTGCCTCGGTCGCGGTGGCCCACCAGGGCAAACTGGTCACTCTTCGTGCCTTCGGTCGTTTCACTTACAATGCCAACTCGCCCCAGCCAACGACCGCAACTCTCTTCGATATCGCATCCGTCACCAAGGTTCTCGCCACCACAACCATGGCGATGATTCTGTACGAACGTGGCCTACTGGACCTCGATACACCTCTGATTTCCATCGTGGGCGAATTTGCGGGCGAAGACCCGCGCCGCGACGAAGTGACGCTGCGCATGTTGCTCGCACATAGTTCTGGCCTTCCCGCATACGAGAAGCTTTTCTTGCGCGCACACACTCGCGACGAACTACTCGAAGCGGCTTTCACGACAACCCTTGCAAATGATCCTGGGGCGCACGCGGAGTACAGCGACATCGGATTCATTCTTTTGGGCGTCGCCTTGGAGCGACTCGCCGATGAATCATTGGACCGCTTCTGCCAGCGAGAGATCCTAGGACCTCTCGCCTTGACCCACACCACCTTCAATCCGGCAGCAGCATTGCGCCCCGACATCCCGCCGACCGCAGACGACCAGACATTTCGCCATCGCATTATTCAAGGGGAAGTTCAGGACGAGAATGCCAGCGTCATGGGCGGAATAGCCGGCCACGCGGGACTTTTCGCCACAGCCCAGGATGTCGCCACCTTCGCCCACGCCATGCTCCGTGTCGACAATGGAGGGACGGGCGTCCTCGCCCGTCGGGACCCCGAGAACGGACCAAGTTCTGTGAATCCACTATTCCGACCGGAAACCATCTCCGCGTTCACCACACGCGAAACCTCACCCGAAGGTACATCCCGTGCGTTGGGATGGGATACGCCCTCTTCCCCATCACAATCCGGCCGCTTCTTCTCGTCACGCTCCTTCGGTCACCTGGGATACACCGGCACCTCGCTCTGGATCGATCCCGAGCGCGAACTTTCCGTGACGCTGCTCACGAATCGCACCTGGCCTGACTGTAAGAATCAGGCCATCAAACAGGTTCGGCCGAAATTCCATGACGCCGTAGCTGAAGCAATGAAGTTGACATAATCGCAAGTTTTTCCGTCGACCAGGTAATTTCTCTAACCTGAGGCACACTCGTTCAGCATTGCTGTTATGGCACACGAAAGAGAAATCGAAAGAAGTTCGACCCTATACCAGGAGGGACGACAAGCAATGGCGGCTAAGGATTTTCAATCTGCCATTGTGTTTCTGGAACGGTCAGCCGAGGCCTTCCCTCACTTCAAGACGCTGGAACTTCTTGGGGAGTGCCTTCTCAGAACCGGACAAGTTGAGGGCGCTTTGCTTTCACTGCGCAAGGCGGTCGAACCCGGAAACAGGCCTTACCGATCGCTCTACCTCCTTGGGCAGGCTCTGAGCGAGTTAGGAAAACGCGACGAGGCGATCGGATGCTTGACTCAGGCCATCGAAATTAAGCCTGATTACAAATCTGCCCGAAACCTGCTCAACACCCTGCAGAACCGCCAACGCTGACTCGTCATCTCTAGTAGCGCAGCGACGCCAGAAATTAAGCCCGCCAGTAAGTGCGGGGAGTCGCCGCCCTAACGACGAGTCCCCTTCAGGGGACGGCACCCGCTCGCCGCCGTGCCGTACAATATTCCTTCCTCGCATGAAGCTACGCCCACTGCAAGACCTCACCACCGAAAGCGCGAACCCAATCTCCACCGACCTTGACCTGAAATCTGCGTTGGAAATCGCGCGCATCATCAACGCCGAAGATGCGAAGGTCGCCGCTGCCGTCCAACGCGCTCTTCCACAAATCGCGCGCGCCATCGACCTGGTCGCCGCCCACTTCCGCAAGGGAGGTCGATTGCTCTACGTCGGCACTGGCACCAGTGGGCGTATGGGCGCGCTGGACGCTTCCGAAATTCCACCAACTTTCGCGACCTCGCCGGACCTGGTGCAATTCATAATTGCCGGCGGTACCAAGGCACTCGGAGCCGAGGCCGAAGCCAGCGAAGACTCGCGCGAACTTGGTCGCGCCGAGATGGTCAAGCGCAAGCCTAGCAAGAAAGACGTCGTCATCGGGATTGCCGCCAGCGGCCGCACCCCCTTCACGATTGCCGCCGTGGAGTATGCGCGCAGCCGAGGGGCGGAGACCATCGCCGTTACCTGCAATCCCAAGTCTCTACTGGAGCGCGCCGCTCATTTCGCCATCGTCACCGACGTGGGACCCGAAGTTCTGACCGGGTCAAGCCGTATGAAGGCCGGCACCGCGCAGAAAATGGTGTTGAACATGATTACCACAGGAGCCATGACGCGCTTGGGCTATGTGTACGGCAACCTGATGGTCAATCTGCGTTTGAAGAACAGCAAGCTGTCCGAACGCGGCATCACCATCTTGCATCGCGCCGCCCACGTGGATCGAGAGAAAGCACACAAGACGCTGCAAGCTGCCGGCCACGATGTGCCCCTGGCGCTAGTCATGCTGAAAGCGGAGGTGCCTCGCGCACAAGCGAGGCGCGCCCTGCAAGCCACCGCTGGACATGTCCGCAAAGCGATCGCCCTAGCCCAAAAGAGTAAACGGCCCTAGAGGACTCTCCTGTAGATTACATGTGCAGCACAGGGCAGCTGTGCAGGGCTCCGGAAGGCTTTCTCAGCGCCCTTCGTGCTCCCTGGCGCCCTTTGCGGCGTAAATGCTTTAGAGACCTGAAAAGATATGGACAAGCTAGTAATCCGAGGCGGCACCCCCCTGCTGGGAACGGTCCGCACCAGCGGCGCCAAGAACGCGGCGCTTCCCTGCATGGCAGCTGCTCTCCTCACCGCCGAAACCGTAATCCTCGAAAACATCCCCCAGGTTCGCGACATCGAGACCACCCGCAGGCTGCTATCCGCCATGGGAGCTGAAGTAGAGCTTGGATACGGCCGCGCCCAGCACCGCACCACCATCCAGGCCGCCAATCTCGCTTCGCCAGAAGCTTCTTACGAACTCGTCAAGACCATGCGCGCTTCCACCCTGGTGTTAGGTCCGCTGGTCGCCCGCTGTGGCCGGGCCCGTGTTTCCCTGCCCGGAGGCTGCGCCATCGGCGCCCGCCCAATCGATCTGCACATCAAGGGCTTGGAGCGCCTGGGGGCAAAAATCGTTCAGGATCATGGCTACGTTGAAGCCTCCGCCGATCGCCTCCGCGGGGCTGAGATTGTCTTCGACAAGATCACCGTCACCGGCACCGAAGACCTGCTCATGGCTGCCACGCTTGCCGAAGGCGAGACCGTAATCAAGAACTGCGCGTGCGAGCCCGAGGTTGCCGATCTGGCCGATCTGCTGAACAAAATGGGAGCCCATATCAAAGGGGCCGGCTCATCCACCATCCACGTCAAGGGCGTCAGCAAACTGCGAGGCGCCAAGCACCGCATCATTCCCGACCGCATTGAAGCCGGAACCTTCCTGACCGCGGCCGCCCTCACCGGTGGCGACGTGAACATCACCCACTGCGATCCTGCTCACCTGGTGGCCGTGCTGCAAAAGCTCAAGGAAGCAGGCGTAAAAATCACGCAGACCTCGGATTCCATCCGCGTGATGGGCGACAATCCACGCACAGGCGCTGATGTGAACACCGAGGAGTACCCCGGCTTCCCCACCGACATGCAGGCGCAATACATGGTCGTCGCTACCCAAGCCGAGGGAACTTCCATCGTCACGGAAAATATTTTTGAGAATCGCTTCATGCACGCGCAGGAACTGGTACGCATGGGTGCGAATATCCGCATCGAGGGCCGCCGCGCCATTGTGCGAGGGAAAACACAGCTCAGTGCCGCCGCGGTGCTCGCCTCGGACCTACGCGCGTCTGCCTCCCTGGTGCTAGCCGCGCTGGTTGCCGACGGCGAGACCATCATCGATCGCGTTTATCACATCGACCGCGGATATGAACACATCGAGGAGAAACTGAAAGGCATCGGTGCAGAAATTCGCAGGATCGGCGAGATCTTCCCCAAGCGCAAAGGCGCAACCACTTAAATATCATCAATATCATCCGAAAACGGACCCGATAGTGGACGCTGACAACCTGTCGGCAGTCCCACCTGGCTTTAAAAGCATTTGCACAGGCCACAACCCTCTGGAATACTCTCTGCTCTATGAAGGGAAACACAAAAGTACTCAAGGAACTCAATTCTGCGCTGCAGGAAGAACTGACAGCCATCAACCAATATTTTCTTCACGCCGAGATGTGCGAAAACTGGGGATACAAAAAACTCTCTGCCTACATCAAAAAACAGTCCATCGACGAGATGAAACACGCCGAAGTGCTGATCGAACGGATTCTCTTTCTTGACGGCTCTCCTTCAATGCAACCACTCGAATTGAACGTTGGCGGAAATGTGAAAGGCATGCTCGAAAGCGACCTCGCTCTCGAGGTCTCGGCGGTGAAGCAATACAATGCGGCAGTCCAAGTTGCGACTGACGAAAAAGATAATGGAAGCCGCGACTTGTTAGTCAAGCTTCTCAAAGACGAGGAAGATCACGTCGACTGGCTCGAGGCCCAGATGCACCAGATCAAGGAAGTGGGCTATGAGCGCTATCTCACCATGCAGATGGGAGAGGAAGAAGAGTAAAACAACTGCGGGGCCGCGCCCTCTCGACCGGCCCCGCGAACTCAATTGCCTATCTACCGGCGGTCATCGCGATCATGGTCGCGATCATCCCAGTCCCGCTCGGTCCGCCACTTTTTTTCGTGTTCGTCCCACCAGCGATGCCCACTGTTCCAGCAGTGCTCGCGCGCCTCGTGCAAGTCGTGGCGTGCCCGGTCGGCCTGTTTGCTTTGCGGGCCATGATGTTCAACCGCTTCATGCAGGCGGTGATCCGCCCGCTCAATCCGGCGCTGGCAATCGTTATCGTCCGCCCGCAATTGCGGTATGCCGCCGAAGGTTAGAAATCCAGCGATCACACCCGCAACCACAGTGGATTTTGGCAACAACTCGGTAAGGGAAAAAAGATGTCGCATACGCCTCCTGAAAGCTCTGTTCAGGTGCAAACGTAAGAGTGGCTTGCGGCCACAACCCCGAGCACCCACTAATGGGAGCGTAGCGCGCCGACACTCGCCTGCTGGATACCTTGAATCGGGTACGCAGCACGACTTTTCCCCCTCATGTCCAGGCTGTAGAGTTTGATACCCACAAGACCCAGCCTCTTGCATCCCGCTATCCGATAGCGACCGCCAGAGTCTAAGTTCGTCCTTTCTTCAAAATCGCGGTCCATCCAGGAGAAGGATCGGTGCTCAGAGCCATTGCGCCGCGCTGGCTATTCTGCCTGCTCGTCCGACGATCCTGACTTGGACAAGAAATTTCGTAGGTTCGCGAAAAGTATGATCGAGAACACCTACCCCGAAGCGCGGGATGGAAAGAAGTTTGAGCAGTAAAATCGCGGTTTTGGAGCACCCCTGCCATACTTGCAGGCCGTCGCTAGTCCTACATGAAACCTTTGATGTCCCAGTAACAGCCCTCACCCTTGTACTTCGGTAACTTCACCTTCTTCGCGTTTCAGCATCGAATGTCTATATGGCAAACGAAGTCTGCACCCTCCCCCTCGTTTACCAGTGCGCCCTTTGTGAGTGGCGCTGGTCCGAGGATCAACCTTTAACCTACAACACGCACTTTGACGTGCCGGTCATGTATACCGGTGCCGGTGCTTGCCCGGCCTGCAGTGGTCCACAGGTCGTTCATCTGGCGAAGGCCAGTTAAGCCGTTGTCCGCCGTTGCGTCGTAGCTCCTTTGATTCAGGGCTGCGACGCCGGAACGGTTTCTTCCCCCACCCCCTCCGCTTTTCCGTGCTACAATCTCGCGCGTACCTCGCGGGTCCCGCCTGCTGTCCGTCGTTCAATCAGGGACCCTACCTACGTTCCTCCTCGCATAGGACGTGGATGGAGGAGTTGCGAGCACACTTGAGGTGTGCCGACTCCGCGTCCGCGCCCGCCTCAGCCAAAGAGGAGACTCCATGAAATATACGAAACTGACGCCCAATCTCGTTGTTCACGACGTTCAGGCTGCCATTCACTTCTACACAACCGTTCTCGGCTTTCAGCAAGGCATCACGGTCCCCGACGCTGCTCCTTACGTGTTTGCTTCGGTCATTGCGGGCAATGTCGAGATCTTTTTCAATGACCAGAAGGCCGTCGCCGCTGACTATCCGCCTCTGGCAAAAGATCCTCTGGGCGGGACCATGACTCTGTTTCTGGAATGTGAAGGAATCGAAGAAGTGTTGCATGCCGTCGAGAAATCCGGCGCGCGCATCGTGATGCCTTTAAAAACCCAGTTCTACGGCATGCGGGAGTTCGCTTTCATGGATCCGGAAGGCTGGACGGTCACGATGGCCGAGCGCGTAAAGTAGCGCGCTTCGAGTCACGGAGGGACAGTCACGACCTGGCTGTCCCTCCTCGTTAAGCACTCGTCGGTGCCAGCGTGCTGCTCGCCCAGGCATACATCGGATACGCCTTACCGCAATCGAGACACTTCGTCTCTGCGTAGTGCTCCCGGCAGTTCGGGCAACTTGCCCCACTCTGAAATGTGTCAAAGGCTTGACCGCAGTGGCCGCATTTCCAAAAGAGTCCGACTGGAGGAGCAGTCCGGCAGTTAGGACATTGATACCCGCTCCGGCGTGGCAACTTCGCGAGTTGCAGCAGCGCACGCGCGTGCTGCAATCCGCTCCAGCAATTCATCAGCATGAAAAAAGCGAGCGCAGCGTACCAGAGCGAATGACGCCAGACCGCCAAGCCGATGAAACCAGCGACTCCAAGAAAGCCAAGACTGGTAGCGACGAGCAAACTCCTGCCTCGCCCGATGACAAACCAGAGAAGTGACCGGAGAATCTGCCCGCCGTCCAACGGGTAAATGGGCAGCATGTTGAACACCAGCAGGACGACATCGAGAAACAGAACCGACCGCACGAGTCTGTACAAATCGGGCACGGCCGAAGGCCAGCCGGCCGATCGGCCCAATAGCAGTGCGCCGTAAAGGAGCGGGAGCAGCGCCACATTAACCAGAGGTCCCGCAGCAATGCTCCATAAGGTTGCGCCTGGTCGAGGAGGCGGATCCACGTACGCGGTGCCCCCGAGTGGCCAGAGCACAATCTGGTTGGCAGTCCCTCCCACTTGCCGGCAAGCCATTGCGTGACCAAACTCATGCAGCGTCACGATCAGAAATAGGGCAAGATACTCTGCGATGGTCCAGCCGACTGAGGAATACCGCTTATTCCCCATCTGGATTTCATAGATCGCCACCAGGAACCAGGACCAGTGTAGGAATACGTCTACTCCCGCCAGATGCAAAAGCCTGATCGACCCTTCACGGGAGCTCGCCATATGCGCAGCTACAATCATAAGGAAGCTAAGGCATGAACGCATGAGGTTCTTCGCCTAGCTTCCGGTATGAGCCAATCCTTCCTTTAAAAGTCGCCGCCCCCCACGAATCGGTATCCCGACTTGTGCACGGTCACGATGAGCTCCGGCCTCTTGGGATCTTTTTCGAGTTTCTGCCGCAGACTGGCAACATGAACGTCTACCGTACGGGTGAATGTCCCGGCCTCGTAGCCCCACACCGCCCGCAGCAGTTCTTCGCGCGACAAAACCGTACCCGCGTGTTCGACAAAGTAGCGAAGCAGTTCGAACTCCCTTGCAGAAAGGTAGATCGGGGCGCCCCCACGCGTCACTTTCACGTCGCGGTGGTCCGACATGCCGCGAGTCTCGATACGAATCGCGCCGAACTGCCGTACCACTTGTCCGGTACGAATAGGCGCACGCCTGAGCAAGGCCTCGATGCGCGCCATCAGTTCCTGCATATCAAACGGCTTCGTTACGTAATCGTCCGCGCCCAGTTTCAGCCCGATGATCTTGTCCACGGTCTCGCTGCGAGCCGTCAACAGGAGGATCGGCGTTCCCAAGCCAGCCGTCCGAATGTCTCGGGTCAAATCCAGCCCGCTGCGCCCGGGCAGCATGATGTCGAGAACGATCAGATCAAACGGTAGGGAGGTTGCCTTCTCGTAGCCCTTCTCCCCGTCCGTGACAAAATCCACGGCGTAGCCCTCTTTGCGCATGCGATCACTCAATGCCATGCACAACGCTTCTTCATCCTCTACCAACAGAATGTTTTCCTTCATACCTGTGCGACTCTCTGTGCTCCTATAGTCTCTGTTTCCAAAGCCTTCGCCAACGGGAGATGCAAAGTAAACCGGCTACCCACGCCCACCTTGCTCACTACAGTAATCCTGCCGCCCATCGCTTCCGCGATGCCCTTCGCTAGTGGTAGCCCCAAGCCTGTGCCATGAATCTGCGCTGCCGCAACTACAGGACTTCGATAAAAAGGTTCAAAGATTTGCTGCAATTCCGAACTGTCGATGCCGATCCCATGATCCTCCACGCTGATCCGCATCTCTTCCGCACGATCGCCATCCCGCAGCCCCCTAAACGCCCGGATAGTGATACGCCGGTGGTTTCCGCCGTACTTGACGGCATTGACCACCAGGTTTTGCAGGCACTGGCACACCGCGGAAAAGTCTCCGTTCACGGGCGGAAGGTCCGCGCCCAGATGCTCTTCCACCGCAAAGCCCGCCTGCTCTGCCACCGCCCGCGTATTCATCATGACCGCGGAAATAATCTCTGGCACCTTCAGGGCCCGGACCACGTACCGGTTTCGTCCTTCATGCGTGGAGGCGAACAGCAGGATCTGGTTTACCAGTTCCGTGAGCTGGTTGCTGTGATGCCGGATCACGGACCCGTACTTCGCGAGCTGATCTTTCTCTTCCACGACGCCATCGGCAATATTCTGTGCCGAAGCGCAGATGACCGCCAGCGGCGTGCGCAATTCGTGCGAGACCGATGCCACGAAGTCCATCTGCATTTTCGCCAGTTTCATCGCACTCATCATCTTGCTGCGCTGAATGGCCCAGACCGAGGCGCTGGCAAACAGCAGCGTAAAGCACAGCACACCCATCAGGCGGATGATTGATTTCCGCGAGGACGTGTCTACCACCGTCAGCTGCTCCGAGGCCTGCTGATCGTAGAGCCTCTTCACTTCTTCTAGGTCCTGTCGGACACGATCAAAGGACGGAACACCGCCGGTGAGGTCGAGGTCCACGGCCTCTTTAATGCTGCCTTCCAGAATTTCCGCCAACACCTCGTCGCGCACTCGCAGGTACGAGGCCCAGTCGCGCTGCAACCGTTTGCCGAGTTCCACTTCGCTCGCAGAGCGCGCTTCCACGAGATACTGCGAGATTCCCTCGGTCACCATCCGGTCGGCTCCGCGGGATTGGTCGGCATACTCCACCTGCAAATTGCTGTCGTTCGTGGTCAACGCGTACAACGTCGCGCGACGTGTCTCTTGGGCCTCGTACTGAAGTTCGCCAATTCTGCGCAGCCCCTGCACCGAACCTGCATACATCCGTTGCACTTGTTCCGTGGCCGTATGCAGATCCCCCATCATGAAGATGCCCACTCCCACCACCACGCAAAACACCATGAAGAGCAGGAGGCTGGAACTGTGGCGCGACACCAGCCTCCATACCGAGTTCCACAAGCGCACGAAGACGCGCCGTTCGATACTCTCAGCGTTTTGGCCTTCGTCCCTCATGCTTACTTTGACGCTCGGATCTCAATCCTCAATGGGTAATCGGCTTCATCCAGCCGATGTCCGTTCACTTTAATCACCTTCACCGAACCGTCCACGTCCGACGCGCGCAGGTACCCGATCGCGCCCGGCACGTTGAACACGAACTTCCTGACGCCCACGGAGGTCGAAAGCGTCTTGGGAGATACAAACACTTCGCCCGTGAACAATCCCTGCAGGAAGTGCCGGCTGAATTCCGTCTCGTTCATGTGGCAGACGTCACGGAGCACAGCTTTCCTTTCCGAGAGCCCCGGATCCATCATGACCAGCGTGATGCGTCGCCCGTTCGGCCAGTGGCTGCGCTCGCCGAGAAACACCGTCCTGAGATCCTTCAGCGAAAGGTCGTCAATCGTGTTCGATTGGTTCACGATAATGGCGAGCGTATCGTCTGGCACCGCGGGGGAAGCCGGCGGCCCGGCGGCGCTGCCTGGAGACACCTCCAGCAGCAGCACTGCAGACGCCACGATCATCAGTATTCCCAGCAGTCGGCGCATTCTTTGCCCGCTAAAACGTAAAGCCTAGTTGCAGATTGAGTCCGCTGTAATTCTGCTGATGGCGCGCCATGTTGTAGTCGTACTGCACCTTGAGCGCAACTGACTCGCTTGCATCGTATCTCAGACCCAGGGACGGTCCATCCATTCGTCCCACGTCCGGGAAGATCGGCTCGCGATCGGATGCATTAATGTACTGATAGCGGAAGTACGGCTGATAGGAGCCGAACCGTTTCGCTATCTGCGAGTAGAAGCCCGGAGTGTTGAACACCTGGGAACTTCCTTCCGGTGCGTGCCGCACCAGAACGACTTCGTTCAGCCACTCGAATTTCGGCACCATATAAACCGCGTGTGCCGCCAAGATGAGTTCGTCGATCCTCGGCGACGACAATGGCATCAGTTTGTCGTGATAGCCCGAGAATCCCACCTGCAGCCCGCGGATGGATTCCGGACGCGCGAATAATGCAAAGTTCACAGCTTTGAAATTGTTTTCGTCGACCTCGTTCTGGACGGGCTCCTCCTTCAAGGGCGAACGCGATTGCCGTCCATTGCCGATCTCAGCGACATAGTGCAAACCCAGCGGCCCGGAAGGTATACGCCCGGACGCCGACAACCCAACATTATGAATCGGCAGAATGCCACCGCTGTCCTCGAACTCAAATAAGAGAGGTCTTCCCGTCGTTGTCTGGAACCACGTGCTGTGGTGATACGCGGTGTTGTAGAACCCGATCGCCGTGTGATAACGGCCGGCCGCAAGGTTGAAGTAGTCGTTGTAGGAGTACTGCACCAGGTAGCGTTCTACATCTACGCCGAACTCATTTTTCTTCCCACCGGGAACGTTGTAAAAGTTATCGGGCCCTGATTCAAAAACGATCTCGCTGAGAAACTTGAACCGCTCTGAGATATCGGACGTGACAAACAGGTTCAGCTGTCCCAGCGCAAACGAGTTGGTACTCCCTGTCTGGTTGCTTCCCCGAAAGTTGATGTCCCCAAAGCCGCGGATCCGGAGCAGAGTCTTGCTCATGTCCATGCGTTCCGGTTCGAGGTGCTCCATCTCCTGCTCAGGGTCCGACGACCGCGCCTGCGCCGTGGTTGAAGTGGCGGGTTCCTCCGCCGGACTCGCAGCCGGTCCCGACAAGGGACGCGGCACTTCCTGGATCTTCGCGCTCACGGTCTGCGCCTCGGCTGTCGTGCCCTGAGTCCCTTCTAATTGCGACACTCGCGCCTCGAGCTTCTCGATCCTCTGCAGCAGCATCTGGATCGTCTGCTTGTCAGCATCTGCCGCCGGCGCCGCTCCCTGCGCCAGTAGACACGTTGGGCTCGCTAAAACAGCGAGCGCCATCGGAAGCAATCGTTTGGTCCAGCCTGAGCCGAGGCGGGTAAACCACTCCGCCGGCGCAATTGTGTGGGACTTCATAGCAACCTCCGTGAGACATCTCCGCCTGAGTCTGAATCCCCCTGTCGTATCCGGGTTCAGTGCCCTGCGGTTACTTTACGGTCGCCGGCGTATGCGGACGCGGCGACCGCAACCAAAACGCTACTAAAGCTTGGCTGGGGGAGGACTTCGGGAGCAAGTTACTCACGTGCTGTCCAGGCCTGGATGCATCAAGGGCCGCGCATTGAGCGGCCCGCAAGGGGGGTCGCTTCGGGGACGACCCGGGACAAGCTCGGAACCCGGGCAGTGTCGCAATCACGACGCCGCACAATGGATGGGATTATCGCACTACCGGCCTTGGGATCATAGTCTCTGCAATAGTTCTAACGCAGATTCCACTCGCTCCTGCTGCTCGTCCGCATACCAGGAAGGCGCATTCCTTTCGAGCAGCGCGGACAACTCCGCAAGCACACCCGCCGCGATCTCTCTTTCCGCTGCCAATTGCAACGCATACCGCAGCAGGTCTCTGTACTCGCTGTCGCCGAAGGCAGGCTTGGCTTTCGGCGGCCACTTCCAGCGTTGCAAAATGCGCGTGAGATTGAAAGATTCCTCGCTGCTTGTGCTCATAGATCCGTCCCTTCTGGGAGGGGAGTGGACGTATCGGCAGGGGATGCCGACATGCGATTAGAGCCGATCTACGCAGAACGCAGTGTAAAAAAGACGTAAGGTTCCCTTGGCACTACAGTTACAACATTTACCTTTCGCTAAAAAATCACAACAAAAAGCCGCGGCATCAGTCGCGGCTTTGAAAACACGTTGTTGTTTCTGCTGACGTACGTAGGAGGCTTACCTACCGCCGGCCTCCGTGACCGCCGCCATGTCCGCCATGTCCGCCACCGCGTCCGTTGTGCCCGCGGCCACCTCCACCACCACCTCGGCCACCGCGCCGACGGCCTCCGCCGCCTCCTCCTCCACCTGGACGAGGTCCGCGATCGCCTCGCGGTTCGGTCACAGCCACGGTGTTGTGCGCCGCATCGTCACGGTTGAAGTTTGGCTCGTCGCCCTCTTCAAAGTCCGCACCGCCCTCAATCGTCATGGATGCGCCTGCTGGCACCGGTGCGTCCTCCACCGGAGCCTCGGGTGCTGCACCGCCCATTTTCGCGCGCTGTTCCTTAAGAATCGCCTTACGCGAGAGCCGGATCCGGTTGCCTTCCACTGCCAGCACCTTCACCAGCACCTGGTCGCCTTCCTTCAGTTCGTCGCGCACATCCTTAATGCGATGCTCAGCGACTTCGCTGATGTGCAGTAAGCCATCCGTTCCGGGAATGATCTCGACGAAGGCACCGAAATCTGCCAGCCGCGAGACTGTTCCCAGGTACGTCTTGCCGACTTCCGCAGTCGCCGTGAGGTCTCCGATGATCTGGAGCGCCTTGGCCGCCGAAGTCTGGTCGTTCGACGAAACATTGACCTTGCCAGAATCTTCCACGTCGATCTTCACGCCCGTCTGCTCGATGATGCTACGAATCATCTTACCGCCCGGTCCGATCAGGTCGCGGATCTTGTCGACCGGAATCTGCAGCGTGTAGAAGCGAGGAGCAAACGCAGAAACTGCTTCGCGATGCTCTGACAGCACTTCCTCCATCTTCCCGAGGATGTGCATGCGCCCGCGCTGGGCTTGCGCAAGAGCCTCACGCATAATCTGCGGCGTAATCCCGGCCACCTTGATATCCATCTGTAGGGCGGTGATTCCCTTGCGAGTGCCAGCGACCTTGAAGTCCATGTCGCCGTAGTGATCTTCCGCGCCCGCGATGTCGCTCAGGATCGCGTATTTTTCGCCTTCCTTAACGAGCCCCATCGCCACTCCGGCGACCGGTGCCGCCAGCGGAACGCCGGCATCCATCAGCGACAGAGCGGCTCCGCAAACCGTGGCCATCGACGACGATCCATTCGACTCCAGGATGTCCGACACCACGCGCATCGCGTAAGGCCACTTCTCTTCCGTCGGAAGCACGGCCGAAATCGCACGCTCCGCAAGCGCGCCGTGACCAATTTCCCGTCGTCCAGCTCCACGCAGAAATTGAACCTCTCCAACGGAGAACGGAGGAAAGTTATAGTGCAACATGAAGCGTTTCTTGGCTTCGCCTTCGAACGCTTCCAGCCGCTGCTTGTCGTCGCTCGTGCCCAGCGTGGTCGTGACCAGAGCCTGCGTCTCGCCACGGGTGAAGATCGCCGAACCGTGCGTGCGGGGCAGCACCCCGACCTCAATCCAGATGTCGCGGATCTGATCAAACTCGCGCGCGTCGGGACGCCGCTTCTGCTCGATGACCTGCTCGCGGAAAATCCGCTCGCGCAGGGCTTCGTAGTATTCCTTCAGCTTCTTCTTCGCGTCTTCGTCATCTTCCGGAAGCGCCGCTTCCAATTCCTTCTTGATCTCTTTGACGAGGGCGTAGCTCTCCGCCTTGGGGTGCTTCTCAGTATCCAGAGCATCCACCAGGCGGGCTCCCACCTTCTTTTTGAGATCGTCGAAATACTTCTGATCGAACTCCGGAGGAGTTACCGTCCGCTTCGGCTTGCCCACCTTATTGCGCAGTTCATTGATGGCGGAGCAGATTTTCTTGATCTCGCTATGCGCATACTCGATGGCTTCGACCACCGTCTCTTCGGGCACTTCCTTCGCACCCGACTCGATCATCACGATCGCGTCGGCCGAACCCACCACCATGATGTTCACGAGGCTGTCGCGCATCTCTGAGTAAGTAGGATTGGTGATGAATTTTCCGTCTACATAACCCACGCGCACCGCGCCAATGGGGCCCAGGAACGGAATATCGGAAATCGTCAGCGCCGCTGAGGCTGCATTGATCGCGGCGACATCCGGATCGTTTTCCGTGTCCGCCGATAGCACGAACGCAATCACCTGCGTCTCGCACTTGAAGCCTTCTGCGAACAACGGGCGCACGGGACGATCGATCATGCGACTGGTGAGAATTTCGCGCTCACTGGGACGCCCTTCGCGCTTGATGAATCCGCCGGGAATTCTCCCGCCGGCATAGGTGTACTCGCGGTAGTCGACCGTCAGCGGGAAAAAGTCGATGCCTTCCCGCGGATCCGGGTTCGAGGTCGCTGTGGCCAGCACCACGTTGTCGCCCACGCGAACAACGGCCGAGCCATGGGCCTGTTTGGCAATCTTGCCGGTTTCAAATTTAAGGGTTTTACCGCCGGAGAGTTGGACGCTAATTTCTGTAGCTTCTGGTTTCATGATTCATTCCTTCTAGGCAGGAGGGCAACGGTCGCGTAACAGGACGTTGCGCGCAGGGTAAGCCAATGCCAATAAAGTTGCAGCCGTGGCCGGAACGCACTTTCCAAGAATTCCTTGATCTCAGTTCCGCGGCCCCCAGGCGGCGGAAAAGTAGGCGAGGCGCCTCGGGGATCCACGTCCCCGGGCAGAGTTCAGCACACGTTACTTGCGGATGCCGAGTTTCGTGATGACGCCCTTGTAGCGCTCTGAATCGTATGCTTTCAAGTAGTCGAGCAGGCGACGACGCTTGCTGACGAGCATGAGTAGTCCGCGGCGTGAGCCGTGGTCCTTTTTATGCATCTTGAAGTGCTCCGTCAGGTGACCAATGCGCTCGCTCAGCAGCGCAATCTGAACTTCCGGGCTGCCGGTATCCGTGGCATGCGTCGCATAGGCGTCAATGAGGGATTTCTTTTGCTCTCTGGCTAGCACTTAACCTGGTGCACTCCTGTCTTCTCAGTTTCGATTTTTCTTTGTAACGCCATTGAGAGTAACACGTTAGCGACAAAAGTGTAAAGCAGCGAGCATCCCCCAAACCACTGGCCGCACAACGCTTTCCCGCGTTATCGTAATCTAGAAGTGCTGGAGCGGCACGCGCTGGCCCGCCGCTTTCGAGAAAACTCGTTCGACTTTTGAGGAATGCTTGCGCTGCCCCTATTGCGGAAATGAAAACCCCGGCGACCACCGCTTCTGCGGAATGTGCGGCCGTCCCCTGGTCGAGACCCGGCCCGAACCATCAGCTACGCACGTCGCCCGGGAATCCGACGCCCCTAATCCCGCGCCGGCTTACACGGGCGGGATGTTCAACCTGGGCGCGCCCTCTGACAAGGCTCGCGACCTTGATTATCTTCTCGAAGATGACGAAGAACACAAATCGAATACCGGTTTGGTTCTCCTGACGATCATCGCATTGGCGCTGGTCGTAGGCCTGGGATGGGTCCGCTGGCGAAATGGAGGCTTCCCTTACCTGAAGGCCCTCACGTCCAGTTCGCAACCGAAGCCAACTTCGCCGACGGATTCTTCGGCCGAACCTCCTGCGACTGACGAACAACCGAATCCGGCGGCGAGTTCAAGTCCTCAGCCTCCAGCTCCTGCGAGTGACGCAGCGTCTCAGCCTTCGGCTACACCGGCAAACCCGCCAGCCGCTGAACCGACAACACCGG
>DASRDJ010000244.1:0-2518 GCA_035652655.1 Terriglobales bacterium
CATATCGGCGGCCGCCTGGAGATTCAGAGCAAAGAGAAATCGGGGACGCGAGTCGAGATGGAAGTTTCGGTCGGTTGATTTCAACAGAAGGTAACAAAGCTGTTCTCTGTCTTGTAAAGGGTTTTTTCATAAATTTATTCACTGGATTTAACTGCTGGGTTATCGATGAGCTTGAGAACCCACGATCCGTGCTTTTGCTGATTTAGAGCATGCAACTCGGCGTTGTAAGGTGTTTTGGTGTTCATCATGCGGAAGAGGATTTTGAGGAGTCTTTGCCCCAGGCATCTCAACGCGCAGGCGTGGCTCATGCCTTGCCCACGTTTCTTCTGATAATAAGCCTGGCCCCAGCCGCTGGCTTTGCGAAAGCAATCCGCCCACAGATGAACTGTGTGGCGCATGAACTTGTCACACGACCAGCGGAGACGGACTTTGCTGATTTTGCCTGATTCATAAGAGACCGGCGCGGTCCCCGCAATACACTGAAGCACTTCGTGGCTACCGTAGCGATCTGGATCGCTGCCCACAGCCCCCAACAGGCGTGGTGCTAACATCTTCTTGGCACCGGGCAGACTGCCAAAGAGATCGTGGTCAGGATGATCTCGGAACAGCGCTTCGATTTGCTTGCGGTAAAGCTTCAGTTGCTGGGCCAGTGTACACAGTAGCTTACACAAGCTGACGGCCAGTTGGCTCTTGGCGCGAACAATCGGTTCGGACGCTTTGAACTGATCGGCTTGGGCGAAGAGCTTGAGGCGCTTTTCAGTCGTTTCGGGCCGCCAGAGCTTGTGGGTGTGGAGGAACTTCTCCCAGCGCCGCTTGCCAGCATCGACCAGGAGTTGAGGAGTGGGAAAGGCCAGCACAAACTCCCAAGTGAAGGCGTCAGTCCAATCCTCAAAGGCCTCCAGCGCCGCAGGATAATACTCTGCCAAGGCCTGCTGGAGTTGATTGACCAGAGCTGTGCGCTGCTCGATTAAGCTCACCTCGTCCCGACAGAGCAAGCGCAACTGCTGGGTCATGGGATCCATGGGCTGCAGTACTTTCCAGCCTTGCCCATCCATACGCAATGCATCGGATAGGCTCCACGCGTCCAAGTGATCGGTCTTGGTGCCACTGGGTGCTTTACGCTCGCGGTAACTTTGGGCTGCTATCGGGTGCACGGGAAAGACCGTGTAATCCCGCTGTAGAAGCTGGTCGACCGCAGCTCCCTGGCTGGTTTCGATGGCTACCGCCAGATTGGGCCAGGCAGAGGTCTTTTCGACAAAACTCTTCCAGCCTTCCAGTGAATGAGCGAATTCGAAGTCAGCCATGATGCAACCCTCTCCATTCACAACCACTACGGCATGGTGATCTTTAGCCCAATCGAAGCCGGCATAATGCGTGAGGTCTTTCCAGTTCTTCATACGGTTTGCTTTACGGTTGTGCATCGTGGCCCCGTCATGCGTCGACCTGATACCAGAAGCCTCGCGGGCTGTTGTTCTCTCAGACGTTGAGACGGAAGCCGCCGGGCAGGCCGGTGAGCTCAGTTGAATCCTCTTAGGATGGGAAACGGACGACCGTGTCCCGCCCAGGGCGATGCGACCGTGGCCAGAATGCCTCAAGCGCAAAACTTTTTCACTTGGTTTTATTTCCGGCGCGGCAAAGTTATTCACGACCGGCTGCGGTGAGGTTCTTAGCGCTCTCCTCGCCGGCGGATGAATAACTTTGGAAACCGTATCAGGAAACGGAGTATTGGCTGGAGTTAATGGTGGAAAGGGGATGTGTCTCGGCACGGCGGATGGCCGCTTTGCTGGATGAAACGCGCCAGCTCATCGCAATTCTGACTACGATCAGCAAAAAAGCCAAAGGGTAAGCTGCTGAATGACGCTTTTGATCGCGAGTTATTTAAGCGTAAATGGAGACGGATGGTTTAACGCCCGCGCTCACTCGCGCGGCGCCAGTGAGATTCAGAATGTAACAAAAGCGTCATCGCGGCGTCGAGTGCAGGGCAATAGTTGGGCCAAGTGTATCAACTCGCTGCGTAACCTGGAGGATTTTCTCTGTCCCACGCCATCGAATCCCTGAACGCCTCCTCAAGCGATATGAACCACTGTGAGTCCATGCCCATATTCAAATGCGGACCGCTGAGAAACAAAAGTCCCTAAGGATAGGATGGTCCAAAACCGGACTCGCAGAAGGCGATGCAGGTGTTCGAGCGCTGATGTTCAGTGACAATCCAACAGGGGTATGTTTGATCGCGGGCACCATAATCCCAAGGACGGTGCTCACAGCGCGGCGGAACAAGATGGCGACGAATGGTGTGAACTAGATCTGGCTGAGAGATAAGAGAGGTTGTGGCTGCGGCAGAGGCACGCGCCGGCGATCGTGGCGATGCTGGCCAGACATCAGATTTCCAGCCGCAGGCTGGAAATCACTGACTTGAAGCGCTTCGTTGCCGGGGTGGATGTGTTCAGCAAGCAGAGTGACGGGACGACGGTAGCTTCGCAGTATGCTGAACGCGACCGTTTTGCGTGCTCTTCGTACG
>DASRDJ010000245.1:0-3155 GCA_035652655.1 Terriglobales bacterium
AATTCAATCCTCAAAACCTCTGACGAGAGGAAATGAACTGAGAACTGAGAACTGAGAACTGAGAACTGAGAACTGAGAACTGAGAACTGAGAACTGAGAACTGAAAACTGAGAACTGACACTCGCCACCCAACATCTGGCCTCCCCTTCGCGTGTTATCTTTACCTTTCACCATGCCAGCCCCTCGCCAGGAACTCCTTCGACTTCTCGCCCACAAGTCCTTCAAACTGGGCGAGTTCAAGCTGTCCTCGGGCGCGACCAGCGACTACTACATCGACTGCCGCACCACCACGCTCGACGCGCGCGGATCGCAACTCACCGGCCAGGTGTTCGCGGACGAAATCCGGCAGCGCGGATGGAAAGCGCAAGCCATCGGTGGCTTGACCATGGGGGCCGATCCGATCGTTGTTGCCGTGTCGGTCATTAGTGGCGAGTTCAACGGCTTCCTCGTTCGCAAGGCCGAGAAGCAACATGGCACCGGGCAGCGGATTGAAGGATTTCGGCAGAAGGGTGCGAAGGTCGTGATCGTTGACGACGTCTGCACAACGGGCGCGTCGACGGTGCAGGCGATCGAGGCTGCCCGCGAGTTTGGGTTCGAAGTTGTGGGCGCGATGTGCCTGGTGGAACGCGAAGAGGCCGGCGGCCGTCCGAGTGTCGAGCAAGCCGCGTCGCCTGCGCCGTTCGTTTCGATTTTCACCGCGAAGGATGTGCGCACCGAACATGTCATGCAGAATGACGAGACCAATGAGTTCGCGGCGATCAGCACCACCTGTGAACTCTGCGGACAGCCCGCAGTCACGTACCATCCGCGCAGCCGGTGCAAGGAGCACAAGGTCTAGTCGCCAGTCTCTCGTCGCTAGTCGCTAGCTCTTGAAATCTGAAACTCCAAGCTGTTTTTGCTGACGACGAGCGACTGACGACTAGAGACTGTCTTTATGATCCAAACCCTCGAATGGACTGACCAAGGCGTACGCTTCATCGACCAGACGAAGCTGCCTACCGAAGAAACCTATGTCAACGCAACCACCTACCAGCAGGTGGCGGATGTGATTCGCAACATGGTGGTGCGCGGTGCGCCGGCCATCGGAGTCGCGGCTGCCATGGGCATCGCGCTGGGCGTGCAGAACTCGAAAGCCGAGACCGTCGGCGATCTGAAGAAAGATTTCGACGAGATCTGCAAGACCATTGGTGAGACGCGGCCCACCGCAGTTAATCTTTTTTGGGCGATTCGCCGCATGCAAGGAAAGTTTGAGACCCTGCGCGTGCGGCCCATGCCACAGATCAAACAAGCGCTGGTCGAGGAAGCGCAGCGCATGCATGCGGAAGACATCGCCGCGAACCAGGCCATGGGACGCCACGGCGCCACGCTGATGCCTTCGAGCGGTGGCGTCCTCACGCACTGCAATGCGGGCGCGCTCGCCACGGCCGGATATGGCACAGCTCTCGGCGTGATTCGTGCGGCCGTCGAGCAGGGGAAGAAGATTCACGTGTACGCGGATGAGACACGTCCCTTCCTGCAGGGCTCGCGCCTGACCGCATGGGAGTTGATGAAGGACGGCATTCCGACGACTGTGATTTCCGACAACATGGCGGGTGCCATGATGAAGCAGGGCAAGATTGGCGCGATCGTGGTCGGAGCGGACCGGATCGCCGCCAACGGCGATGTGGCCAACAAGATCGGGACATACACCGTGGCGGTGCTCGCGAAAGAACACGGGATACCCTTCTACGTGGCTGCGCCCATCTCGACGGTAGACCTGGCGACTGCCGATGGCAGCGGAATTCCCATCGAGCAGCGCAATGCGAAAGAAGTCACGCACATTGCCGGTAAGCAGATGGTGCCGGATGGGGTGGAAGTCGAGAACCCTGCGTTCGATGTGACGCCTGCGAAGTATGTGGCTGCGATTATTACTGAGCGGGGCATCGCGAAAGCGCCGTATACGCAATCGCTGCGTGCGCTAGCCGACTCTAAATCGTAGCGCCGCCGTCCCGGCGGCAGTCCGGTGGGCGTTCTCGCCCACCGCTGTGCGAGGGCGAGACGCCCTCGCGACTGCCGGCAAGATGCCGGCGCTACAAACTTCTAACGCGGACCTGTCATCATGAAAATTGCTACCGCTGCGTTGCTGCCCCTTCTCTTCACGATCGCTTCTGCTGCACAGATCGACTACGACCGGCATATCGCTTTCGATAACAGCATCTCGAGCAAATCGTTCTACTACAGCCACGGCTCGTCGATCGCGCCCAGCGAACTGGAAATGGTGAACGGAAGGTTTCCGGTAGAGACGAACCACTCGGTCACGCCACCCAATTCGTTGCGCCTGAAGTGGCGCTCGCGCACGGGCGGCGGCTGGCTGATGGAGTTGCAAGTTCATACCCGCTACGGCATGCCCGAATTCAACGGCAGCAATCTGTACGCGTGGTGTTACTCGGAAGAAGGCTTGTCAGCGAATGCATCGCCGCGCATCTACCTCGCTGACTCGGCAGGGAAAGGGACGCCGACAATCAACTTTCTTGGATCGCCCGAAAACTTGCCTGCCAGGAAATGGACGCGTGTCCGTCTGCCACTCGATTCATTTCATGGGTTGGTGAACGACACGAAGGATCCGACCTTCGACCCGCACAAACTCACGAAAATCGCGCTGGTTCCAGGTCTCGACGATGGGCAGGAACACACACTCTATCTCGACGACGTCGAAATCGGAGATGATCCGCCCGAGGGCACGCATGCGCCGGACGCGCCGAGCGGACTGACTGCGAAAGGTTACGACCGGCACATAGATTTGAGTTGGGCGCCGATGGCCGACGCGTTGTTGCAGTACTACAAGATCTATCGCGCGAGCGACGGCAAATCGTTTTCGGCGATCGGGATTCAGCGCGCGGACCGCACCCGTTACGAAGACTTCCTTGGTGCGAGCGGGAAGTCGGCGTCGTACAAGATCACCGCGGTGGATGTCAGCGGCAACGAGTCGCCTGCCTCCGCGACGGTGCAAGCCGCAACGCATGAACTCAGCGACGACGAACTGTTGACTATGGTGCAGGAGGCCTGCTTCCGCTACTACTGGGAAGCCGGGCATCCGAATGCCGGCATGTCGATCGAAATTCTGCCGGGCGACAAGAACCTGGTGGCTCTGGGGTCATCGGGATTTGGCACGATGG
>DASRDJ010000246.1:0-21589 GCA_035652655.1 Terriglobales bacterium
GGCATTGCGTCCGGCATGCCGCTGGGCGTGATGATGTCGCGCGCCGACATCATGGACTGGGTACCCGGCTCGCACGCGTCGACCTTCGGCGGCAATCCCGTCTGCATCGCCGCGGCCCTGGCCACGCTCGATGTAATCGAAAAAGAAAACTTGCTGCAAAATTCCGCCGAGGTCGGTGCCTACATGCTGAAACGCATGGCGGACTGGACGAAGAAGCATCGCATCGTTGGCGACGTACGCGGGCGCGGCCTGATGATCGGCGTTGAAATTGTGAAGGATCAGAAGACCAAGGAATACGGCGCCGAGCTCCGCGACAGAATTGTGGAGTTGGCTTTCGAGCGCGGCATTCTGTTCCTGGGTTGCGGTCCGAGCACGGTGCGCATCGCTCCGCCGCTGGTCGTGACCAAGGACGAAGCGGACGCGGCGATCGACGCACTCGAAGAGTCGATCGAAATCGCCGGCAAGGCTTAGTTCACCGGGACAGGCGGCTGCTCAAACCCTGCCTGTCCCTTTTCTTTTCTCATTCGACAGGAGATGCCTATGTGGAGTGGCACAGTGGAGTCCATCCACGTGGCGCCCGCCGCCAAGGCGCCAACGCAGGCAGTGAATGAAGTAGAAGCCGTTCCCGGCGCTGGATTGTCAGGGGACCGCTACTTCCTGAAGCAAGGCACGTTCTTCAAGCCGGAGCCTGACTTCGAGCTAACGCTGATCGAAGCGGAAGCGATTGAAGCTGCGGCCCGTGAATACAAAGTCACGCTCGATCCTGGAGAAGCTCGCCGGAATATTGTGACACGCGGCGTGCCCCTCAATCATCTGGTGGGACGCGACTTTGTCATTGGCGACGTTAAGATTCACGGAATTCGCCTGTGCGAACCTTGCAGCCACTTGGAAGCGATCGCGGGAGTGCCGGTAATAAAGGCGTACCGCCACCGCGGCGGATTACGCGCGCAGATTTTGTCGCAGGGCGTGATCCGGGTCGGGGATGTTGTACGGGAGTAGGCCAACGATCGTCGGCCTGAAAACGTTAACGGCTGATTGCCGTCGCAAACATTTGGCGGACAGGAGTGCGCACCACACGGTCATGATGGATTCAACTTATCGCTTGCTTTTGCGCGGCAAGGGCGCACATGCTGACCCGATCGCTATCCTCGCGGATGTTCCGGCTTCCGCGGCGGGACGCGTGATGGACGGCTATCCGCACTCGATCTGGCAGATGGTCGGGCACATGAATTACTGGATGCAGTACGAACTGGATCGCATCGCCGGCAAGAAGCCGCACTATCCGGAGCACGCCATCGAGAGCTGGCCGGCGGACGTCGCGCCGCGCGACGATGCGGAGTGGCGCGATGCGCGGGCGGACCTGGTGGCGCGGATTGATTCGTTGTCAGCGTTATCGGAATCAAGTGCAGAGGCACTTAAGGCTCCGGTGGACTCCATGCAATCGAAAGAAGAGCCGCGCTCGACCAGCGTGGAATCGGTTTTGTGGCAGATCATGGTGCACAACAGCTATCACGTGGGACAAATTGCAATGCTGATGCGCGCGTTCGGCCTTTGGCCGCCGCGCAGCGGAACGGACACATGGTAAGCCCTGCCACAGTTCGCGACGATTTGCGCATCTCGGCGATCGCGGTGCGTTCGGATCGAACGGCACCGGGACATATCCCGACGAAGGCGTACATGGGGCTGGGCTTTGCTCTGGTGGTGTGGGCTTCGGCCTTCGCGGGAATTCGCGCCGGCCTGCGCAGCTACGCTCCATCGCACCTGGCGCTCTTCCGCTACCTGATCGCATCCTCCGTGCTCGCGATCTATGCGCGCTTCGCGCACTTCCGTCGTCCGGCATGGAGGGATCTTCCCGGATTAGTCGTCGCCGGATCGTTGGGCATCACCATCTACAACCTGGCGTTGAATTATGGAGAGACACGGGTTACAGCCGGATCAGCGAGCTTGCTGATCTCCTCAACCCCGATCTGGGCAGCACTGCTTGCCATGCTGGTCTTGCAGGAGCGGCTCACGATTGCCGGATGGCTCGGCGTGTTGCTGAGTTTCGCAGGCGTCGCACTGATCGCGAGCGGAGAAGGCCACGGGCTTCATTTCCCATGGCAGGCCCTGATCATCCTGGGCGCTGCGGTTGCTTGGGGTATGTACATCGTCATCCAGAAGCATTTTCTAGGACGGTATTCGGCGCTTGAGTTCACATCGTATTCGGTATGGGGCGGCACGCTGCTGATGATTCCCTTTGGCGCCGGATTGTTCCATGCCATTCGACAGGCGCCGTGGACCGGCACAGTTGCTGTGCTGTACCTGGGAATCTTTCCGGCGGCGCTGGCTTCGTTCGCATGGGCTTACGCGCTTTCGCACGGCCCTGCTGGACGGATGGCTTCGTTTCTCTATTTCGTCCCCGTATTCGCGACGCTCATCGCGTGGGTCTGGCTGGGTGAAGTTCCCCGCTTCGTCAGCCTTTTGGGAGGCGCCGTTGCGATCGCTGGCGTGATAGTCGTCAATCTCTGGGGCAAACGACCTCTGGCGATGGTTCGAACTGAACCTCTTATTGTGCCCACGGTCACTTTCCCATCGAAAAATCGACGCTAGGATCGAAGCGCGTCTGTGCTCGCTTCCTTCACTCGCGGGACGATTCGCCTCCTCGATCGCGTGTTGCCGAAGGGCCGCCGCGACGGAGATCTCCCGGCGCATCACCGGGTCGGGCGACGCGGGGAAGAAGAAGCCTATTTCTTTCTGCGAAAGCGCGGCTACGACATGGTGGCGCGCAACTACCGCTCGGCGCGGCGCCGCGGAGAAATCGACCTCGTGGGCTGGGATCGGGACGTGCTCTGCTTTGGGGAGGTGAAAACGCATACATCGCGCGACGTGAAACCGCCCGAGGCGGCGGTGGACCGCGAAAAGCGGCGAGAGTTGGGAGGCATGGCCCGCGACTATCTACGGCGGGTACGGGAAGAAGTGCCGTGGCGCTTCGACGTGGTCAGCATTTACTACGAAAACGCGGGTGCTCCGCCGCACATCGAATTGTTTAAAAATGCGTTCCCAGTATCGTAAAATACCGGATTCACCTGTCTACTGAAAGGATTTAGTAATTGCCGGAACTTAGAAAAGATCCGATCGTGGGGCGTTGGGTCATTATTTCCACGGATCGCGCCAAGCGACCCACCGACTTTGTGCGCGAAGGCGTAAGAATTCGCGGAGGATTCTGCCCGTTCTGCCCGGGCAATGAGAGCAAAACGCCTCCGGAGATTCAGGCATACCGACCCAATCCCAATGGAGGACCGCCGCCACTGCGCGACACGCCCGGCTGGACCGTCCGCGTGGTTCCTAACAAATTTCCGGCGCTCGGTATCGAAGGCAATCTCAACCGACAGGCCGAGGGTATGTTCGACAGGATGAACGGCATCGGGGCGCACGAGGTCATTATCGAGACACCTGACCACGCCGCCACCCTCGCGACCATGCCGGCGAAACGCATTGAAGATGTTTTGTGGACCTTCCGGGACCGCATTCTTGATTTGAAGAAAGATCGGCGGTTCAAATACATCCTGCTGTTCAAGAATCATGGGGAGCCGGCAGGCGCTTCGCTCGAACACGGACACTCGCAACTGATCGCGCTGCCCATCCTGCCAATCTATGTCGCCGAGGAAATTGAGGGCGCAAAGCAGTACTACATCTTCAAAGAGCGCTGCGTGTTCTGCGACCTGATCCGTCAGGAAGCCGAGACGGGTGCGCGCGTGGTTGCCGAAAACGACGACTTCATTACGTTGGCGCCGTACGCGCCGCGCTTTCCGTTCGAGACGTGGATCCTACCCAAGGAGCACGAGTCGGCGTTCGAAAATTCGTCCTCGCACATGTTCCAGAATCTGGCGAAGGCCCTCAAGACCTTGTTAACCAAGGCCGACCGGGTATTGGATAACCCGCCCTACAATCTTGTTATTCACAGCTCACCCGTGCAGGACTCGACCAATGATCACTATCACTGGCATATCGAATTCATGCCCAAGCTGACCAAGACGGCGGGCTTTGAGTGGGGAACGGGGTTCTATATCAATCCGACGCCTCCCGAGGAGGCTGCGCGGTTTTTGCGGGAGGCTGGGGTGGAAGAGCCGGCCACGGCCAGCGTCGGGTAGCAGGTACCCCCAAAGAACCGCCCCTGAAGGGGCAAGCTGTTTGCCCTTTTTCGGCATCGCTGAGATGCCCTGATACCAATCCCACAACTTTAGGTGCGCAGATTGGGCCTGAGCGGGAGGTAGTCTCGGCCTCAGTGGAGGTATCACCACTGAAGTTTGGAAGTGAAAACTGAGAGCTAAAGGCTGGAGAGCTGACAGCTAAAAAGAGGGCACGCTTCCCCGAAGATCGTGCCCTTTTAGCTTTGCGAGAGAGAACTCGAAAATCTTGGTGGTACGGGCGGGCGCAAACCCTTCAATGAACAGGCCCCTGTGCATCGAAGGGTCCGCCCGCTCATACTTCCGTTCAAGTTCGGTTGGAGTGTAGGGCAGGCGCCAAGAGCCAGTTGTCACAAAGATGTAAATGCTTTGTCACAACGTTGAAAAATCATTGGGATAGCCGGAACCGCAAGCCAGGCACGGCTTTAGCTACCCTTGGGTGCGGTCGAGAAACTCCTCGTGCCAGGCCATCTGGATGGCTTCCAGCTTGGCTTCGTTGGACTTCTGCGGGTCGTCCTTGAACTCGGGCAGATCGGTGACGTAGCGGTGCAGGTCGGTGAAGCGGATCGATAGTGGGTCGATGTCCGGATGTTTTTCAGCTAGCAAGATACCGATATCTTCCGCGTCGGCCCAGGTTATCTCTTTCGGCATGCGAAGGCTCCTTGGAAATCGGCACTCAGCAATTGGCACTTGGCCAACAACCGCTCAGGCAGAGCCTCCGGAGAAGGTCCCAGAAGATAGCTGGCTAAATGCCAAATGCTAAGTGCCAACGGCTGCTTCTAGTGTTCTTCCGAAACGTAATTCCGATTCCACGCCGGGATCTCGACGACCACTTTGCCGGGCTTATTGATGACGGCCTGGCATCCGAGGCGGGAGTTTAGCTGGAGATCGGCCGCCATGTCGAGACGATCGGCCTCGTCGTCGTCCATCTCGGAAAGATTCTCGGCGCCCTCTTTGACCCAGATGTGGCAGGTCGTGCAAGCGCAGTTGCCGCCGCAGGCGTGATCTAGACGAACGCCATTGTTCAGCGCCACATCGAGCAGGGACTGCTCTTTGCCGTGATCTTTGTAGGGCAGCTTGCCATTTTCAAACTGCACAGTCTTCCCTTCCGGCAGGAAGGTGACCTGGACGGTATTTTCGCCCGGCTCGTCGAGGGTGGCGGTGGTGCCGCTGTTTTTCGTTTTTTCGTCAGACATGAGAACTCCGTGCTTCAAAGTTTCAAAGTCGAAATGCAGAAGTGTTGCCGCATTTCCTTGAAACCCTGTAATTCTGAAACTTTGAAACTTGCTTTATTCAAATTCTGCTTTCGCCATCGGATGGGGGGCATCTGGGCCTTCGCCCATGTCCGCCTGATCCATGGTCTTGCCTTTCAGCGCGCTGGAAACCGCGCTGTCCATCATCAACTCGGCCAGGCGCATCGTGGCCTGGTTGAGTTCGTCGATCGCTTTGCGGATCGCCTGGTAGTTTTCGCTCGTCTTCACTTCGTTGAGGGCTTTCTCGAGTTTTGCGATGCGGCGCTGCTCATCGGAGGTGAGTTGCCCCCAGGCTGGACTTTGCCGGCCTTTGCCCAGAGCGGTGAGAATCGTGTCAGCATCGTTGCGCGCTTCGATCACCTGGCGCTGGCGGAAATCCTCTTCGGCATAATCGAAGGACTCGAGCAGCATGTTTTCGACCTGATCGTCGGTCAGGCCGTAGCTGGGCTGCACTTCGATCTCGGCTTCCTCCCCGCTACGCTGCTCGCGCGCGGTGACGTGCATGATGCCGTTAGCGTCGATCAGGAACTTCACTTCGATGCGCGGCATGCCGGCGGTCATCGGCGGGATGCCTTTAAGGTCGAAGCGGGCCAGCGAGCGGCAATCTTTGGCCAGTTCACGCTCTCCCTGCAGCACGTGGATGGCGACGTTCGCCTGTCCGTCAACTTGCGTGGTGTAGAACTGCGTCGCGGACGCCGGGATGGTCGAGTTGCGCAGGATGATCTTGTCGGTGACACCGCCTGCGACTTCGATGCCGAGCGACAGCGGAGTGACGTCGAGCAACAACATCTCTTTGGTGGCTTCTGAGCCGCCGCCGAGGATATTGGCCTGCACGGCTGCGCCGAGCGCGACTACCTCGTCGGGATTCAGATCCGTATGCGGCACGCGCTTGAAAAGATCCTGCACCAGAGCGCGCACTTTCGGGATACGAGTGGAACCGCCAACGAGCACGGCTTCGTCGATTTGCTCGGGCTTGAGCTTGGCGTCTTTCAGAGCTTGTTTGCAAGGTGCAATGGTGCGGTCGAGGATCGGTTGGACCAGTTGTTCGAATTGCTCGCGCGTGATTTCGCGCTGGTAGCGTTTGCCTTCTGGTAACTCGATATCAAGCTTGGTCGAATCCTGCGACGATAAGGCGATCTTGGCTTCAATCACGGCCTTGCGGATGGTCTGCACGCCTTCGCCGCTGCGGCGTAGATCCAAGCCCATGTCGCCACGAATATCATCGAGCGCGATGCTGATGAGCAGGTTGTCAATGTCGTCGCCACCCAGATGGGTGTCGCCGTTAGTGGAGATGACTTCGAAAATGCCGTCGTGCAGCTTGAGGATCGAAATGTCGAAGGTGCCGCCGCCCAGATCGTAGACCGCGACGATGCCATTTTTCTTTTTGTCGAGACCGTAGGCGAGCGCAGCGGCGGTCGGCTCGTTGACCAGGCGAAGCACTTCCAGCCCGGCAATGCGGCCGGCGTCTTTCGTTGCCTGGCGCTGGGCATCGTTAAAATATGCGGGAACTGTGATAACAGCTTTCGTGACCGGGCCGCCGAAGTAGCGCTCGGCATTGCGCTTAAGCTGGCGCAGGATGAACGCAGAAATCTCCGGAGGCGTGTAGCTTTTGTCCCCTAACTTGATGCGCAGAACCTCGCCCGGCTGCAGGTCTTCTGCCAGGCGGAAGGGGAAGAGCTTTAACTCTTCCTGCACGTCTTCGACGCCGCGCCCCATCAAACGCTTGATCGAGTAGACCGCGCGCTCGGGAGTTTCGATGAGATATTTTCGAGCAGCGCTACCGACGATGATCTGACCGTGCTCGTCGAGCGCGACCACCGATGGCACTAGATTCAGGCCGTCTTCGCCCGGAATCACGACAGGAGTCTCCCCCTGCATGAACGCCACCAGGGAGTTCGTGGTTCCGAGGTCGATTCCGACGATGCGATCAGCAGACATTTTCGAATTAACTGGCCTTCCGTTCCGTCGTCTCCGCCGGCTGCGGCTCAGCAGTCTCGGTTGGCGGGTACAGACGCACTGGTTTCCACGCGTCGATCGCCGTTCCTCCGCTGATCATGCCCTGAATGAACGACTCGAAGAACATGTAAGGATGGATCGAAGCCAGGGCACCAGCCTCATCGAGGCGCCGGCGGATCTCGGCGGGAATCGAAAATTCGATCGAGCTCAAATTGTCTTTGAGCTGGGACAGCTTGCTGGCGCCGATGATGGTCGACGAAATGCCAGGCTGAGTGGCGACCCAGTTGAGAGCAACCAGGGCCGGCGAGCGGCCCATTTCCTTGGCGACTTCGAGAAGTACGTCGAGGACTCTCCAATTCTGCGGATTGAATCGCATCAGCGTTGGATTGCCCGAGTCTTTCGTCTTTTCGAGGCGGCCATCGCCGCTCCCATCTTCGCCCTGACGTTTGTATTTGCCAGTCAGGAAACCGCTGGCGAGCGGGCTCCAAGGACAGATGCCGAGGCCAAGTTCCTGCGCCAGCGGGATATGCTCGCGCTCAATGTTGCGTTCCACCAGCGAGTATTCGAGCTGCAAGGCGATTGGACGTTCTTTGCTTTCCTTCTCGGCCAGCGTGTAGGCACGAGCCACGTACCAGGCGGGGGTGTCGGAGAGACCGTAGTGGCGAATCTTGCCTTCGCGCACCAGGTCGTTCAAAGTGGCCACAACTTCTTCGACCGGGGTCACCGTGTCCCACGCATGCAGCCAGTACAGGTCGATGTAGTCGGTACGCAAACGGCGCAGTGAGCCTTCGAGCGCACGATAGACGTTCTTACGGCCGTTGCCGCCTGCGTTCGGATTGCCGGGTTCCGCGTTGAAGGTGAACTTGGTGGCCAGCACGATCCGGTCGCGGAGCTTGCGCTCGGCTATGAACTTTCCAACCAGTTCTTCGCTCTTGCCGCCGGTGTAGGCGTCGGCCGTGTCGACGAAATTGCCGCCCGCGTCGACGTAGCGATCAAAGACCGAGCGGGAAACAGTTTCTTCCGAGCCCCAGCCCCATTCGGTGCCGAACGTCATGGTTCCCAGGCAGAGCGAGCTGATCCGCAACCCGGAGCGGCCCAGCGTAATGTATTCGTTCAAACGCATAAGCACCTAGCTTTCCAGAACTTCGTTGACGTCGCGAACCAGGTTGCGGAGGTAGTTTCGGCGATTCAGGAGATCGAGCATTCGGTCACGGATTTTTAGGCGCTCCGCTTCCGTGCCCTTATCGACTGACTCGTCCCAGGCAGCCCATTCTTTTTTCAATTCGTCCAAGAGCGCCTCGTGCTTTTCCTCAAGTTCGAGTTTCTGGCGGCCGACCTCCTCGATCAATGCGGGATCGTCTTCACCCATCTTCTTCTGCATTTTCAGTTCTTCGAGCTGCATGTTGAGGTCGAAGACTTCTTCCAGCAGGTCGGGTGGAACGACTTGCTTCTTCATTTGACCGCTGGCGCGCGCCGCTTCTGTGGCGCTTTTTGATTGCTCTTCAAGTTCCACGCCTTCGAGGCGGAGCAGATATTCCGTACGCTTGATCGGATCTTTCAGTGTGCGGTACGCGTCGTTGAGTTGGGAGCTTTGCTCGAGACTCCATTCCTGTTCGCGTTTCTCGGCGTTGGAATAGACGTCCGGATGCAGCTTGCGGCTGAGTTGGTAAAACTCACGCTCCAGCAGAGCGACGTCTACGTTCAGCTTGCGCGGGAATCCGAAGAACGTGAAGTAGTCCACCGGCACCGGAGGCTGCACCTTGCCGCATGCGCTGCAGAAATGTTCGGCGCGCATGGTACCGCACGACCAGCAGGTGGAAGTCACCTCGCCCGGCATGATCAGAGATGACGTCGATTTGGTTTCTGGATTCGCCATAGACAAACTCACCACGACCGCCCGTCCCGCACCATGGGTTCACACGGTGCAAGGCAGGAGCGCCGTGGTGCTGGGATCTGAGGTCTGCCTCCAACGTCTGGCGAACAAGAGTGATCCGCCCTACATCAAGCCGTAAAAGAACTGCCGCAACCGCACGACTTCGTCGAGTTCGGATTCACGAACACGAAGCCTTGCTGCATCAGCGTCTCCTGGTAATCCAAGATCATGCCGTGCAGGTAGATGAACGACTTCGGGTCGACAAACACACGGACGTCGTCGAACTGAAAGATACGGTCGCGCTCGCGGGGCTGCGTGTCGAAGCGGATGTTGTAGCTCAAGCCAGAACAGCCGCCGCCCTGCACGCCCAGGCGCAGGCCCCCCTCGGTCGGCGAGATGCCTTCCTTCGTCATCGCGCTGCGGATTTTCGCGATCGCCTTCTCCGTCACCTGGATGCCCTTGATGGGGGCGGCCGGTGCTGGAGGTGCGATCGTCTTGGTCGTTTCTTCAGCCATGATGCTCATGAGGCTAGCCGGATTCCAGGCACGTGTCGGTGACTCGCAACCGGACGTGCCCTATTCTGCGCGAGGGCAAGATGCTCTCGCGACTGCAGACAAGACGCCGGCGCTACGGTTTAGTGCGCCGCCTGGCTGGTCGGAACCGGCGCATCGGCTGCCAGCTCGCCGTTCTTCTTCTTCCAGTCATGAATCGCCGCGCGGATGGCGTCTTCGGCCAACACCGAGCAGTGAATTTTCACTGGCGGAAGCGCCAGTTCTTTCACGATCTCGGTGTTCTTGATCTGCAGCGCTTCTTCGACAGTCTTTCCCTTCACCCACTCCGTCGCAAGTGAGGACGAGGCGATGGCCGAACCGCAGCCGAAGGTCTTGAACTTCGCGTCCTCAATCACCTGAGTCTGCGGGTTCACCTTGATCTGCAACTTCATGACGTCGCCGCACTCCGGTGCGCCCACCAGGCCGGTGCCAACTTCCTGGCTATTCTTGTCCATCGAGCCGACGTTGCGCGGATTGGAATAATGATCGAGGACCTTATCGCTGTATGCCATTTTTGCTTTCTCCTACTCTCGAAACTTGAAACTAGAAACACCTTCCACTAAGAACTGAAAACTGCCTTTACTCTCCCGCCCACTTCACGTCCTTCAGATTGACGCCTTCCTTCGCCATTTCGTAGAGCGGAGAAAGTTCGCGTAGGCGCTCAACTGTTTCGCAAACGCGGTCGGCGACGTAATCTACTTCGGCTTCGTTGTTGAAGCGGCCGATACCGAAGCGGATCGAACTGTGCGCCAGGTCGTCGCCCGTGCCCAGAGCCTTCAATACATAAGATGGTTCCAGCGTCGCAGAGGTGCAAGCCGATCCGCTCGAAACTGCGACGTCATTGATGCCCATCAGAAGCGATTCACCTTCCACGTAAGCGAAGCTGATATTCAAGTTGCCGGGCAGACGGTGCTCCATCGAACCATTGATGTAGGTTTCATCCAGCCGGCCCATGATGCGGTCGCGCAGGCGATCGCGAAGTGCTGCGAGATGTGCGCCTTCCTTGGCCATATCTTCGCGGGCGATCTCGCACGCCTTACCCAAGCCGACGATGCCGGGGACGTTCAACGTCCCGGAACGCATGCCACGCTCGTGTCCGCCGCCGTCGATAATGGCGGAAATCTGCACGCGCGGATTCTTTCGGCGTACGTAGAGCGCGCCCACGCCTTTGGGGCCGTAAATTTTGTGCGCGGTGATCGACATGAGGTCGATATTGTCCTTGTTCACGTCGATCGGAACCTTGCCCACTGCCTGCACGCCATCGGTGTGGAACAACACGCCGCGTTCGCGACAGATCTTGCCGATCTCGCGCCAAGGCTGCAGCACGCCAATCTCGTTGTTGGCGGCCATGATCGTAACCAAAATGGTCTTGTCATCGATGGCACGCTTTAGTTCTTCGAGATCGACCAGGCCGTCTTTTTGCACCGGCATGTAGGTCACGCGATAGCCATTTTTCTCGAGGCGCTTGCAGGTATCGAGCACGGCCTTGTGCTCGGTGACCGCCGTAATAATGTGGTTGCCCTTCTCCCGATACATCTCGGCGACGCCCTTGATGGCGAGGTTGTCGCTCTCGGTCGCGCCTGAGGTGAAGATGATTTCTTTCGCGGTCGCACCAATCAGCTTGGCCACCTGCTCACGCGCATTCTCAACCGCTTCTTCGGCAGTCCATCCGAACGGATGATTGCGGCTGGCGGCATTGCCGAACTTCTCCATGAAGTAGGGCAGCATGGCCTCGAGCACGCGCGGATCCATGGGGGTGGTGGCGTGATTGTCCATGTAAATGGGCAACTTGACGCCGGCGGGAGCAGGCGTGCGCTGCTCCTGGGTCGCGGTCTTCAAATCGATACTCATGATGACTATCTCCTACCTCGTTCTCAAATCCTGGGTCGTACTAGGTGATCAGGTCAGCGTGATCAGATCACTCAAACTTTTTTTCGCGTCGACGCTTACGCTCTCGCCGGCGTCGGACATTTCTGAAATCTTGATGTTCTTCAAAACATCTTCGATGCTCTGGTTCACCTTGCGCAACGGCTCCCGGATCGTGCAGCGCTCGGTCTGGTCACACTCGCCGCGCACCGTAATGCACGACGTAATGAAGAGCGGCCCGTCGATGGCCCGAATTACTTCGTAGGCTGAAATTTCAGCCGCAGGCCGCGCGAGCGTGTATCCCCCGTTGATGCCGTGTTGCGAATGTAGTAGCCCTGCCTTGGCGAGGCGCTGCAGAATCTTGGCCAGAGCCTCCGGCGGGATGCCATACGACTCGGCCACATCTTTCGCGCGGCACGCCCCCTGGTGAGCATGCTCGGCAAAATGGCGCATGGCCATCAAGCCATAGTCCGCTTTTTTGGAGAGCTTCAGCATAGCGAAAGACTAGCCGACCAAAAGGATCGGATTAAAATGCGACTAATTAGGTCGCCTTTTATTGTAGCCTCCGCAGCCAAATTCGCGCAAGGCGCCTCAGCCAACGGCAAAAAATCACCATTGAACAGCAACCGGAATGATGTCAATGGTTTACGTGCAGGCGATGCATTTGGTCGTATTTTCGATTTCGCGCCTGAACACGTCTTGGCTGTGAGTTACTGATGGGGCTTGACTTCCATAACGGCGGGGCTAAAATACCCAAAATTTCCGGCAGTCTGGGTTCCGCAGCCTGTCTGTGGGATCGCCATTCCGGAGTTATGAAGCCAACCGCCGTCGCATACCCCCCAGCAGAGAAGGATCATGAATCAGTGTAAGCACCCGCGCGTGCAGATCGTGAGCCGCGACGAGGACACCGAATACGTCGAGTGTCTCGAATGCGGCGATGTCTTTGAGTCCAGTGAATTCAAGGACATGGCGATCGAAGAGAGCACGCCATCCGACGAAGCCTGAAACGATACCCACGTCCCCAAACGACCTGATGACGCAACTCAGGGAATCCCTGTCCTTAAGCATGACGGACGTAATGGTCATGCACCGTTTGTGTTTGTTGAGTCCCAAATTGCTTTGATCTAATCGCTGGCACGGAGATTTTTGCCCGCTTGGGGAACCGAATGCCCGATGTGGCTTTGGTTGTAGACGATTCCATGGTGATCCGGCACACGGTCTCTCGCTTCCTGGAGGAGCGGGGGTTCGCCGTGGAATCCGCGTCGAATGGCATGGAGGCGCTGGAGATCCTGAAGCGCGTCACCCCAGTCTTGGTAATCACCGACATGCAGATGCCCGCCATGGGCGGTAGCGAGTTGATCAGTGCGATCAAGAGCAAACCCGAGACTGCCTCGGTCCCGATCCTGATCCTGACCGGGGTCTCGGGTGGATTCGACCGGAATGAAAATCGTGCGGAGTTCACGATTTTCAAGGATATTGACGTCCAGGAGCAGTTGGAGAAGGCGCTGGACGCGGTGGCCGGGAAGGCTGCCAAGGCGCAGCGAGCGGGGAAATAGTTGGTTGGGGGCTGGTAGATGATGGCTGGTGGCTAGTGGCTTCTGGCTGAAGGCTTCTGGCAAGCAGGCTCTGCTCGATTCTTACCTACCTGGTTGGCGGCAAGACCCTCTTTCGAAGTTCTGTTCAGCCCTAGTCGTCCGCCTCTCACGCCCTCCGCAATTGCAGGCCGGCTTCTGCAGAAAAATCCATGGGAGCAAAATCCTTCGCCAGCCATTTGGGATAGGCGGCTGCGGCGATCATGGCGGCGTTGTCGGTCGAGAGCGGTCGGGACGGAAAGAACACCGGCAATCCCTGTTGGGCGGCAGCCTCTTCGAAGCGCTGGCGCAGTTCGTTATTCGCGGCCACGCCACCGGTAACGAATAAGGTCGCGACTTCGCAGGCTTGCGCCGCTTCGAGTGTCTTGGCGACCAGGTCATCGACCATGGCTCGCTGAAACGAGGCGACCAGGTTTAGCGTTGCGGGATCGCAGGCGGATAGGTAGTCCTCGAACTTCGGCTTGGCAATCCCCGACAATGATTCCCGTCGCCTCGCAATCACGGGAGCGAGATTGTTTGTTTCGATGTAACGCAGCACAGCCGTCTTTATTCCGCTGTAGGAAAAGTCGAAGCGGGGACGTTCATCGGTTCCAGAGCCGCGGCCCTTGCGATCTGGATGCTTGATCTGCGGGCTCGCGAACTTCACGGCCGCGGCGTCTCCATGCTTCGACAACCGGTCGATGACCGGACCCCCGGGATATCCCAGACCGAGTAGCTTGGCGACTTTGTCGAAGGCTTCTCCGGCGGCATCGTCGCGCGTGTGCCCGATATTTTCGTAGGACCAGCTGTCGCCCGTCTGCTCCGCCAGATAGAGATGCGTATGGCCGCCCGACACGACCAGGGCCAGCACCGGAAAGTTCACAAGATGATTGCCTTTCTGGCGCTCTTCAAGTAGCACAGCGTGAATGTGTCCCTCGAGATGATTGACGGCGATCAGTGGCTTATCGAGCGCGAAGGCCAACGCCTTCGCGTAGCTCAGTCCAACTAGAAGCGCGCCAGCGAGTCCAGGCCCCTGCGTGACCGCGATCGCGTCGACGGACGCGTACGTGCGTCTGGCGTCGGCCAAAGCTTTGCGAACGACTGGCACGATGGCCTTGAGGTGTTCGCGCGACGCCAACTCCGGCACGACGCCGCCATAGGGCAAATGCGTTGCGATCTGCGAGAACACGACGTTGGAAAGGATCTGCTCTCCGGAGCGCACTATGGACGCGCCCGTCTCGTCGCAGGAACTCTCGATTCCCAGGATGTAGGCATCTGGCATAATTCTTTGCGACGTCCAGTTTAAACGGAATTTCTCCTGTCTCGCATGACCGACCTGGTCCAACACGTGGCTGAATCCGGATTTCCGCTGATGGATCGCCTGATCCATGTCTTTGTCGGAGGATCGGAACTGCACGGCGCGAAGGTGCACGGGACCGACGACCTCGACATCTACGGCACCTACATCGAGCCGCCGGAACTCATGCTTGGGCTGGAAACCCTGCCGCACTACGTATGGTCAACGGCGGGAGATGACCGCAGAAATGGTCCGGCGGATGTGGATGTCACGCTGTACTCGCTGAGGAAGTGGACGACGCTCGCCTGCAAGGGGAATCCGACTGCGCTTCATTTCCTGTTCGCGAAAGATTTGTTGCGGAATCCGATCTGGGCGTCGGTGATCGGTCGCCAGGACAGCTTTCTCTCGCGAACTTGCGCGAAACACTTCATGGGCTTTGCCAACGACCAACTGGCACGGGTTTCAGGAAAGCGGGGACGTGGCCAGAAGGGGCAGCGCCCTCAACTCGAGCAAAAATATGGGTACGACGTGAAGGCCGCCATGCATGCGATTCGCCTGCTGGGCGAGTGCAAAGAGATTTTGCTCTCGGGGACGATCACGCTGCCGAGACCCGAATGCGATCTTCTGATTCGGGTGCGGACCGGCAAGTTCTCGCTCGAGCGAGTCCTAAATATGGCGACCAAGCTGTTTGCAGAGTGCGAAGCAGCGACAGAGAAATCTGTGCTGCCGGAAAAGGTCGATCGCCATGCGGTTTCCGAAGTTCTTAGTCACGCCTATTTGCGGGCGTGGAAAATCTAACTCCTTTTTTCGCCCGTCAGACCAAGAACGTGATTACTCCCAAACAATTCGCGACCTCGGTTATTGCCACCCTGCGTGATCGCGGGCATCAGGCCTATTTGTGCGGAGGATGCGTGCGCGATCTGCTGCTGGGACGGGAACCGGCCGACTACGACGTGACCACGGATGCGACTCCCCAGCAGGTGATGCGCATCTTTCCGGAAACCTACGCAGTCGGCGCGCAGTTTGGGGTTGTGCTCGTGCCTCTTCCAAAAGACTCAACCGCGGGAGCCGACTTGGCGCCAGACGTCGCAAGTCACGGCAAGTCTGGTGTGGTCGAAGTCGCCACCTTCCGCTGCGACGTTAGTTACAGCGACGGACGCCGTCCCGACGAGGTGCGCTTCAGCAATGATCCTCGAGAAGATGTGCAGCGTCGGGATTTCACGATCAACGGGCTGCTGCTGGATCCCATGTCCGGGGAAGTGCTCGACTATGTGGCCGGAAGGAGCGATCTCGAAGCGCATGTCATCCGTACGATCGGCGACCCGCGCCAGCGTTTTGGCGAAGACAAACTACGCATGCTTCGGGCCGTGCGCTTCGCCGCGCGCTTCGGATATCAGATCGATCCGGCGACGATGGCGGCGATCCATGAAATGGCCAGCCAGATTTTCCAGGTGAGTCACGAGCGGGTGCGCGATGAACTGACCAAAATGCTTACCGAGGGGCACGCACGGGACGCGTTTCTGCTGCTGGATGAATCTGGACTGCTGAAAGAGGTGCTGCCTGAAATTTCAGCAATGAAGGGCGTGGAGCAGCCTCCGCAATATCACCCGGAAGGTGACGTGTACGTACATACATTGTTGCTGCTCGAAAATCTGCCGCATCTGTGTCTCCCCACGCTGGCGTGGGGCGCGCTGCTGCACGATGTGGGCAAGCCACCGACGTTTCGTGTGGCTCCGGACCGGATCCGATTTGATGGGCACGTCGAGGTGGGCGTGAAAATGGCGGAGGTGATGTTGCGCCGCTTGCGGTTCTCCAATGACGACACCGAACAAATTCTGGCTTTGATTCAGAATCACATGCGTTTCGGGCAGATCACGCTAATGAAGGAATCAACCCTTAAGAAATTTCTGCGCATGCCCAAGTTCGAAGAGCATCTCGATTTGCACCGCATGGACTGCATGGCAAGCCACAGAATTTTGAGCGCGTATGAATTTGCACAAGAAAAGCTGGCTTCGATTCCCGCCGAAAAAATGCGCCCTGCTCCGCTCATCACGGGCGACGACCTGATCGCTGCCGGCTACGCACCCGGGCCGCGTTTCAAGGAAATTCTTTCCGCCGTGGAAGACGAACAACTTGAAGGAAGCTTGCTAAGTAAAGAAGATGCTTTGACATTTGTGGCGAGCGAGTTTCCGTTGCAGAACACTCGAGCGTGAGGTCGCGTGCGGTGGAAAAAATATCTCGCGCGCGATGTTAGAATGCGTGTCTCGCACTCGCACGCGATCTCCGCCATGCCGCCCAGGAAAAAGCCTTCCATGCTGCAAGCTGCTACCGGACTCGACAAAGTTGTGGCACGGTCGATCCGAAAGGTCGCGGCAGAGGAGGCACCGCTGCTGGCATGGCCTTTGGCGTGCGGAAGCGCGGTGGCGGCGCGCACCCGTGCTCTGGATTTTGCAGACGGCGTGTTGCGCGTAGAAGTGCCGGACGCGGGTTGGCGCCGGGAATTGCAGGCACTTGCAGCACGATACCTGGCCACGCTCAGCCGTTATGGCGCAGACGGTGTTACGCGCGTCGAGTTTGTGGTCGCGGGACGCAAGCAAGCAGTCAGCGTGAAATCTCCGAAGACCTCCCGCAGCAAGCGGGCCTAGCTCATGAAAGTCACCGACAAAGATGTCGCGTATGTGGCCGACCTCGCCAATCTTGAACTGACCGAGGAAGAGCGCACCCACATGGTGCGCGATCTGAATTCCATCCTCGAGTATGTCGATAAGCTGAGCCGCTTGAACACCGACAAAGTCGAACCGATGGCGCAGGTGTCCGATCGATATGGAGTCGATACCACCAAGGTCGCGAGCGAGCGCTTCGCCTATGCCAGCCGCGAAGACATACTTTTCGGACTGCGCCCTTCCCTGCCACATGAAGAAGCGCTGGCTAACGCGCCCGATGCGGATGAGAACTTCTTCAAAGTGCCGAAAGTGATCGAGCGCTGAAGCGCACAAGCAAGTTCGCTTAGACATGGACCTGAACCAGCTCACCATCGATGCCGCACGCTCCGCCATTCAGGAGCGCAAGACCACGTCCATGGCGCTGGTGGAATCGCACTACGAGCGCATACAGAAAGAAGACTCGGCCATCGGCGCGTTTCTCACACTGACCAAAGAGCGCGCCATGGAGCAGGCCGACCGCATCGATCGCTTGGCGTCGGAGGGAAAGATGTTGCCCCCGCTGGGCGGCGTGCCGGTCGCGATCAAGGACGTGATGTGCACTCGTGGGGTGCGCACGACCGCCGGCTCAAAGATCCTGGAAAATTTTGTTCCTCCGTACGACTGCACAGCCGTTGCGCGGCTTGAAGCGGCGGGAGCGGTAGTGCTCGGCAAGCTGAACTGCGACGAGTTTGCGATGGGCTCGTCGAACGAGAACTCTGCTTATCATCCGGTGCGTAATCCGCGCGATACCAGCCGTGTTCCTGGAGGATCTTCGGGCGGATCAGCCGCCGCCGTGGCCGCGAGTATGGCCGTGGTCACGCTGGGCTCAGACACAGGAGGTTCGATCCGCCAGCCGGCGTCATTCTGCGGCGTAGTGGGATTGATGCCAACTTATGGACGCGTCTCGCGGTATGGTTTGATCGCGTTCGCGTCGTCGCTCGATCACATTGGGCCATTAGCGAAGAATGTGAAAGACGCTGCGACCGTACTGAAAACGATAGCGGGCCGCGATCCGATGGACACGACGTCAGCGGATGTGCCCGTTCCCGATTACGTGGCGGAACTCGAGAACCCTGTGAGCGGCCTGAGGATCGGCGTGGCCAAGGAATACTTCGGCGATGGATTAGACGCGGAAGTCCGCAAGGCGGTCGAGGACGCTATCGAGTCGCTCGCGAAGCTGGGCTGCGATGTGGTTCCGGTCTCGCTGCCGCACAGCGAGTACGCGATTCCGACTTACTACATCGTGGCGACCGCTGAAGCGTCGTCGAACCTGGCACGCTTTGACGGGGTGCGCTACGGATTTCGCGCCAAGAACGCTCGCACGCTCTCGGATATGTACCGACGGAGCCGCGATGAAGGTTTCGGCCAGGAAGTGAAGCGGCGCATCATGCTGGGAACGTACGCGCTGAGCGCCGGCTATTACGATGCGTACTACTTGAAAGCGCAGAAAGTGCGCACGCTCCTGACGCGCGACTTTGACGAGGCGTTCAAGAAAGTGGATGCGATCGTCACGCCTACCAGTCCCACCGCCGCCTTCAAACTCGGCGAGAAGGCGAACGATCCCTTGGCAATGTACCTCGCAGACATTTATACGGTAACGGCGGATCTGGCGGGGATTCCAGGGATTTCGATTCCGTGCGGCGTAACCAAAGAGAAGCTGCCGATCGGATTGCAGATTCTCGGGAAGCATTTCGACGAGGCTACGATTTTGCGGCTGGGGTTCGCCTATGAGCGACTCTCAATCTGAGGAGTGAAGCCGCGCTTTTCTAACCCGTTCGGGTTCAACGTCGCGTCGTCACTCAGCAGCCATCACTTCCTTCTCCAGCGCACGCCGTCCTTTGTGTTTTCAATCAGGATGCCGGCGGCGATGAGTCCGGTGCGCAGGGCGTCAGAGCGTTTGAAGTCGCGACCCTTGCGAGCCGCATCCATCTCGGCAATTTTCTTTTCGACGTCGGCATCGGATAGCTGACCGGCAGCCGCGAGCGCCAGGGCCTCCTCAGTAATATCTTTTTCGCGACCCTCGGCTTTCGCCCATTCGATGGTCGCCTTCACTTTCGGCGCATCGTCGTCGGCGAGCACGGCGAAGATTTCATCGAACTTCTCGATTGCGCTTAACAGGGGCGCGACGTCATCCTTGCGCATCTCACCCGCGTCGATCGCAGCGTTGGCGGCGCGCACCATTTCGAAGATGGCGGCCTGCGCCTGCGCCGTGTTCAAGTCGTCGTCGAGCGCGGCCTTCATGCGTTCAATCGTTTCGGCAGCCAGCTTGGTCATGGCCGCATTCGTGCCGTCCGCAAACGCTGTGCTCGACAGGCGCAGACGGAAATTCCGCAAGCGATCGACCGACGTCGCTGCCGACCGCAAGCCATCCCACGTGAAATTCAGCTGGTTGCGGTACGGCACAGACGTCAGCAGGTAGCGGATCGACGATGGCTTGTATCCTTTGAGCACAAGATCACGCGGCGTGAAGAAGTTGCCGAGGCTCTTGGACATCTTCTCGCCCTCGACCAGCAGGAAGCGCGCATGAAACCAGAAATTCGCGAATGTCTTCCCGGTCAGCGACTCGGACTGCGCAATTTCGTTCTCGTGATGCGGGAAAATCAGATCCTCACCGCCCGCATGCAGATCAAAAGTCTCGCCCAGTTCCTCCATTGACATGACGGAGCATTCGATGTGCCAGCCCGGACGGCCGCGGCCAATGGACGTCTCCCAAAAAGCCTCGCCCGGCTTGGGAGCCTTCCACAAAGCGAAGTCGCGCGCGTTATCTTTCTCGTACTCGTCCACATCGACGCGGGCGCCGTCTTCCATTCCGGCGAAGTCTTTCTTTGAAAGCTTGCCGTAGGCCGGGAACTTGGCGATGCGGAAGTAGTACGAGCCATCTTCGGCGCGGTACGCGAGGCCTTTCTGCTCAAGCTTCGCAATAAACTCGGCCATCTCCGGGATGTGCTCGGTGGCGCGGACCAGTTTGGGCTGCTCGATATTAAGCATGGCTGCATCTTCGAGGAAGGCCTTCTCGTACTTGGCGGTGTATTGCTTGACGTCCACGCCATCCCGCGCCGAGTTGCGGATGATTTTGTCATCCACGTCGGTAATGTTCATGGCGAAGCGGACCGTGTACCCGCTCTGCTTCAGAAAGCGCTGCAACAGATCGACGGCGATGAATGTCCGGAAGTTGCCGATGTGGCCGTAGTCGTAGACCGTGGGCCCACAGGCATACATGCGAACTTCGTTCGGCTGGATCGGGCGAAACTCCTCCACCCGGGCAGACATGGTGTTAAAGAGGCGCAGGGCCATAGTTTAGGAGAGCGTCAGGAGGAACTGTTTATTCTAGGGGTGCGGCAGAAAAGGGGTCAATGACGTGCGGATAGACAGTTTGTCTACTTGCCGGTTGGCTCCATGTTTGCGCGCGGACGGTATTCTGGTAGCTTGGTGCTCGTATTCTGAGCGTATTCAGGGAGACCGTCTCGTTGAGCCATCGCCAAGCCGCCGTTGCCGTTCTTGCTTTCTCGCTTCTGCTTTCTGTCCCAACCTTCGCCCAGGTCGATGACGCGACCAAGCACCTTTCCCACGACATTCTCAAAGAACTGATCGAAATCAACACCACAGACTCGGTCGGCAACGTGACGACCGCCGCGGAAGCCATGGCTAAGCGGCTACGTGATGCTGGGTTTCCGGAGAGCGACGTGCAGGTGCTCGGCCCCAACGATCGCAAGAAGAATATGGTGGCGCGTCTGCGCGGTACGGGCAAGCATAAGCCGGTGCTGCTCATCGGGCACCTGGACGTGGTCGAGGCGCGGCGGGAGGATTGGAGCACCGACCCTTTCAAATTCGTCGAGCAAGAAGGTTTTTATTACGGCCGCGGCACACAGGACATGAAGGGCGGCGACGCCATCATGGTGACCACGCTCATCCGGATGAAGAAGGAAGGGTACAAGCCCGACCGCGACATCATTCTGGCGCTGACGGCCGACGAGGAAGGCGGGAAGTCCAATGGCGTGGACTGGTTGCTGAAGAATCATCGTGATTTGATCGATGCCGAGTTCGTGCTCAACCACGACGGCGGCGGCATCACCAGCGAAAACGGCAAGCCCGTGATGATGGACGTAGACGCGACCGAGAAACTCTACGCCGACTACCAGTTGATGGTCACCAACCCCGGTGGCCACAGTTCCCTCCCCGTGCCCGACAACGCGATCTACCATCTGGCGAACGGGTTGGTGCGGTTGGAGCACTACGAGTTTCCCATCGATTTGAATAGCGTTACGCGCGCTTACTACGAACGCATGTCGAAGGTTGAAAAAGGCCAGCGCGCCGAGGACATGAAGGCGATCTTGAAAGATCCTCCGGACCAGGC
>DASRDJ010000247.1:0-2957 GCA_035652655.1 Terriglobales bacterium
TGGTCTCGCGTTGTGTCCAATTGTCACAAAGCACCCAGCGCCACGTCGTCTATAATGTCGACTTCACCGTGCAGTCAGCTCCGCAAGAGTCGCTGGACCCAAACCATCCCGGCACCCACCGGCATTTTTCGGGCTGCGCCCGTCTAGAGAAACGATTTTGGGAAATCGCGGCATTGCGCCGCAGCATGCTTTCTAAAGCGGTGTCGTCCTATATATGAAGACGCGAACCAAGGCCCCCACGATCGCCTACTTTTCGATGGAGATCGCGCTCGATCCCAACATGCCGACCTACAGTGGCGGCCTCGGCATGCTGGCCGGTGACACGCTGCGCTCGGCTGCCGATCTGGGCGCACCTCTGGTCGCCGTCACGCTCGTTTACCGCAAGGGATACTTCCGGCAATTCCTCGATCCTTCGGGCCAGCAGACCGAACAACCGCAACAGTGGGAACCCGAACGCACCCTCAAAGCCGTCGAAGGCCGCGTCGCGATCGAAATCGATAGCCGGCAGGTTTGGATTCGTGCCTGGGAATATGACGTGCAAGGCATCGACGGTGACATCGTACCCGTCTACCTCCTTGACACCAACGTTCCCGAGAACGCCGAGTGGGACCGCCACCTCACCGACTCACTGTACGGCGGCGACGAATCGTATCGCTTGGCGCAGGAAATTATTCTCGGCCTTGGCGGCTTGAAGCTGCTGCAAAAAGTCGGGCACAGCGGCGTCCAGGCCTATCACATGAACGAAGGCCACTCGGCCCTGCTGGCGCTGGGACTGCTCGAACGCCGGCTCGACCAGAGCTTTGCTGGGCGCGTAAAGCAACTCGACATCGACGGCATTCGCCGCATGTGCATCTTCACCACGCACACGCCGGTTCCTGCGGGGCACGATCAATTCCCCAAGCCGCTGGTGCGGCAGTTGCTCGGCGAGGAGTGGATGTCACTGCTCGAGCAGACTCAGGCGCTCCATGACGACGCGCTGAACATGACGTACCTCGCGCTCCGCTTCTCCGGATACGTGAACGGAGTTGCGATGCGGCACGGCGAAGTCTCGCGCGGAATGTTCCCGAATTACGCCATCAGCGCGATCACCAACGGTGTGCACGCCATGACCTGGACTTCGCCGGCATTCCGCGAACTCTTCGATCACTACATTCCCGGCTGGCGCACCGACAATAACTATCTGCGTTACGCGATCAGTATTCCGCTCGAAGACATTCGCGTTGCGCATGCGACCACGAAAGAAGCGCTGTTCGCCGAAATCCGTCACCGCACCTCCGCTTCCCTGGACCCGAAGGTCTTCACGATCGGCTTTGCCCGCCGCGCCAGCACTTACAAGCGCGCCGACCTGCTCTTTCAGGATCGCGAACGCCTGAAGCGCATCGCGAGAGACGTAGGCCCGATCCAGTTGGTGTATGCAGGCAAAGCGCACCCGCGCGATGACGGCGGCAAGAAAATCATCCGCCAGGTGTTTGAAGGCGCCTCATCGCTCTCCGAGGTAATTCGCACGGTCTATGTCGAGAACTACGACATGAGTTGGGGCCGGCTGATCACCAGTGGCGTCGACATCTGGCTCAACACGCCGATGCGTCCGCAGGAAGCCTCGGGCACCAGCGGCATGAAAGCGGCGCTCAACGGCGTGCCGAGCTTCAGCGTGATCGACGGATGGTGGGCCGAAGGCTGGATTGAAGGCATCACGGGCTGGGCAATCGGCAACACCGACATCATCGAAGACCCGGCCTCCGAAGTCGCCACTCTCTACGACAAACTCGAACGTCAGATCCTGCCGATGTTCTATGGCACGCCGAACCGCTACACCGAAGTCATGCGCAACGCGATCGCGCTGAATGGATCGTTCTTCAACACGCAGCGCATGGTGCAGCAGTATTTGGCCAACGCTTACATGTTGCGCGAGGTCGCTCCCAAGGCTCCGAAAGCCAAGCAGGCGGTCCCGGTCATGGCCAACGAATAGAAGAGGACAAAGCGGCGGACGGGACGTCCGCCAGACTGCCGGCAAGATGGCGGCACTACTTAGCGAACTTTGCGGCCTTTCTTCGCGCCCTTAGCGGTTAAAAGCTTTCCGTCGGGGATTAAGCTTGCTTCTTTAGCCACGCAGCTAACTCCCCGCGCGGCACAGACACCTGCACGCCGGTCTCCTGATTCTTCAAAGTGAACGCGCCGCTCTTCACTTCGTTCTCCCCGAGAATCAACACGAAGCCCACCCCAAGCTTAGCCGCCGCCTCGAACGACTTCTTCAATCGAAAAGTTTCATCGCCCAACTCGACCACCAAGTCTTCGCGCCGCAAGTCGCGCGCCAGCCGCGCAGCCTCACGATTCATGCCCGCACCCAACGGTGCAATGTAGACATCTGGCTTCAGCGCTACTGACGGCGCCGATTGCGGCAGCGACATTACCAACCGGTCCTCGCCGATCGCAAACCCGATCCCGGGCGCCGCCGGACCGCCCAGCGCCTCCGACAATCCGTCGTACCGCCCGCCGCCGAGAATCGCATTCTGTGCGCCCAGTTCGCCATATGTGAACTCGAACGCCGTGCGCGTGTAATAGTCGAGCCCGCGCACCAGCCGATCGTTCAACGTGAACGGCACACCCGCTGCCTTCAAAATCTCCTGCACTTCTTCGAAATGCTTACGGCACCCTTCATCTAGAAACTGGCTGATGCGCGGCAGCTTCTCGATAATGGGCTGATCTTCAGGAACTTTGCAGTCGAACACGCGCAGCGGATTCGTCACCGCCCGCCGCTGACAATCGGCACACATCTGCGCCGTCACCGGCTCTAGCGCCGTTCGCAGAGCCTCGTTGAAGCGTGCCCGATCCGCGGGGCAGCCCACCGAATTCAATTCCAGCGTCCAACCCTGAATCCCAAGCCGGTCCAGCAGCGTCGCCAGCATCTCCAGCACTTCCGCATCGCGCGCCGGGGACTCGCTGCCCGCCGACGCCGG
>DASRDJ010000248.1:0-7685 GCA_035652655.1 Terriglobales bacterium
CCTGCGTGCAGTGCGACACGGCTCCAGTAAACCAGTGCCGCCGCGTTTCAATGAACTCGCGCTCATGCAAACCCGTGCGTTCCTCTTTCCATCCGTCTCCGGAGACGACTGGAACCACGGCGTTCACCAGCTCTTTCTGCACCCAGTCGGTCGTCCGATCCCACTGAATATTCCGGATGCCGTGTTCCAGATGAATCGGCCTCGGCAAGCCATCCATTCCCATCCGGCCCCAATCCCACATCTTGAACGTGAAAATGTAGGGCGTAGCGCTGATCTCGAGCACCATGCTGTTCTTCCCCGAGCAATGCGGCGTTCCAGCCGGGATCAGGAAGTGATCGTGCTTGCGCGCGGGAAATTTGTTCACATATTTGTCCGCATCAAACTCCAAATTTCCCCACTGCGCTTCCCGTAAATCAGAAATCATCTGCGCACGATCGACATTTTCCTTCAACCCCAAATACACGCACCCGTCTTCCTTCGCGTCCAGCATGTAGTAGCTTTCATCCTGCGTGTATGCCATCCCGAACTGTTCCTGGATGTACTCCGTCAGCGGATGCACCTGGAACGACAGGTTCCCGCCATCCATCGTGTCCAGAAAATCAAAGCGGATCGGAAACTCAGTTCCAAAACGTGCGTGAACGGCATCCCCCAAAAGCTCTCTCGGATGCCGGAACACCAGATCGATCGACGGAATCTCCACCGCCACGTCGCCGAATCCCAGAAACAGGCTGTTTTCCTCCGGAACGCAATCGAAGCACCAAGCATAGTTCTCCGCGTCCCGTGGCAAATCGCAGACTTCCTTCATCCACTGTCCGCCCCACGGTCCGGGATCGAAGAAGGGCACAACGCGGAACGGACGGTGGGCGGCTATCTGTAGCCCCCGGAGTAGGTCTCGACCGGAAATCATCTTCGGATTCTTGCGGTCGTTCGTGTCGAGCAGGAAATCGATCTGCGCCAGCAACGACTTCTTCAGCCGGTCGGCCGCGCGCCAGTCCACAAAGAAAGCGCGCTTGTATTTCAACGCCGGGCGCTCCGACATATTCGTCAATCCGAGATTCGCGATCTCTCCTGCCCGCTGCCTTCGCTGAATTTCCCAGCGAGCCATGTCGCAATAGACCAGCAAGTCCCAATGCTCGGCGATCACCGACGCACCTACGCCGATCACCAAGGTCAACCCAGTCGACTGGTTGAGACCTTCGCGTTGTTTGCCAACCTTCCGCTTGTCCAGGAAATCCGAAATCACGTAGTGATTCATGAACCCGAAAACCGGGTCGTCCCCCAGATCGTGCTCACACAGCGAAAGTATGTCGCTCTCTGCCCCCAGACATTCGTTCGCGCGAAATACGCTCGCCGGCTTGAATGCCGCAACCAGTTCCCGTTCGATGTCTGCCTCGAAACATCCCGGATAGCATTCCACACACACTACGAACTTCCCGCTGCGTGACTGAGGCATCAGCCGCTCGGCGATGGCTTTCCATCCCACATCGCAATCCGCGCGTGAACTCGATACTCTTACTACCGGATACTTGTCGTAGTTCGATTTCCGACGATCTGACATTTATCCTCTGCGTTGACTATGAGCGCGGAACTCGGTGAAGCGACGATGCAACCAGAAAAGTCGGGAATGGGCTCCAGGCGAGACGACGTCGATGAGTCCGGCGGTCTCCCGTGTGCTCGTGCTTCTCGGTGAGCGCATCCTTCTTATATAGAGAGGTTTGACAAACAGGACGGGAGAGGGTGAGTTCAATCATCCGTACGGAAGACTAGCAGCAGAATTTCAACTTTTCCAGTTAAAAGTTCATAAAAATGGTCGTTTCTAGCGTAATCGGTCATAAAATAGCCCGGGTCAGGATCGCGGCCTCTGTGTCACTCTCCCGCTCTCATGACGCTCTCTTCATTACGTCGCGAAGACACAAGGAACCGGGATCATGCGATAGACTCTCTAACCTGTTACCAGTGACATGTCCTCTTCCAGAAATACCGGAAACACCAATCCTCTAGTGACTGACGACAACGCCCAAGCTGCTCGCGGCAACAAGCAGGAGTCGCGGCTCACAGCCATCCTCGGAATGTTGCAACAGGCGGGCACTGTCTCCGTCGAAGACCTTCGCACCAGCCTCGACGTTTCTGTCGTCACGATTCGACGGGATCTCGGAATCCTCGAGGAGCGCGGCTTGCTGCGCCGCACGCATGGTGGCGCCGAGCCGATCGAGCCGCTCTTCTACGAACCATTCCGAAACGACCGCTCCTTCCAGGCGCAGGTGTCCCGCTGCGCGGCCGAAAAACGCCGTATCGGGCGGGCAGCCGCTGCATTGATCAAACCCGGCGAGACCATCGCGCTCACGCCAGGCACGACTACGACAGAAGTCATCCGCGGCATTCCTCACAACCACAACATCACCGTGGTGACCAATACGGTGAACATCGCCATGGAATTATCGAAGCGCAAGGACATCAGTGTGTTCGTAACAGGCGGCTACTTGCGCGGGGACTGGTTCTCGCTAATCGGCCCGACCGCCATGCACGCCCTCGATCAACTGGTGGTGAATGTGTTGTTCATTGGCGCCGACGGCATCGACGCCGCCTGGGGAGCCACCTGCTTCAACAACGACGAAGCCGCCCTGAACGGCACCATGGTCAAACACGCCCAGCGCAAAGTCGCCGTAGTAGATCACAGCAAGTTCGGCGTTGTCGCCGGCTGGCGCATCTGCCCGTCGAGCGATTTAAATGTACTGATCACCGACACCGCTGCGACTGATGAAGCCATCGCTCCATTTCAAAAACTGGGAATCGAAATTCTGAGAGTGTGAAACGTCCTGTCGTCTTTCAATCGCCCCCTCCAAAAAATGTCATCCTGAGCTGAGCGAAGCGAAGGACCTATGCACTTTTCGCGCGAAGCAACGCCGCTCCCACTTCGCAACTCAGCAAAACGCAAATGCCCCAGCTGGGTTTCGAACAAAGATCGTATCCACATCCTCGGCCGACAAGCCCGCCGCCCGCAGTCGCGGCACAAACTCCATCAACAAAAATCTCAGCCCAGGCCCGCCGCCATACGATCTCCAGTACTTCCGCCGGGCCGCATCCATGCCGAGCACAATCTGGCCGACGAATCCCGCCTCGACCATTGCGGTAACAATATCGAGCGTCGGATTTCTTTCGCCCGCAGGCCAGCGAAATGCCGAATCGTATTCCAGCAGAACGCCACTGGCAAGAATCTCCTTGTGATAACCCGGATCCGGCTTTCGATCCGTGTGCGACAAAACGACATGCCCCAGGTTCGCACCCAAATCGCGGAAGGCTTGCACCTGCTCGAGTGCTCCTTCTCCCTGTTCCGTGTGCGTGAGAATGGGAGCTCCGGTGCGCCGGTGTGCAACCACGGCCGCCTCGAGAATTTTCCGCTCGTGCGACGTCGGATCCTTCCCGCTAGTAGCCACTTTAATCAAACCGGCCCGATGTTCGGTCCGGCTCACAGAAGGCCCGTTGTAGTCGCGCGCATCAATCCCGTCTTCAAGCTCCGCAATAAAGAGATCGGCAATCTCCTCCGCGCTCAGGTGCTCGCCCCAATGGCCCGGCGGATAGTACTTCTGCAGATGCAATCCCGTGGGACACACGATTTGCGTACTCGTGCGATTCGCAATCTCGGCCAGCTTGATTGCATTTCGACCGCCGCCACACGGCATAGAGTCGATCAACGCTTTTCCTCCCGCAGCCCGAAACTCCAGCACGTCCGCACATGCCAGGTCCACTGAATCCAGCAGGAAATCCGGATAGCGAAAGGTTGTGAAGCTCGGATCAATCATGATGTGCTCATGCGCATAGCAGACACCAAGTTCTGCTGCATCCACATCGCCGGTCACTGTCCTCACGAACGCCATGCCCTACTCCACCACCAAAATAGCGCCCTGCTGCCGAAGCTTCTCCTGCAGTGCTCCAGCCTTCAGTTCGCGCGGCGGACGTCTCTCCGCGACACACAATGCCATGGCTGTTCCGGCCGCCTGCCCCATCGCCATGCACTGTGCCATCGAACGCACGCTGGCATGCGCATCATGCGTGGCCGAGAAACATCGTCCAGCCACCAGAACATTTTCGAGTTGCAGCGGAATCAGCGCCCGAAAAGGAATGCCCACGCAACTGCCGTCGGGCAGGTATACCCACTTCGTGTCGCTGCCCGAGTGATGCTCTTCAATAGGCGCTCCACACAATCCAATCTGATCATCAAACTGCCGCGCGTCGAGCACGTCCTCCCTCGTCATGCGATATTCGCCCTGCACGCGCCGGCTTTCGCGCACCCCGATCTGCGTACCGAAACTCACCAGCTCCGCCTTGGAGTAGCCAGCGATCTGCTCCGTCAGAAACCGCAAATATTCGAGAGCCTGTCTGCGACCCTCAATTTCCGCTCGAGTCAGAAACTCAGGGTCGCAAGCATTTTGAAATTCTCCGTTCACCTCCGAAAAAGACTGGACACGTGTCATGTTCGTTGCCATCACGCCCGGAATGGGCGTCCCGTGATCGCTGCCTTCGCGCCGCGGCAAGTCATAGCGCCCCGACCCCGCAGCTTCCGCCATCTTCTCGTGAAATTCCTTTTTTGAAATCGCGTTGCGCGCCGCAGTGTCCACGTTGGCCACTTTGAAAGTTGTCGTCAGCATCTGCGCCGGTTCGTGTTGGCCTGCGAGTTCACACGGCGCGCCGGCAAAATGGCAGAGATCCGCATCTCCCGTGGCGTCCACGAAGTAGTCCGCTTCGAGCGTTCGCAATCCCTGCTTGGTCGCGACCGTGATCGATCGGACCTTTCCTCCGAACACCGTAGCCTCCTGCATCCACGCATGCAGCAGAATCCGCGCACCCGATTGCTCCGCCAACCGTTCCCAGACAACCTTCAGGTGCTCGGAGTTGTACGTCACTCCCGTCCCCGCGCCATAAGTGTTGCGCCGCTCGAAGCAGGCTCCTATCTTCCGGAGTTCCGCCACTACGTCGTCGCCAATGCCGCCTACCACTTTCAGTGATCGCGTACCCGGCGTATAGAAACCGTAGAATGTGTCGAGCACGCCTGTGCTCGTCCCACCCAGAAATCCATAGCGTTCAATCAGCAGAGTCCGTGCTCCCGCCCGTGCAGCCGCAATCGCGGCCGTCGACCCGGCGGATCCTGATCCGGCCACAATCACGTCGAATTTCTGGATTGAGTTCCCGCGCAAGGTCAAAGAGTCCACCCACAAAACGGTCGATTATTGCAATTTAGTTCATTTTGATGAGCGTTATGACAGAGTAAGACCAAAAATGCTATGGATCCACCCCAATATCCGTGTATCCTAGCTCGTTCTCGATGAAAACGTCAGACCAGCCCCCCGTCGATGGCACCGCAGCCCTCCAGTATCACGACGCTGCGAGCGCTGCTCTCCAGAAACTGAAGGCCTCCGAGCTGACTCAGATCATCGCGGCTTCAATAATCTGCGCCGACTCCATTGCGCAAGGCGGCCTCGTATTCCTTTTCGGCAGCGGCCACTCCCGCATGATGGTCGACGAGATGACTCCACGCCAAGGCTGCTTCGTCGGATTCTATCCCCTCGTCGAACTCTCGGTCTCAAACTATTCCGCCATCATCGGACCGAACGGATTGCGGGCGCCGCTTCATCTCGAAAAATACGAAGGCTACGCCGAAGAGATCCTCAAAGGGTTTCGCTTCGGGCCGAAAGACGCATTCCTCGTCATCTCCACCAGCGGGATCCGTCCTCTCGTCGTCGAAACTGCCTTAGGCGCAAAACGTCGCCAGCTCCCTGTGATCGCGATCGTCTCGCGAACGCACTGCGCCGATGCCAAGCCGGCCCATTCTTCTGGCAAGAAACTCATCGACATCGCCGACGTCGTCATCGACAATCAGAGTCCCGTCGGAGACTGTGCCGTCGCCCTCGATGGCCTCGACTGGTATACCGGCCCGCTTTCAACCGTCACTGGCGCCGTCATCATCAATATGATCCGCTGCGAAACAGCCCGCATGCTCGTCTCTCGCGGTCACAAGCCCGTCATGCTTCCCAGCCATCAATTCGTCAGCAACGTCGCCGCGGAAGATCAGCTAGAAGATTTCTACGAATCCTATCGCCAATGCCTTCGTCATCTCTACGAGTGAGCGAAGATCATGCCTCGGGTTCAGCTGATTACCGGATCGTCGGGCATCGCGGCCGCCACCGCGAAAATTGCGACCGAAGCCGGCGACTCAGTCTTCCTGATAGGCAACGATCACGAACAGTGCCAAGCCCTGTCCTCGCAACTACCCCGCTCCGCGTACTTCGTCGCCGACGTGTCAGACGAGACTGCCGTAGGCAAGGCCGTTACCGACTGCGTGACCCGCATGGGCGCAATCGACGCCGCCTTCAACGTCGCCGGACTAAGCGCGCGCCGCATGGGCGACGGCCCGTTGCACGAGTGCTCCACGGCCGCCTGGAACAAGCTGATGGAAGTTCACGCCACCGGAACGTTCTTCGTGTGCCGCGAAATCGTCCGCTATTGGGTGTCGAAGAAACGCTCCGGAACAATTCTGAACATGAGCAGCGTCCTCGCTCGCTTTCCCGAGCGCGAGCACTTCGCGACAGTCGCTTACGCCGCCAGTAAAGGTTCGATCGAGTCGATGACGTTGTCCGCCGCGTCGTACTACGCTCCGCACAAGATTCGTCTGAACGTTCTTGCGCCCGGGCTCGTTCGAACCCCGATGAGCGCGCGCGCTCAATCGGACGGGGGCATCCTCGAATACATGAAGCACAAACAGCCGCTCAAGGGAGATCTGACCGATGCCGAGGAAGTCGCCCGCATCGCCCACTTCCTTCTGAGCGACCAGTCTTTCCCCATGACGGGCGAAATCATTCGGGCCGACGCTGGCTGGGCAGTTACAGGTTAGTCGAGGTGGACGTGAAACACGACATCGCCGAATCGCCATCAAGCATCGGACGTAACCCGTCTCGCCGGTCGTTCCTGAAAGCGACGCTAGCCACCACAGCGCTCTCCGCGGTCCCGGTTCCCTTTGAAGGCGTCCAACTGCGCAAGGGCTTACCGCCAATTCCAACCGTCGCCGATCTCGCAGGCGATCGGTTCACGCACCGCATGCGCGATCTCTATAGCAACCAGACCGCACAAAACGAATTGGGATACGCTCAGGCCGCAAAATCTGTCGCAGGGATCACGGCCATTGGGATCCCTCCATTCGGCTGTTGTGGCGTGCCCGAGACCCCATGGAGCCCGGGATTTCTGCTGACCTGCGAAATCTTTCTGAATGGTCGCATCCTCCGTGCCTATCCCGACGGCGACAAAGTCACGTACCAGTGGTTCCCGCATCGCGTCGTCCGGGAAACGTCCGCAGACGGTCTGCAGTTCACCACCGAGATGTTCATGCCGGCGAAGCGCCGTGCCGTCGCGCAAATCATCCGCGTCAAGAATCTGAAGACCGCAACCCGCGAAATCACGCTCGGCTTCGACATGCGCGCGGGCGTCGCTAAAAAGCCCGGTCCGTGGTTCACCAATTCTCCCGGAGAGGCCGACAACCAGATCGAGTTCAACGCCGATCGCGGATGCCTGGTCTTCGAAGCGCGTCACTCGCAAGCGGTGTCGGTGCAAGGGATGAGTCCCAAGCCTCATCGCACCACCGACACCCGCATGCTAATCCTCGATTTGACCCTCAATCCGGGCGAGACGAAAGAACT